>DASZXJ010000125.1:0-25081 GCA_035545895.1 Tepidisphaeraceae bacterium | reverse complement strand
GGCCCATTTTGAGCATACCGTGGCTATTACGGAGGATGGCGTGGATATTCTTACCGATGGCAGGCCGCCTTTTGACTTGTAACCGCGTTTTCGGGCAATGGGTCATTTGAGATTGGTTCTTTTAGCCCCGCCGCAAGCGGCGGGGCTAAAAGAACCAGCACGCGTTTTCGGGCAAACTTGCCTTGGATCGCCTATTGCGTTACGATAACTAATTCGAAATTTCGGTGAAATTATGAAAGTTAGAGCAAGTGTTCGCAGGATTTGTGAGAACTGCAAGATCGTTCGGCGCAAAGGCGTCGTGCGAGTCATCTGCATCAACGTCAAGCACAAACAGAAGCAGGGATAACCTTGGAGCATGCAAGGGCCAGTGGATCTTGGCGATCCGATCGCCAAGTCTACGGGTCGATTGCAATGAGCAAGCTGGAGTAATTATGCCTCGTATCGCAGGTGTCGACATTCCGCCGGACAAGCCGATCTGGATCAGCCTTTCGTACATTTATGGAGTCGGCCGAACCAACAGCAAGGTCATCCTCAAGGAAGCAGGCATTGAATTTCATCGCCGCGCCAAGGAACTGACCGAAGACGAACTCGCCAAGATCATCGGCATCATCGATCGCGATCTGCTGGTGGAAGGCGCGCTGCGTCGCGCGGTTCAGCAGAACATCGCGCGTCTTCGTGAGATCGGCAGCTTCCGCGGCTCGCGGCATCGCCGAAGCCTGCCTGTCCGCGGGCAGCGAACGCGTTCCAACGCGCGTACGCGAAAGGGTCCGCGAAAGACGGTTGCCGGCAAGAAGGGCGTGAAGGAACTCGGGAAGTAATACGGTTCGCCGGATATCGATACGGCGTAAGTTTTGAGGATCAGTTATTATGGCAGATGCACCAGCACAAACATCCGCACCAGCAGCCGGCGGCGCAAAGCCGGCGGCGGGCGCCAAGGGCGGGCCCAAAAAGAAAATTCGCAAGGGCGTGACCAAGGGTGTCGCCCATATTAAGGCGACGTTCAATAACACCATGGTGACCATCACCGACACGAATGGCGAGACCATTTCGTGGGCTTCCGCCGGGACGGTCGGTTTCAAGGGCGCTCGCAAGAGCACTCCGTTCGCTGCTGGTCGCGCTGCTGAAAAGGCTGCAAACGAAGCCAAGAAGCACGGCATGCTCGAAGTGGAAGTCAAAGTGAAGGGCCCCGGCGCCGGCCGCGAGCAGGCCATTCTCAATCTGCAGAATTCCGGTTTGAAGATCAGCGGAATCGAGGACGTCACGCCGTTGCCTCACAACGGTTGCCGCCCACCAAAGAAGCGAAGGGTATAGCGAAAATTGGGATTTGCGATTGCCGATTTGCGAATTTGTTCGCAACCGGCGCTAAAATCGAAATTCGCAAATCAAAAATCGAAATTAAATGAGCATTGATTGACGAGGCGGGTGAACAGATTGTCCCGAATGGTCGGGACGGGAACCACCTGCAATTCAATTCAATGCAAGGAGATTGTCATGAGAATTCGATGGCGTGGTTTGGAACTGCCGTCGCGGGTGACCCGCGATGACCAGGTTTCAACAGAAACATATGGCCGTTTTACCGCCGAGCCGTTTGAACGCGGCTTTGGCACGACCGTGGGCAATAGCCTTCGGAGAATTTTGCTTTCGTCGCTCGAAGGCGCTGCGGTCACTCATGTGCGCATCCGCGGTGCAGACCACGAATTTTCCAGCCTTGCAGGCGTGATGGAAGATGTCACGGACATCATTCTCAACATCAAGGGCTTGATCGTTAAGCTCGATGCCGATGAACCCAAGGAAATGACAGTGGTCGCCAAGAAGTCCGGCCCGATCACCGGCGCGATGTTTCAAGGCGACCCCGCGATCACCGTCGTCAACAAGGACAAGGTGCTTGCCACGCTGACTGAAGATGTAAGCTTTGAAATGACGCTGACCGTGGGCAAGGGTCGCGGCTATGTGACTGCCGCTGAAAACATCATGGACACCGAGGAGCAGGAAGTTGGCCTGATCGCGGTGGACTCGATTTATTCGCCGGTCACGCGCGTTCGCTATTCCACGGAAGATGCCCGCGTCGGACAACGAACCGACTTTGATCGCCTGATTCTGGAAGTCTGGACCAACGGCACGGTCAGCCCCGAAATGGCATTGGTCGAAGCCGCCAAGATCCTGCGCAAGCACCTGAATCCGTTTGTGCAATACTTTGAACTGGGCAGTGAAACCGCCAACGATGATGCGGTGGCCGGTCTGCGTGAAGCAACACGCGCGACGGTCGATCCCGATCTTCAGCAAAAGCTGGGCATGACGGTCCAGGAACTGGATTTGTCGGTGCGGGCCAACAACTGCCTGGAATCGGCGAAAATTCAGACAGTTCGCGACCTGGTTCAGAAGACGGATCAGGAACTGTTGAAGGTTCGCAGTTTCGGCAAGACGAGCCTGCGCGAAGTGAAGCGGCGGCTGGGCGACATGGGCTTGAGCCTGGGCATGGATTTGAATGCTCCAGTGGCTGCTCCCGCGCAGCACGAAGAAGAAGCGCAGCCGTCGTCCGAAGTGAACAATGCCGAACAGCCGGCCAACCCATAAGAGGCTTTTGCGGTTTTGATTTGCGATCCGTGATTGGAATTTGATCCGGATCGCAAGTCAAAATCAGCAGATTGTAGATGAGGTAATCCATGAGTAGTCACATGATTCGCGGCCGGCAGCTCAGCCGCGACACTGAACACCGCAAAGCACTTCGCCGCAATCTGGTGCAAAGCCTGTTCGAAAACGGCAAGATTCGCACCACGCTACCAAAGGCCAAGGAGGTCAAATCCTTCGCTGAGAAGCTGATTACTCTCGCGCGAACGAACACGCTGAACGCGCGTCGCCGAGTCATTGCTCAATTGCAGGATCGTCGGCTGGTGGATGTGGACCAGGAGTTCACCGGTCAAACAGTCGTGCAAAAGCTTTTTTCAGAGATCGCTCCCAAGTTCAAAGACCGTACGGGCGGCTACACCCGAATCATCAAGACGTCTGACTATCGAATTGGTGATGGTGGAAGCTGGGCGCTGTTGCAATTGCTGACAGAGGAATCCAAACCTCAAGGCCAGGCGCGTCGCAGTGCGGGGCTTCGTCGCAAACGCAATCAGCGGCGGCATGAGTTTGCTGCCAGCGCGATCAAGAATCGCGCCAGGAAAGACGAGCCCGCGCCCGAAACCCCGGCTGCGCCTGAAGCTTCATCATAAATTGCCTCGCTTCGCTTTTATCGGAATCGCCTTATTCCGCTCAATACAGCCCTATTGCGCGCATCCGGGATTCCCTCAACTCACGATACGGCGAGCACTTGTTGACACTTTCCTCTCAATATCTTTAGAATCCCACAATTAAAGGGAATCCAGAGTGCATTGAAGCACTGCCTGTCGCAACGAGTCTGACTAACTGAAAAAAAGCATTTTATGTTGCAACAGCTCATCCAGCAGGCGGGAATCATTACATATGTGGCTATTCTCGCTGGTGTGGCCATATACGGCTTTCATCGATATGTGCTGGTCTACCTTTACGTGAAGTATCGCAACCACCTGCACGTTCCCAAAAACAAGTTTGAAAAACTCCCCAGGATCACCGTCCAGCTACCCATGTACAACGAAGACGTCGTGGCGGAGCGCATCATCAAATCGTCCTGCCAGATTGATTACCCTCGCGAGTTGCTTGAAATCCAGGTCCTTGACGACAGCATGGATCATTCCGCGGAAATCGCCCGGCGCGCCTGCGAGGAAATGGCTGCCCAGGGACACCCGATCAAGTATGTCCACCGCACGAACCGGGTCGGCTACAAGGCGGGAGCGTTGGCGGAAGGTTTGCGGCAGGCGAGCGGCGAATTCATTGCCATTTTCGACGCAGATTTCGTTCCGCCGCCGGACATTCTCAATAACGTCGTGCATCACTTTACGGACGAAAAAGTCGGCCTGATCCAGGTGCGATGGGATCATCTCAACCGCGATGCGTCCCTGCTGACCAAGGGGCAGGCGATATTCCTCGACGGGCATTTCGTCATCGAACATACCGCCCGCAACCGTAGCGGCCGGTTTATGCATTTCAACGGAACTGCCGGCATCTGGCGACGTACGACGATCGACGACGCCGGCGGCTGGGAACACGATACGCTCACCGAAGACCTCGATCTCTCCTACCGGGCGCAAATCAAGGGCTGGCAATTCGTTTATCTGCCGCAATTCTGTGCTCCGGCTGAATTGCCCCCGGAAATGATCAGCTTCAAACAGCAGGCCCATCGCTGGACCAAAGGTTCCATGCAGACGGCCATCAAGCTGCTCCCCAGCATTATTCGTTCAAAGCATTTATCCAGGCGAATCAAGACCGAGGCGTTTTTTCACCTGACCAATACGCTGGTTTACCCGCTGATGGTGATTTTGACGCTCTCCATGTACCCGACGTTCTTCACGTATTTTGCTCCCTTAAAAGCCAATACATGGGGCCATTACATTTTCAGCTTCAGCCTGTTTCTGTTGGCTACGTGTTCGGCCAGCACCTTTTTTGTTTTTGGCCAGCGCGAGCTTCTGGGTGAAAAAGCCGGCTGGAAAACCCTCCTGTACCTGCCGTTTCTGATGAGCCTTGGTGTTGGTGTCAGCCTGAACAACTCCAAAGCCGTTTTCGAGGCGATCTGGAGCGCCATCCGGCGCAAGCCCAGTGAATTCGTTCGAACGCCGAAATACGGTGTCACCGGCCGCGAGAACAATACCATCTTCCGTGCCGAACGAGTGATTACGTTCCATCGCCTGGCTTTGCCGATTGTCGAAATCGCGTTCGGCATTTACATGGCGACGTGTATCTGGATCAGCCTCTGGTATGGCTTTGGGTATTGGACGATTCCATTCCTGACCATCTTCTGCGGCGGCTTCTTTTACGTGGGATTCAGTTCGCTCTATGTGCTGTGGCGCATGCAGCAGGAAGTTTCCGCGGAAATCGTCGATCCCGATCCGGCCGAAATCATCAGCACCTGACCTATTGCAGCCAGGACAGCATCGCGGTATCTCTGGCAAACCGGTCATGCTTCAGTTACCCCATTCCCCGGGCTGTCTTGTGTGCGGGCGAAGTAATCCGCATGGATTGCAGCTCGATCTTCATGTCGATCCGGCGACGAGCGATGTTCGCGTCGATTTTGCTCCACGCGCCGAACATATCGGTTTTGAAGGCATGATTCATGGCGGAGTGCTGGCGACGGTGCTCGATGAAGCCATGGTCTGGGCGGCCACCTGGCGAGGCCGGCGGTTTTGCGTCTGCGGCGAACTGACGGTCAGGTATAGGCAGTCAGTGCATGTCGGGCAATCCCTCACGATCCTTGCGCATGTCGAGACCCTTCGGCCTAAACTCGTTGAAGCCACCGCCAAGATCACCGACTCCGCCAATTCGTTAATTGCAACCTCCACCGGCAAATACGTTCCAATTGCCATCGATCAGCACAAGGCTTTCGTCGCCACTCTCATCTCCGAGCCTTCGACCGAACAGGCGTTGGCCGCGCTGAAATAAATTTCCCCCCCCCTCCTCATTTTTAATTGCCCTGGTCTTGCAATTGATTTTTGCGCGATCATAGCATCATTATCACCAATTTGTGGAGGTAACGATGTCCAACGAATTATCAGGAAAAAAGATCGCCATTCTGGTCGAAAACGGTTTTGAACAGGTTGAAATGACAGAGCCGAGAAAAGCCTTGGAGGAAGCAGGCGCCGGAACGGATTTAATTTCGCCTCAGCCGAGAAGTGTGAAGGGGTTTCAACACGACTCACCTGGGGACGAATTCGACGTGGATGTACCGATCGATGTCGCCGACGCCCGGGATTATGACGGCCTGGTATTGCCCGGCGGTGTTGCAAATCCCGATCGCCTGCGGATGAATCCGGCGGCGGTCAAATTCGTTCAGGCGTTTGTGGAAGCGGGCAAACCAATTGCCGCGATATGTCATGGTCCATGGACACTGATTGAAACCGGCGTGGTCAAGGGGCGCAAAATGACAAGCTGGCCTTCCCTGAAAACTGATTTGCGCAACGCCGGCGCGGATTGGGTCGATCAGGAAGTTGTCACAGACCGGGGACTGGTCACCAGCCGCAAGCCGGACGATATACCCGCCTTTAACCGGCAAATGATCGAGGAATTTCGCGAAGGCAGCCATGGCGCCGGCCTGAGCCAGTGGACTGAGCAGCATGCCTAGCCGGGGTCCTTGCAGATGTGGATGCGCGATGAGATGATCGTTTATCTCAATCGCGCATCCACCATGATGATTCAAGACGTTCTTAAAACCGTTGATTCCCGCCGTCACCAGTCGGTTGCTGCCCTGACGGAATTCCTGTCCATCCCCAGCGTCAGCACGAATCCACAGCATAAAACGGATATGTTTCGCTGTGCGACCTGGCTGGCGGACCAGCTTGAATTTGGCCAGCTTGATGTATCGGTCATGCCCACGCCGGGCCATCCGATTGTGGTGGCCAAAAATAAGCATCAGCCCGGTCGGCCAACTGTGCTTTTATACGGCCATTACGACGTTCAGCCCCCCGAGCCGCTGGAGCAGTGGACGACGCCTCCGTTTAAGCCCGCCATCCGCGACAATGCGATCTACGCCCGTGGGGCAGCCGATGACAAGGGCCAGGTCTGGTGCCACTGCGAAGCCGTCCTGGCGTGGCAGGCTCATGGTGGTTTGCCGGTCAATCTCACCATGCTGATCGAAGGCGAGGAGGAAATTGGTTCGGACCACCTTGAAGCGTTTGTGAAGGAGAATCGCCAGGCTCTTCGAGCTGACATTGCCGTCATCAGCGACACCAACCAATTCGCGCGCGGTTTGCCCGCCATCACGTATGGTTTGCGCGGACTGTGCTACGCCGAAGTTTTCCTGACGGGCCCGAGCCACGATTTGCACAGCGGATTGTTCGGCGGGGCCGTGCCCAATCCAGCCAATGTGCTTTGTGAAATTGTGAGCACGCTCCACGACAAGGACGGCCGAGTCACGATTCCCGGCTTTTATGATGACGTCGCCGAATTGACTGTGCAGGAACGGGAGATGTGGCGAAAGCTTCCATTTTCCGAAGATGAATTTGCCCGGAATCTCGGTTTAAGCGCGGGCAGTGGCGAGAAGGGATTTACTTCACTCGAACGCAAATGGGCAAGGCCGACGTGTGACGTCAACGGCATCACCACCGGCTATCAAGGCCCTGGCGCCAAAACGGTGATTCCATCTACCGCATCGGCCAAAATATCCATGCGACTCGTGCCCAATCAGAATCCCGCCAGGATTCAGAAAGCGTTTTATGACGCCATCCGTTCCAACTGTCCGCCCAACGTCAAGGTCGATATCAAATGGTACGGCGCATCCGAACCGGTGCTCGTGCCCATCGACAGCAAGCCCACCAAACTTGCTGCCGAAGCTTTGAAAATCGGCTTTGGCAAAGATCCGACTTTCATGCGCGAGGGTGGAAGCATTCCGGTGGTCGGTTTGATTAAGCGTGAGCTGGGGATCGATACGCTGCTCATCGGTTTTGGTTTGCCCGATGACCGGGTGCACTCTCCCAACGAGAAGTTCGACCTGGATGCGCTGCACGGCGGCTCGCGCACGGCGGCGGCACTTTATCAACAGCTTGCCAGCTTGGGTTGATTCCCGCATTATTATCTGCGTGATCATCACGATCGACGGTCCGGCTGGGACCGGAAAATCCTCCGTGGCAATGGCCGTCGCCAAACGGCTTGGCTTTGATTTTCTCGATACCGGCGCGATGTATCGCGCCATTGGGTTGGAAGCACTTCGCCGGCAGGTCAATCTGGAAGATGTTCGCGAACTGACCTTTGTTGCGCGCCATGTCCGAATCGACTTTGATTGGTCGCAGCAGCCGCCAACCATCAAGCTGAACAATGACAACGTCGGCCATTTATTGCGCAGCAGCGACGCCACGCGTGCGGCATCGTATGTTGCAGTCGTCCCAGCCATTCGCGAGATGCTGGTTGCGCAACAGCAGCGAATCGGTCGCGAGCGCGCGAGCCTGGTCAGCGAAGGTCGCGATCAGGGGACGGTCGTTTTCCCGAACGCTCAATTCAAGTTTTATCTTGATGCCACGCCTCAGGAGCGCGCCCGCCGACGGGTCAATCAACTTCGTGCTCGTGGCGAAGCCGTCGATTACAACGAAATTCTCTCGCAAATCATCGCCCGCGATCATCGCGACGCCAGCCGCGCGGTGGGACCGCTTGCAAAGGCAGCCGATGCGATCGAAATCGACACCACCGAATTGAGCCAAGAGCAGGTGATCGACCGAATCGTGCAGATGGTTCAGCCCGGACGCGCCGCATGATTAACACGCCTGAGCGATCATTGTTTTGGCGAATCGTGCAGGTGCCATCCCGCATCTTCTTTACACTTTTTTCCGACCTGAAAGTGTATGGAGCCGAAAACATCCCCAGGGAGGGCGGCGCGCTGCTGCTATCAAGTCATCAAAGCTTCTTCGACCCCGTTTTGATCGGGGTGAAACTGAAGCGGCCAGTAAGTTACATGGCAAAAACCGATTTGTTCGAAGACAACCGGTTTTTTACGTGGTTGATCCGTTCATTGCACGCATTTCCCATTCGCCGGGGTACTGCGGATGTCGCGGCTTTGAAGCAGGCGATATCCCGCCTTCAGGAAGGCAATTTATTGACCGTGTTTCCCGAGGGCACACGAACCCGAACCGGCCAGATCGGCAAGATTCTGCCCGGCGTGATCGTCGTCATTCGCCGGGCGGGTGTGCCCGTCATTCCGGTCGTCATCGACGGAGCCTTCGAATCCTGGCCAAGGTGGCGCAAGCTTCCAAAGCCGTTCAGAATTCGAATCGCATATGGCCCGCCAATGAATTTCGATGGTTTGAACCCGGATGAGATCGTCGCTTTGATGGGAAATACTTTGCAGTCCATGCTCGACGACCTGCGAAAAAAATCTCAGCGAACCGTTCCAAAATCGATATCGACGATGGCGGTGTAATATCTCCAGCCTCGTCCGATGAAAAGCTGGTCTTTCAGCATCTGCTCGAAATTCGGTTTGAGTACCGCTTCAAATCGCGGTTTGCGATTGACAACAACTGACACCGCGCGATTCATGTCAACCATCTGTTCGTTCAGATAAAATCGCATCGATTGTACATTGGTGCTGGTGACATTGATCGTGTTTTTATCGATTGATGCATTCACCGAATAAGCAGCCGCGTAAACGGTCATCGTCCCACCGCCGCGGGAAAACAGGAGATGTTCTTCCTTGCCGGTATTCAAAGGCTGATAGATCTGCACCCAGTCATTTCGATTGAACATTGCGTCAGGTCGATTCGACTGGATGGATACCTGCTTGGGATAAAGCTGGCGGGTTCGGGCAAACATCTTCTGGCGGCTTTGCTCGACAATCGCCTCGGTCGGTACGTGGCCGATGTTCCTGCTTTCGGCGTAATCCACATCCACCTTCAAATCGCGCAGAACGCGCACGATCTGCCTGGCCGCATCGACCTTGGTTACATCGTCGCCGGCATCGTGCCATACCACCGGCAGCACATTACGAAGATTCATGAATCGCAGACGCTGCCATTCGGCGCTGGCGGCGCCAGCGAGTGGGTTGATGGCTGCGAAATATGTCGGGTAGTGCAAGCCCAGGTTCCACACGGCATGTGCGGACATCCCATGACCGAGCAAATAGACGCGCGCCGGATCGATGTTAGCGCGGCCCATCGCGTGCAACATCGGCTGAATCACATTATTCATGCCAGTGTAAGTTGGCCCCCAAAGCACTTCAAGATTGAGCAGCGGCATGATGAGCACGGCATCAGGATGCCTGGTCAATTCATCGCTCATCCACGCGCGATAGATCTCTGCCGCCTGCAAGGGGTCGGGACGTGGTTCGTTCACGAACGCATCAGCCGTCGGGAGCTGAATCACCAGCGGCAGGGCGGTTGCGCGCTCATATCCCTTCGGTATTCCGAGGAAATACCGGACATCAAACGATCCGAAATGCTCGTTGATGTAATAGACCCCCGCTTTCAGATCCGGCCAATCGGGTCGCACTCGTGAGAGACGTCCGATGATGGCCGCATCAATCTCCAGGGATTCGAGCGATGCAATCGTTCCTTTACGGTCATCGGCATTTGCAAAATAGCGTTCGATCAGTTGATGGGCTTTGAAATATTTGTCGGCGTCGGCGGGTTTATAAAAATCGCCCAATTCGCGCCGATCAATTTGATCGAGCAACGGCCGAGGCATGGGCGCGCTGGTCGGCAAGCTGGCTGGTCCCGTTTGCCCAAATGCGCTTGAAACGAATAAGACGACAACAATTCCCAGCCGGAATACAAATTCCCCGATCAATCGCAATTTGCAAATCGCAAATCGCAAATGGCTACCCTTCTGTGATCGTTACGCTCTTGAGCGTATCTCCCTGCTCGATCGCATCGACGACTTCCTGCCCCGACGTCACCTGGCCGAAGACCGTGTGCTTGCCGTCGAGCCAATCCGTGACAACGTGGGTGATGAAGAACTGGCTGCCGTTGGTGCCCGGGCCGGCGTTGGCCATCGATAGTGAACCGACTTTGTGCCTCGGCTTGCCCGCGCCGACTTCATCGGCAAACCGATACCCCGGCCCGCCGCGGCCGGTGCCTTCGGGGTCGCCGCCTTGAATCATGAAATTCTCGATCACTCGATGAAACTTCGTGCCATCGTAAAACTTGTCTTTCGCGAGAAAAACAAAGTTGTTGACCGTCATCGGCGCGTCCTTGGCGAAGAGGTCGCAAACGATGTCGCCGCGCGACGTGGTAAATTTCGCGGTGTACTTCTTGTTCGCATCAATCGACATGGCGGGGGGCTTGGAATATTGCTTGGGCATTAGGGTTCCTTTTAGTCGTTTGCCAAGGGAACGATTTTCGACTTTCTGAGTCGCGCATCACGAGTTACCAATGGTATTCCATTGACGATGCTCGTTGCTGCAATTATTTCATCTGCGGGATCGGATCGAAAGTCAAGTGTACGAATCGCCCTGCATACATCCACGGTTATCGGAAACGTTTGAATACCGGACAGCAGACGTGTCAGTTCTAGATGATCGAGGTCTAATTCAATGCGGCCAAGCATCGATAACTTCGCGATTTCCCAAATTACAATCGATGAGATGCTCCATTGGTCGTTGGACAAAAGCTTCCGTTCTCGAGGCGTCAATTCGTCGGCCAGTGAAAACAAAATGATATGTGTATCAAGATTCAGCATCCCACTTGAGCCCCGTCGAGAAAATGTCGCCCTTGATCTTGATTTTCCCCTTCATCGAACCGATCAACTTCGCTGACTCCGACTTGATGGGAAGAAGCGTTGCAACGGGCTTGCCATGCTTGGTAATTATTATTCCTTCACTGCCTACACGATCAAGAATCGAAAGACACTGTTCCTTGAATTTGGCGGCGGCAATACGTTTCATATATCCATAATACAATTGGACATAATTTATGTCTAGTCATAAATAATAGCCATTTTTTGTGTTAAAATGAAAGAGTTCTATTGACATTCCCTCATTTTGCCGATTAACTATGTGAACCATGCAGCGTAACCTTCGACTCGCACTGCGACTTTCTCTGGCCCTTCTGGGTCCTGGGAACAACTCCGCGCGATCGTAGGCGACGCTGTTAAGATGAACGAATAAAGGCCCTACGATCGGCGGATCGTGGGGCTTTTTTGTTTTTACGCATTTTCCAATTAGGAGACGGTCATGGAAACCGTACGAATCTTCGACACGACTTTGCGCGACGGCGAGCAATCTCCCGGAGCCACTCTCACACTGCCCGAAAAAGTCGAGATCGCACGGCTTCTTGAAGCCATGGGCGTCGATATCATTGAAGCGGGTTTTCCCATCAGCTCGCCCGGCGATTTTGAATCGGTGAAAGCGATCGCTTCGCAAATCACCCGCAGCACGGTCTGCGGCCTGGCTCGATGCACGCCCAAGGATGTCGAGCGCGCCGGCGAGGCGGTGAAAGGCGCTGCCAAATCACGCGTGCACGTGTTCTGCGCAACTTCCAAAATTCACCGCGAATACAAATTGCGCAAGGGCAAGGAAGACATCATTCGCATCAGCGTCGAATCGATTAAACAGGCGCGCGAGTACACAAACGACGTGGAATTTTCCCCCGAGGACGCCAGCCGAACGGAATTGGAATTTTTGGAAGAAATCACCCACGCCGCGATCGAGGCAGGCGCAACGACGGTCAATCTTCCTGATACCGTTGGTTATGCCACGCCGGCAAGCTACGGCCTCATCTTCTCGCATTTGATTAAAAAGCTGCCGGTGATCCGCGAGAAGGGGATCATTCTCTCCTCGCATTGCCATAACGATTTGGGTTTGGCGGTCGCCAATTCGTTGTCGGCCGTCGAGAACGGTGCGCGGCAGATTGAATGCACGATCAACGGTATCGGCGAACGCGCGGGCAATGCAGCCTTGGAAGAGATCGTCATGACCCTCAAGGTTCGTCACGATCAATACAAGTTCAACACGCGAATCGATTCGACCAAGATCTATCCCGCCAGCCGAATGGTCAGCACTTTAACAGGCCTGACCGTCCAGCGAAATAAAGCCATCGTCGGACAAAATGCCTTCGCCCACGAATCTGGCATTCACCAGGATGGAATTCTGAAATACCGCGAAACCTATGAAATCATGGACCCCGTGGCCGTCGGTTTGCCCAAGAATGTGCTGGTGCTGGGCAAGCACAGTGGCCGACATGCGTTTCGCGATCGGTGCGTGTCGCTTGGCTATAACCTGAGCGACGAGCAGGTGGAGGCCGCGTTTGTGAAGTTCAAGGCGCTGGCAGACAAAAAGAAGGAAGTCTTTGATGAAGATATCGAAGCCCTGATCGATGTCGAACTGGAACTGGATCGCGGCTTGTGGCAGTTGATCGGTTTGCAGGTGATGACCGGATCGAGCAGCACGCCCACCGCCACCGTTTCATTAAAGGACAGCAACGGCCAGATGGTACAGGACGCCAGCGTCGGCGACGGACCTGTCGATGCGATCTATTCAGCCATCCAGCGTCTCACCGGCGTACGCGTTTCATTGATCGATTATCGCATCCGCGCCGTCACCAAAGGCAAGGAAGCGCTCGGTGAAGTGCAGATCGAAATCGATCATTCCGGCAAACGCGTGCATGGCAGGGGATTGAGCACCGACATTCTCGAAGCAAGCGCCCTGGCGTATTTGTCGGCTGTCAATCGCCTGAGGAACATGGGTGAACGACAGAAGGTCGTAACACAACATACGGGTGTGTGAACGAACCTTTTGTTTCACCGCGAAACCGCAAGCGATGACCAGTGTGTCCCGGGTTCCGCTTGCGGTTTCGCGGGTATTTTCGCGGGAATTTCTTCATGGTCATTGCATACCACTTGATCATCACAGCGTATGGTTGGTGGTTGCCCAATGACCTTCGCGGAAGCATGTCTCGCGAGATCCGCTGTGATTTTATCAACGAACTGGGCGACCTTCATTTTGGCCGAAAGCGGGTTCTTCCCAATTCCAGGTCCATTCGCGAATTTTATCATCGTGCAAGTAATGTTCTTCTCCACCCGCTTTTGGAATTTGACAACGAAGATCGACAGCTTATTGCAAAATCATTTGCTGAAGCAATTGTTCGCGAGCGATATACCTGCTATGCGTTTGCCATGATGCGAGATCACACCCATTTATGCATTCGTAAGCACAAACACTCTGCCGAACAGATGATTTTGACGTTACAGGAATTCAGTCGAAGAGCGATGATCGCGGCGGGGCGCCGAACGTTCGATCACCCCGTTTGGGGCGGACCTGGATGGAAAGTGTTTCTTGACGAACCCGAAGACATTTGGCGAACAATTCGATATGTCGAAAACAATCCGATCAAGGCGGGAGAATCGACCCAGACTTATTCATTCGTAAGCAAATATGACAACTGGCCATTCCATAAACAGCAACCGCAAAACCGCAAGCGATGACCAGTGTGTCCTGGGTTCCGCTTGCGGTTTCGCGGTGTTTATTCACGTGAAATCAATTTGGCGACATCTTCAGCGAAATAGCTGATGATCAAATCCGCGCCGGCGCGTTTGATTGCAATCAATGATTCGAGAATCGCGCGGTCCTTGTCCAGCCAGCCGTTTTGAAACGCCGCGTGCAGCATCGAATATTCGCCGCTGACCTGATAAGCGACAACCGGCACATTCACGTTTTGTCGGACCGCCGAAATGATATCCAGATACGGCCCGGCCGGTTTGACCATGACCATGTCGGCGCCCTGCTCGACATCGAGTCGGGCTTCCAATAGCGCTTCATCCACCCCGCGTGCGGCGTCCATTTGATAGGATCGCCGATCCCCAAACGCCGGCGCCGAATCGGCGGCATCACGAAACGGACCATAAAACGCGCTGGCGTATTTCACCGAATAGGAAAGGATCGAAACATCGATGAATCCCGCTTCGTCGAGTCCCTTGCGCAGCGCCCCGACCATGCCATCCATCATTCCGCTGGGCGCGACGACTTGCGCGCCCGCCCGCGCGTGATTCACCGCTTGCTTCACCAAGTTGGCCACGGTCGGGTCATTTTGCACGGTTGATTTGTCCGCGCTTAAAGGGCCGCAGTGCCCATGGTCGGTGTATTCGCAAAAGCAGAGGTCGGCCATTCCGACCATCGGGATTTTTTGCCTGGCCGCTTCGCGCAACATGTTGCAAACAACATTGTCCGGATCGAGCGCGGCACTGCCGGTTGCGTCTTTTTTCGCGCGATCGATCACTCCAAAAATGAGATATGCCTTGAATCCCTCTTCAGCCCGGCGGGCCAGTTCCTCGCAGGCGACATCAATCGACATCTGCGCTACCCCCGGCATTGAACCGATATCCTTTCGAATGCCTTTCCCCTCGGTCACAAAAAGGGGCACGATAATATCGCTTCGGCGGAGATGAATTCGCTGCAACATGCTTCGCAGCGGGGAATTGAGCCTCAATCGTCGCGGACGGATCAATAAATGATCGTTTTCCTTCACAAAAACATTATACACCATCTTGTTCCCTTGCCCGAAACGGTGGATTTACCTCGAAATGGCCGATATTCTGACTAACAGTGTCAGCCACCTCAAAAGTCATAGCAATCATCACGTTGGCCGTCGCGGCGCTGCTTATTTTTGTGCGCCTCGGTCATTATTCGCTTTGGGATGACGAAGCCGTCACCGCATTTGGCGCCGAAGGCGTATGGAAGACGGGCGACACCTCCGTCATTTTCGACCATAACGTGGTCGCCTACCGTTCCGGACTGCTCCTGTCCGGCACGCACGAGCGTTCGACCCCGCCTTTGCCGGCATACCTTGCAGCACCCTTCGTCGGAATATTTGGCCGCGTACCCGGTCCCATCCGGTTTCCTTTTGCCGTCATCGGTCTGTGTACGGTGGGGTTGATTATGTTCTGGCTGTATACCCTGCGCGCACCCTGGCTGACCGTGCTGCTCATGAGCATGGCCCTGGTTGGCAATGTCTGCTTCTGGCTCTATGCCCGGCAGGCGCGCTACTACAGTCCCGTTCTGTTCAGCTCCATCCTCATTGCATACATCTATCTCAATTACGCCGGCAAGCGATGGCAGCTTATCGTCATGGCCGTTGCCGGGTTGATCCTGCTTTCAAGCAACTATCTCAATTACTTTGCCCTGCATGTTTGCCTGTTGGTCGATTACGTGATCATCGGCCGCAAGCGCTACCTGCTCTCCTTGAAGGAATGGCTCATCATCCTTCTTCCGCAAGTGCTGATTGGCGGGGTGATATTCTCCATTTGGAACACCCTGGGCACGGGCAACAGGCAATACCTCGAGCACAACAGCCTCGGCGACCGCCTTTATCTTATCTGGATGAATCTTCGCGACATGAATTACAGCGAGTTCTATTCGCCCCTGCTGCTGCTCGCCGCCCCGGTTTTATATTTCTTCACGCGACAGACATTGCTGCTTCGAGGCGTGCTGGTGTACATCGGATACATCTTCCTCGTTTCGATGCTTTCGCCGCAGATGCTCACGCCTGAGCGAACTGAATTCGCCGATATTCGTTATCTCACGCCGCTGATACCGCTGGCCATGGCGCTGAGTGTGATGGTCTTGCTCGAAATCGGCAAGCTGATCGCTCGCTACATCCCCGCCGATGGCACCAATTCGCCAGTAGCAGTCAACGTTCCGTTGATTCTTCTGGCTGTCATTACGTTTGGCACCAATTTGCTCAACGGCGCACCGTTCTGGAAACAGGAATTGGGCATGCCCGTGCGATCGACTTTCTTTTCATATCTGGGCGAATTATGGACTCCGATCGCCGACCCTTACGAACCTGCTTCCCAGTGGATTCGCGAAACGGTCCAGCCGGGCCAGTCTATATTCATCTGGCCCGATTACATGACCTATCCCCTGATGTTCAAAGCCCCGCACGCGCTCTATGCGTGGCAATTCATCAACGAATTTCCCCCGGCGTTCAAGGATTTGTCTCCGATTCATCTGCGTATGCACTCGCTGCCCGATTACATGATGGCATTCGGGCCTATATACGTGAAGCAACTGGTTCAGAGCATCCAACTGCCGCCCAACATCAACTACCCCATAACAGCCATCATTCCCGTTTACTGGCGCGATGCCTATCGCCCGGAATTGTTCTGGCACCTCTTCAGTTCTGTTCCAATGAACGAGGAGATGGTCAATAACATGCAGGCGGTGTACTGCTTCAGGCTGGTGATTTCGCCCACCACCGCGCCCGCGACCGCGGCTGCAACGACTGCTCCGGCCACGGAGCCCAGGCCATGACCACTGTTCCCGATCGACGCCCGCCTGGGTTGCCGCTTATTCTTTCGGGGATTTTCTTTCTGCTCGCGCTCATACAAATCAGCCGGCACATCATGTGGCGGGACGAACTTCGACCGTGGCAGATCATTCAGCAGACGTCCAACCCCATCGCGGCCCAGCACGAAATGCGATTCGACGCCGTGCCCATGCTATGGAACGAAATCATCTTCGTTCTCACGCGATTTACCCAGAATCCGTTTTTGATGCAGTTCGTGCATGTGCTGTTCGCCACAGCCGTCGTCTTCGTCTTCACGCAATGCTCGCCGTTTCCGAAACTCGCCAAGGTTCTATTTCCATTTGGATATTTCACGTTTTACGAATACGCGGTCATCAGCCGTAATTATGTGCTTGTCTTTCTGCTGATGATGATCGCATGCGCACTGATTACCCAGCCGCGCGTGAAAATGCTTTGGCTGACGCTGGTGCTTGGTCTGCTCACTCAAGCGAGCATCTGGGGGGCGGGCATTGCCGGGTTGCTCATGCTCGTGGCCTTGGTGAAGTGTTATTTCACCGAGCCGGCGCTGCAGCCCAGGCCGTGGCAGGTGTCATTGCTCAGCACCGTTGTTTTGTTTGGCGTGGCGCTGGCGTATTTCGAATCGCTTCCCGGGCCCGGGCCGACGTTTACCGCAACATGGCTCAATGCCGGTTCCATTCAAAAATTCATGGGCACGTTCTGCGCCATTTACCGCGCGTGGTTTCCCGTGCCTGCTTTTTCAGGGCATTTCTGGAATTCCAACCTGCTCGATCAGGTTCCAACGCTGCAATTTCTGGTTGGGCTGATCCTGTTTGCCGCTGCGATCGTCGCGCTGATCAATCGGCCGATCGCGCTCGGATTTTTCGTGTTGGGCTATATCGCGTTGATGGCGTTTGAGTTCCACTTCCGCGGGTCGGCGCGTCATCACGGGCATCTGTTCATGATCCTGATCGCTGCGTGCTGGATCGCCACTTCGACCGTCAAATATGAAATTCTGAAGATTCCTGCCCTGGAGCAGATTCGCGAACAGGGACTAACCGTTTTGTTTGGCGTACATGCGGTCATTGGCGTGTTCGTCGCACTGGCGGGGCTGGTGATTCCATTCTCCGCGTCGTGGGCCACCGCGCGGTACATCAAGGCCAATATCTCCGAGAACACAATCCTGGTGGCAGTCGATGACTACTGCGCTTCGCCGATCGCCACGTGGCTGAGCAAGCCAATCTATTTCCCCCAGATGCAGGCGCTGGCGATCGTCAATACCCAGAATCCCGAAGCTCGAATCGACCTGACGATGCAAACGCTTCTGACGAAAGTGTTCGAGCTTTCCGCCGCCAATCAAACGCAGGTGCTGCTGCTCCTCTCCTCCGGCCGGCCACCAATCGCAGAACACGATGTGCTAATCACCTTGCCGCCCATCGCTAACATCCCCAACCCAGCCTTGCAGATGCAAGTCCTGCCCAGATTTGAAGAAGGGGTCGTCGCGGATGAAAGCGAATCGCTCTATCTTCTGCGCGCGGTAACGTACGAGAAATAAGCGAAAGGTTTTGACCAAAGACTCTCGTCGCAAAAAAAGTTAAACGCCAATACCCGCTTGCGGTTTCGCGGTAAATACGCGGAATTCACCGCGAAACCGCAAGCGGACCCCCAAACCCGGGATTGGGCGCGAGGGACCGCGGGAACCGTGTATATACCGCGCGCTTCCGTGAAAATCTTCGACAATTTGGCTTGTCTGGATAGGTAAATCTCGCACACTTCTTTGCAGTTTCGTGGAGCCTGAACGGCGACATTTTGCATGCATCGCGCGGTTCAACGGCGCATGTTCACAGTCCGGATCGCAAATTCAAATTACGAATATTCAAACCACAAATGAACACGTCTTGGGAATCGATGTCTCATCCCTGTTTAGCGGCGGTGCTTGCACCGCGCTCGCTGAATGGTGGAGTCGTTCATAAGTCCTTATTTTTCGTTGCAAATTCCTACATATCGACAGCCATCGATCATTTCGCCAGCGATGGCCAGCCTGTCGGAGGCGAACGATGCGGCCCGATGAGTTGCAAGTCGTTGAACAGTCGCCTCGTCGTGCGGGCGAACGGCTGTGAGGTGCTCGCATTTGCTGGCCGGGCCGGAAGTTGGCAGCGCCGAATGCTCCGCTTTTTTGAAAAATAAGGAGTTACGACAAATGGTGTTGCGCAAAACGTGAGCTATTCGCGCACGGCTTCGGCGACGAGAATCCACTGATATGCAAACAAATTTGGCCAGACTTTTGTTGCCCAATGCTGCATGTGCCACAAGGCCTGGAAAGGCAGCGTCCCATCTCCGCGCGGCCAGACCAGACTCAACGGCGCGACCGTCGCCTGCCGCCGGGTCACCTTCAAGCCCGCGTCGCGCAGCATCTGAACAGCCGTCTCGCGCGTGAAAAAATGCAAATGAGTCCGATCGAGCAAGCCTCTTTTCATTTTCGGAAATTGCCCGCACAGCAGAAGCAATCGCACCGCAATGTGCGCGACGTTGGGCAGCGAAACGACGAAGACCGCATCCTTCGTGCCGCACGAGCGAAGCTGCTTCAGCACGCAGGTGGGATTGAGCGTATGTTCCAGAACATCGGCGCAGACGATGACCTTGTAATGGTTCTTGGGAAGATTGGCCGACTCGACCGTGCCTTCGTACATCTGGCGATACAGGGGTTTGGCAGCCGCTGCCCATTCAGGATTGGGCTCGACGCCGTCGAGCTGGAGATTGCTGCCCTGAAGAAGCTGCCCGAGCATGCCCTGCGCCGAGCCGACGTCGAGAACTGGCCCGCGCTTCATCTGCCTGACCAGCTTGGCGATTTGCTGGTGACTGCTGAGCGGATCTTGCTTGAGCTTGTAATGGTGCATGTGGGCGGCGGTTCAGGTGCGTGAGGAAACAGCTCCGGAACGATCGCCACGCGGCGCACTCTTGCGCCGCCAACGGTCTTTCAACGCGTACATCAACGTCTCGCGAATACAGTTCATGGCGTAGGGAATGCCGTTGACCCGGCAAATCTCGTCGCCGTAATACGTGGGAATCGGCACTTCCTTGATTCGATATCCCTGCTTGAGAAACTGCAGAATGATCTGTGTGTCGAAATGCCAGTTGGTGGTCATCGAATCGAGCGGGATATCCTTGAGCGCATGGACTGAATAAGCTCGATAACCCGAGTGAAATTCGCTGAGGCGGGTGCCCGCCAATCGATTTTCCATCCACGTAAGAATCTTGTTGCCGACAAACTTGTACAGCGGCATGTTCCCCTTGCGTGCAGCGCCGGGAACCATCATGCGCGAGCCCATGACCATTTCGGCCTGGCCGGTCTCCAGCGGCGTGAGCAGGTCCTGCATGATCTCAGGCGCGTATTGGCCGTCGCCATGCAGAAGAACGACGATATCAAGTCCGCGGCTCATGGCGTATTGATAGCCCCTGCGCTGGTTGCCGCCGTACATCTGGTTCACTTCATTGCGATAGATCGAGAGCTTGCCGTCGTGAAATTCTTCCCTGGCGAGTTCCTGACCGACAGCGTGGGTGGAATCGGAACTGGCATCGTCGAAGACAAAAATCTCCGCGACCTTGGCCATGATGGAAGGGGGAATCCGCTGGAGAACACTGCGCAGCGTGGTCTCCGCGTTGTAAGCAACGATCAAGATGCCGATTCGTGGTGCGTTCACGCGTCCTGAAAATATAAGGGCGAGAACCAATATTACACGCGAATCGCCCGGTTTTCACCTTTGGCAGTTATCAGACGTTAACCGATTGGCCAAAAACGAAGGTTTGAGGAGAATGAGCCGTCTATGGCAAGGCTGAGAGATGTTCCCGTGGTGCTCAAACGCACCGGCCCGCTGCGTCTGGCCAAATGTGTGATCCGCCAGATTCAGGATGACGACATCATGACCTGGGGTGCCGCGATGGCGTATTCGTGGCTGTTCGCGATCTTCCCGTTTCTGGTCTTTCTCCTCAGCCTGGTTCCGTTATTGCCGGATCAATTCAAGCCCGACGTGAAACGCCTGGACACGCTCCTGGCCGACACCATGCCCGACAGCATCCGGCAAATCGTCATGACGCAGGTCGAACACATCGTCGAAAATCCCAGCCCCGGCGGGTTTCTCAGCTTTGGACTGATCCTCACCGTCTGGGCATCGAGCGGAGGCATGGCGATGACCATGTCGGCGCTGGATAAGGCCTACGACGTCGAAAAGGTCAGGCCCTATTACACGCGACGACTTCTGGCGATCCTGCTCACCGCAGTCGCGGCGACCTTGATTATTGCCGTGCTCATCCTGCTGCCGGTTGGAACGCAGGTTCTGGAATGGCTGAACAATCACAATTTCATCCCGCTCGGTTTTTATTGGCTTGTGAACATTACGAGGTACGTCTTGGCGCTGCTTCTGATGTTTACGGTGCTGGCTATGATTTATAACGTCGGCACCAGCGCGAAACAGTCATTTTCGGCGTTCTCTCCCGGCGCGGTCTTTAGCGTTACCATCTGGCTGGCGCTGGGAGCGCTTTTTCGCCTGTATCTCACAAAACTGGGTGGGGCTGCCAATTACAATAAAACCTACGGAACCGTCGCCGGTGCCGCGATTTTGCTGCTGTTTTTTTATCTGGATGCGCTGGTCATGCTCATCGGTGCGGAGATCAACAGCGAGATCGACAACGCGCTATGCAGCAAGCAGGCAACCAAATGAAATGGATGATTTTGTACAACCGGCTTGGATTTCGGTAAAACAACGGCATTATGGATAGCGAGTGGGTGGTACTCTGGGCGGCGGCCGCACTGCTGGTGCGGATTGGCCAACTCTTCAGCAGCCTCGGCATGGCACGCGCCAAAAACGTCGCCTCGACCGGTCTGCGATCCTTGGCGGACTTTTGCGTCACAACCCTGTGCTTCTGGGCGATTGGCGCAGCCATCCTTTTTCAATCGAATAACCCGTATTTCGGATTCAGCGGTTCCGACCTCATCGGCTGGAATGGCTTGTCCGGCAACTGGTTCGCAATGCTTGTGCTGGTCTTGATCGGCACGGGAATGATTCCGCCGGTCTTGGCGGAACGTTCGCGATTGCGCATTGGCCTGATCGTGAGCGGGGCACTGGCGGCGGTGTTGATTCCAATTGTTTTACATTGGACGCGCATTGGCTGGCTGGCGCGAAGAGGATTTATCGATTCCGGCGCAGCCGCAGCGCTGCACGTTACGCCGTCGATATGTGCCGCGGTCGCCGCAATGTTCGTCGGCGCGCGCGAAGGAAAATACAACCGTGATGGTTCCTCCAACATGATCCCGGGTCATAGCGTCGCATGGGTGATTGCTTCGGTCCTGATGACGCTCTGTGGATGGGTCCCCTATGTGATCAGCGCTGCACCGAGTGCCGCTTCAAATCTGGTGGCGGCAAACCTGCTGTTGGCAGCATCCGCGGGAGGACTGGCCAGCCTGATCTTTGCTCAAATTCGGTTCGGCAAGGTCGATGTGCTGCTCGTCTGCAGCGGCATTGTCGGCGGGCTTGTTTCGATCACCGCCGGCGCAGGTTATATCGCCACGCCCGGCGCCGTATTGGTCGGATTGGTCGCCGGCGTCCTCGTACCCTGGCTGATGATCGCAATCGACCTGCGATTCAAAATTGACGATCCCGGCGGAATCATCGCAATCCACGGCATTGGAGGTGTTTGGGGGTTGCTCGCGGCGCCGATTCTCTCCAATCGATTTGCCGACTTGTTGATTCAACTCCTCGGCGTCGTGACGATCGTTCTGGTCAGCCTGATCTTTTCGATTGTCCTGATGCTGATACTTCGGGCATGCTTCAAATTGCGTGTCACTGAAGCCGATGAATTCGACGGTCTGGACTTGGCTGAGCACGATATCAACGCCCACCCCGATTTTCAGCAGACGATGATCAAGAGCTATCATTTGCGCGAAGCTTAGCCCGTACTCCGTAAGAATTTCAGCGGGGGATTACTTGCACAATCCAAACCGCACGAGCGCTGCATGCACGCCATGATCGTCGTTACAGGGGGCGATCCAATGCGCGTTCTTCTTGACGATGGGGCTGGCGTTGTCCATTGCCACCGCAATGCCCGCCAATTGAAGCATGCCGACGTCGTTGGGTGCATCGCCGATCGCCATAATCTGGCTGCGATCGACTCCGTAATGCTCGGCCACCATTTGCAGGGCGGTTGATTTGCTGACTTGCCGGTCCATGATCTGGATCAAATCGCGATCCGTCTGCACGAGCGATATTCGATCGCCAAATTGATCGAGCAGCAGCGGCTCAATCCGCGACAAGACCTGCGGCTCGCCCAGAAACATCAGCTTGGTCACAGGCTGATTGCAGAACGTTTCCACTGGAGCGACGACATCGGGCTTGAAGATTTTGCCTGTCTCGGTGGTGTATTTGTCGTCAATCCGGTCGGTATACCATCGGTCCAGAATCTCGCAGGAGACAAGCACCTCTTCAAACATGTCGCGGGCGGTCTCAATCATCCGCAGGACCAGCTCACCCGGCATCGGGCAATGAAACGCTGCCCGCTGAGTGGGCTCATCCCAGATCAAGGCGCCGTTGTAATTGATTTGAAGGGTTTGAAGACCGAGCAGTTCGTAAATATGCCGGACACTCCGTGGTGGCCGGGCGGAGGCGATCACCACCCGCACATTTTCAGGCAGGCATTGTAGCGCCGCAACGGTTTGGCCGCTGACCTTTTTATCTGAAGTGAGAAGCGTGCCGTCGAGATCGACGGCGATCAGCCTGATCGGCCCGGCCGAGGGTTTGCCCTTGCGGCCCGCTGAAATCGGGGGTTGTGCTGCTGAACTGTCCATTTCGCCCCTGCACGTTGGTTAATCCGTACGGGTGTTGTTA
Source organism: Tepidisphaeraceae bacterium (assembly GCA_035545895.1). GTDB lineage: Bacteria > Planctomycetota > Phycisphaerae > Tepidisphaerales > Tepidisphaeraceae > DASZXJ01. Next base: position 1,416 of record DASZXJ010000125.1, on the reverse strand, counting down.
TCTTACATAACGGATGGAAACGCAATCCGTTGTCGATTATCGAGCTGCCCCGCTTTCGCCGCGCGCCCGACGCACCGCTCGCTTTCAGGAGTTGGGCCTGGTTGTTGTGATTTTTGTTCTGGCTGCTGTCCTGGCGGGCTATGGGTGGCAGGACGCACGTCCGGGCAGACCCAACACGTTTTTGAACTCCGAAAATCTTGTCGGCGGCATTGCCACCCCAATGTCCTACTACGCGATCATGGCCGTCGGAGCCACCTTTGTCATTATCACCGGAGGCATTGATATTTCGGTCGGTTCAATGATGGCGCTGTGCGCGCTGGGATCAGCCGCGGTACTGCAAAATTTCCCATCCGATGCTCCCGCCATCAAAGTCATGCCCCTGGCCATCGGCGTGCCGCTTCTGATCGGTTTGATTTGCGGTTTGATCAACGGTTTGATTATCGTTGGGCTCAATCTACATCCATTCATCGTCACGCTTGGCACGATGAGTGTATATCGCGGACTTGCCAACGTGCTGCCATGGTTCTGGGAAAAAACGCTTCCGACCGGTGGGCGAACTCTTCCTGCCGCATTCACCAAGCACTTCATGCGAATTCAGTTTTATGAACTTGAGCCCATGCCGCTGGTGATCATGCTCATTTGCATGGGATTGGGATGGTTTTACCTTCGCATGCTGGTGGCAGGCCGGGAGAATTACGCGATCGGCGGCAACGAAGAGGCCGCTCGATTCAGCGGCATTCGCGTGAATTGGGTCAAACTTCGAGTTTATGCGCTGGCGGGACTGGCGTGCGGTGTTGCGGGCATGGTTTCGCTCGGACGATTTGGCACGGCATCCACCAGCAGCGGATCAGGTTATGAATTGACAGTCATCGCTGCGGCGGTTGTGGGGGGGGCAAGCCTTTCAGGAGGCCGCGGAACGGCGCTGGGCGCGCTGCTCGGCACGCTCGTTATCGCCTTGATCGAAAACGGGATTTATATCCTGCATCTCCAGCAGGAATTCCGGCTGATTATCATCGGTGTGGCGATTATTCTGGCGGTGGCGATGGACCGAGTCAGCGAATATTTCCGTCAGCGGCGTCTGGCAAGAGGGGGCGCAAAATAATAATAATGATCGCGTTCAATTTTACGCATTTTCGAATAGTCACATATCGGGAGGTTCAATGAAGCGAGGTTTAGGGTTTGTTGCGGTGGTTCTGCTATCGATGGTCACCGCCATCGGTTGCGGCAAGAGTGAAACCGGCACGCCGAGCGCGGCGGGTGGTAAAAAGAAGATCGTCATCGGCATTGTCGCCAAGAGCCAGTCAAATCCTGTTTTCCAGGCGGCTCATAAGGGCGCGAAGGACGCGGCTGCGGAACTAGGTCCGAAGTATGGCGTGGAAGTAGAGATCGATATTCGCACGCCAACCGATGAAGATG
>DASZXJ010000124.1:0-7558 GCA_035545895.1 Tepidisphaeraceae bacterium | reverse complement strand
CTAGGATGTGTTCGGAAAAAATAGTTTGCAAGTGGGCGATCCACTTGCTCTGTCGGTCAAACTATCGCAGCGAAATTGCTCGGCGTGGTATTAAAAGTAGCGGCGACCATCCCATGGCTACACTATTGCTTGTTGACGACCACCCGGATCTCAGTGACGTCATAGGCGAATTGTTGCTCATGAACGGCCACAAGGTGCAGAAGTGCGTCAGCGGTGAAGAAGCCGTCGAAAAACTGCAATCCGTTCAACCAGATGCAATCGTCACCGATCAGCGATTGCCAGGCATGAGCGGCGTCGATCTTTGCCGCAGGGTTCGATCCGATCCTGCACTGGCCGACATTCCGGTGATCGTGTGCAGTGCCGATGATTCCTGCTCCCACGAAGTGGAGCGTGCCGGCGCGGACGAATTCTGGCTCAAAGGCAGCGAACGCCTGTTCGATGGAATTGCCAGGCTCGATACACTTCTTCAGCAGTTCAAAGCCATGCGCGGCATCTCGTCCGATGGGCAATGAGCTCATTCCGACCAATTGGATTGAACACGGGTGTTGGTGCAATGCGGCTTGGCGCGCTGCATATGCTATCAATGCACCGACGACGCTTCCGCCGGCTCTCGGGGAACCAGTGAGCGTAGCACGCTGAGCAGCACTTCCCACGCTCCGCCCTTGGTGAAATAAGCAACCGCCCCCGCCGCCCGCATTGCCGACGCCATATCCTGGCGATCGTGCATCGATAGTCCGACGATTTTCAGATGAGGCATTTCCTTGGATAGCTGGCTGGCCACCTGCACGCCGCTCATCTTGGGCATGGTGATATCCAGCAGCAGGATGTCCGGCTGTAAGGACCTGGCCAGCTCGATCGTTTCTTCGCCATCAGCAGCCTCACCCACCACTTCAAGCATCGGCTCATGTTTAAGCAGATTGACCAGGCCATCCCGGAAAATCGTGTGGTCGTCAGCAACCAGGAGCCTCCCGCGCCGCCCAGCCAATGCGTGAGAATTGCTCCATTCCATGGGTTTGGATGCGGGCATCGGCAAAGACGGCGTTTCTGATAGCTCGCGAAGCTTGACCGGCATGACAATCCGCACATCAGTTCCGCCTCCGACCTTGCTGCTGATGGTCAGATCGCCGCCCAGATAATTCAGCCGTTCGCGAAGCTCCAGCAAGCCAAACGGTTTATCCACGCGATTGGCAGGCTTCCACAAATCACTGACGTCAAAGCCGCGTCCATCGTCAACGACGCGAATTTCAATTCTGGAATCCGGCGTAAGGCTGGTGGTGATCGTCGTATTCGCGGCCGCTGCGTGCTGAACGATGTTGTTGAGCAACTCGCGGATGGTTTCAAACAGGAGGACGCGAACCTGTTCCAGTTCCGGTTCGGCGCGAGGATCACATTGCACGTTGATTTTCAGCGATGTTCGTTGTTGAACGGATCGGGCGATGGTGACAACGGCAGCGCCAAGTCCCGCGTCGTGAAGCACCGGCGGGCTGAGTTCGTTGGAAAGGGATCGCGACGCGGACAAAGCACTCTCCAGCAGCCGTTCCACGTCTGCCATGCTTTCCTTGCCAATGTCATCCTTGGTCATTCGCCGGGCCATGCCCGCCTTGAGCTTGGCCGCCGATACGAGCTGCTGAAGGTCATCGTGAAGGAGTTGTGCAAGTCGTTTGCGCTCGCGCGACTCGGCATCTGCCAGCGAGAGCGCCAGAAGGCGAAGTTGTTCGGCTCGCGCGTTGGCTTCTCGAGTTCGTTCGGCGACACGACCTTCGAGTGTTTCGGTGATTGCCCGCAGATTGCTTTCGCTTTGCTTGAGCCTGACTTTGGATTCGTTGGCGACTGTGACGTCCAGCACAACACCTTCAACGATGTCCGACGCGCCACACGCCGATTTCAATCGGCGGGCGCGACATTCCAAATAGTGCACCGATTTATCCGGCCAAACCACACGAAACGTGGAAATTCTCGCCGAACCGTTGTGTGATGAATTTCGAAGCGCTTCGCGGAAAAGTCCGACATCGTCGGCATGGACGCGCTGTTGCCACAATTCTAAAGTCGCACCGGGCGTCGAATTTTCAAACCCAAGCAATTGATACAGCCCATCGGACCAGGTCATCTGATCCGTTTCGCTGTTCCATGTAAAAACGCCGATGCCGGCTGCTTTGAGGGCATAACTCAGCCGCGCTTCAAGCGTTTCGTCGGCATCAACATTCAACTGATCGGCACTCTCTTTGCGCCACTGCGCAAAACAACGATCGCCCAGGCGGATCGCCCGAATTCGCGCATATTTTCCATCCGGCAGCGTCACCTGCTGCCATTGAAACTGATTGGCATTGGGGCCGGTGGCTTCTAAAACGGAACCGCAAAGTGTTTGCAGGCCCAAATTCTTTAATTCCGGAATGATCGACAACCGATGTGGGGACTGGCCTTCAATGAATCCGTTGGGGTGCGAACCTTCGGCGCCCGATCCAAGATGGTCCACGCGAAAATCGATGACGTGTCCCTGTTCGTCACGGATCGCAGTGAAAACGCCGAATGAATCGCTTGCGCCTGTTTTCAGCATTGAAGGCACATTTTCCCCGGACATATCTCGTCGCATCCTGACCGCTACGAAAAACCAATGTAGCTTCTACTTGGTGGCCGCCCGATTGAGCGACCATTCAATTGCATACCGGAGCAACTCCTGGCTGTTGGCCAGATTCAGTTTATGCTTGAGATGCTCCCGATAGGTCTCAATTGTCTTGACGCTGAGGCAGAGCTTGTCGGCGATTTGTGATGTGCCCTGACCCTTGCCAAGCAGTTCGAGGACTTCCAATTCACGATCGCTGAGTTTCTCGATCGGCAACGCCATGGGTGTGGTGGTCGTGCCCGCTCCAACCCATTTGCCTAGAAGACGATCAGACATTTGATCGCTTAAATAGGTCTTGCCTTTGAGCACCTGTCGAATCGCCGAAAGAAGGGATTCCGGCGGCGACTGCTTCATCACATAGCCTTTGGCGCCCGCGCGAAGTGCTCGCTCGGCATAGATCGATTCATCATGCATCGAATAAGCAAGCAGCGGAATGTTGGGCCATCGCGATGAGAGATTTTTAATCAGCTCGATGCCATTGTTGCCGTCAAGCGATATATCGACAATCGCCAGTTGCGGGTGAACCTTCGCGATAAGCCCGAGCGTTTCCTGCATGGTGGCTGCCTCGCCGCACACTTCCAGGTCCGGCTCGGAATTGATCAGTGCCGCAATTCCTTTTCGCACGATCGGATGATCGTCGATCAGAAGTACCGTCGTTTTGGTTCGTGTTCCGTTTCTTGGTGCTGTTGTAGCAGCCATTGTGATCTCCAATCGGCAGGCGCTTGATTTCGTTTTCCATTTTCGAAACCAGCTTTTCCCGCTGCCATTTGTTCCCTGACAGTATAGTTCTGCCAATTCGCAGCAAGGCATCAGTGGAGCCCTGATATTCTAACTTTAGTAAGGGTCATAAGCTTTACTCAGAAAATAAAACTTGATGCAGGAATTTAAGCAAGGGAGTAGTCATGAATGCAACTCAAGACACCGCGAAATTGCTGAATGACCTTCATCAGACTCTGCTTGACAGCCGGAATGGCTTCAAAACCGCCGCCCAAGCCGTCAAAGACCCTGTTTTAACGGACGAATTAATGGCGTATAGCTTTCAACGAGACCAGTTTGCCCGGCAAATTGGCAGTCTGATCGAAGCGATAGGGGAAAAGACCAGCGAAGGTGGAAGCATGAGCGGCGCTCTGCAACGAGGCTGGATGAATCTTGAAATTGCAATTAGTTCTAACGATCGCCATGCAATTCTTTCCGAATGCGAACGTGGCGAAGACGTAGCCTTGGAAGAATTTCGAAGGGCCGTCGAAGCCGGTTCGCCGGTCGAGTTTGACCCAGTGATCACTGATCAACTGGCGACGGTTCGCGCGACGCACGATCGAATTAAATCGTTGAGGGATGCGGCGAAACAGAATTAACTCGCTGGCAAACCCGCCCCGCTGACCCGAGCAACATCCGTTCTTTGCCGGACTCGGCGGGCGGGCTTCAGCCGGAACTTTGATCGGAGGTTTTTATGTTGTATTGGACGCTGATCTTTCTGGTGATCGCCTTGATCGCCGCGGCATTTGGTTTTACCGGTGTTGCCGAGAACTCGATGGGCATCGCACGAGTGCTGTTTGCGATCTTCCTCATCCTGTTTGTGATTTCGCTGGCGTTTCAATTATTCAGAGGCGGCCCGCCTTCCCCGGTGTAATCGGGGGACCGACGCCGAATTTCAATCCGAGTCGTTTTACGCAATAGGAGTGCGATCATGGAATCCGAATCAACAACCGAAACCAGCTCCATGGAAAATGGCGGCGCTTCCCAGGTTTCTGAGGAAATGAAGAAAATTCATGCGAGTTTTTCGCAGCTTCGACAGGACGTGATGGACCTGCTCAGCCACGCCTTCGGGCTTGGCCGAGGCGGCGCCGAAGTCGCCAAGGAAGAAGCTTCAAATGCGGTTGAATCTCTCAAGGAACGCTTGAGCGATCTCAAAGAGCGCGGCTCGGAGCAGGTTTCGGCGGTCGAGGAACAGATCGGCGAAAATCCGGTTCGTGCGGTTCTCGTTGCTTTTGGCGTCGGATTTATCCTGGCGAAACTGTTTTCACGAAAGTAATCCATGGAAGCATTGGCCAATTTGGTCGTTGCAACGGCTGATCTGGCGGAAGCGGAAGGTCGGGCGCTGGGCCGCCATCTGCTTCGGCTGGAGGTCGCTGCGATTCTCATCGTCGCGGCGGCTTTGATCGGAATCCTGGGGCTGGGATTTTTCGTCTTTGGCTTGTTTCTTCTACTGGCCCAGCAGGTTTCCACGCCGATTGCCGCGACCCTTTGTGGAGTCAGCGGGTTGGTTATTGCAGGAGCACTGGGATGGGCAGCTCGACAGATCATCTGGCGAAAGTAACTTCCGAACCCCAGAGTTCGGAATCTTGCGATCTGAACGATGCCGCTACTTGTAAACAGCGATTGAAAGAAACCGCGCGAGGAATTGATCCGTTGCAACCTCTTCGAGAACATCCCATTACGAGCGTTGTAACCGCGGCTGCGGTGGGGTTCGTTGCGGGTTCGCCGGAAGCGGCCCGGTCCATCCATTCATTCCTGTCTGCCGGCCTGACTCGATCGCTGATTCGAGTCATCAACTGGCAAATCGCGCGACACAAGGCCGCTCGTGCGGAATCTCCGCCAACATCGTGAAGCACAAATGGACGGCACCAGTATAACCACTGCTTCGAAAACAACTCGACTAATTGCTTTACTGCTGAGTATCGCCGCATTGTATTTGGCGCGCGACATTCTGGTTCCCACCGCGCTGGCGGTGTTGTTAACCTTTCTGCTTTCGCCGCTTGTGGTCCGGTTTGAACGATGGCGAATTCCGCACATTCCGGCGGTTGTCATCACAATCGTCCTGACCTTGATTTTCACGCTGAGTCTTGGATTTCTAGTCGGCGGCCAAGTCGTTGATTTGTCGCGCAAACTACCGGATTACAAAGAGAATCTAGTTACCCGAGTGCGCGAAATTCGCAAAAGCAGCAGTGGTACATTCGCGAGGCTGACGGGAACGTTCACCGAGATCAAACAGGAACTGGCGGCATCACAGCCAAGTACAGCGCCCGCTTCCGTTGACGGGCTCGGCTTATTGCCGCAGCCGCCGATCGATCATCCGATGAAGGTGGAAATTGTCGGAAGCCCGAGCGTCGATTATCTGGGAATCACCTCGATGGTGGCGGGCTCATTCGTGTTCCCGCTCAGCCAGCTTCTGGTGACACTGCTTTTGCTGATTTTTCTGCTGTTACATCAAGCCGACGTGCGGGACCGACTCGTATGGGTCGCCGGCATGCGACAGATCAGTTTGACGACGGCTGCCATGGAAGAAGTTGCCGATCGGATAAGCAAATATTTGCGCACTGAAGCAATTGTGAATACCAGTTTTGGATTGATGATTGCCATCGGGTTGGGAATATTTGGCGTACCCAATGCGATGCTTTGGGGCGTCGTCGCCGGACTATTGCGATTCGTGCCGTTTGTCGGGCCATGGATTGCAGCCTCTCTTACGATGCTGCTGACCATCGCCGTTTTCCCCGGATGGAGTCGGCCGCTGGGTGTGGTTTGCATGTATGCTGTGATGGAACTATTCACCAACATGGTATTGGAGCCTTGGCTTTACTCCGCCAGCACCGGCATCTCCAGCCTGGGCGTTGTCGTAGCCAGCGTCTTCTGGGCATGGGTTTGGGGCCCGGTCGGCCTGATCCTGGCGGTGCCGATCACGGTCAGTCTTGCCGTCCTAGGCAAGCACGTCCCGCAGTTTGCCTTGATTCACTATCTGTTCTGGAGCGATGCAAGTGTTCCGCTGGTTGCGCGATTGTATCAGCGCCTTCTCGTGCGGGATGAATATACGGTTGAACAGATTGTTCAGGAGCAACTCAAGGAATCGCCATTTGACGCCGTGTGTGACAGATTGCTTTTACCGACATTGCAGCATTTAAAGCGAGATCAGCTCAGCGGTTTAATCAACGCTGAACAGGTACGAGATTCGCTTGCGCTGTTCGATTCGACTTGCCTGGCAGATTCACACACCAAGCCCAGCGAATCGAAATTGACATTGCTTTGCGTGGCCGCCCAGAATGAAATCGACGCCGCCGCCGCCAAGTTGCTGGCTTGTGCGGCGGAGAAGAAGGGCATCGCCGCCGAGGCGATTTCATCCCAATCGCTGGCCAGCGAGACGGCTGCGCGCGTGGATGAATCAGGCGTCTCGTGGGTGGCTATCGTGCAGGTGGCACCGATTTCACGAACGCATATACGCCATCTGATGAAGACGCTGGTCAACCGGGCGGAAGCGACCATCAACTTCATTGAAATGTCGATTGACGCGGGCGTATCGCTCGCCGAAACTTGTCAAATCGCATTAATGAAGGGGATGGACGGCAAGCCCGTCGAGGTACGCCGAGAACACGAATTTGCAGCCATGCTATCGCAACTCGCGGAATTGACTTATTCAGAGAAGACACGACAGCAAGCATGTGTCCAAATCGCAACAGGTTCGTCTTGATCGAAGAACCGAGTCGCGACTCATTTCGCTACGTTGTCTTGTCATCTTCTTTTCACACCGTCGCGAGCGATGGGGCTGAATTGCGAATCGTCCCAAGTCTTGGTTTTCAATTCCCTTCTTTTCGGCAATTGTTAGGATACAATGTCGGCAAATGTCTGTTCGCTTCGTCATTGGTCGCGCGGGCAGCGGCAAGTCGCTGCACTGCTTTCAAAGCATTGTGGAGATGTTGCGCGCCGAGCCGCTGGGCAAGTCGATTTTTTGGATTGTTCCCAAGCAGGAAACATTCATCACCGAGCGCGAATTGACCTGCAACAGCGGGCTGAACGGCTTCTGCCGGGTGCGCGTGGTGTCGTTTGAGTTGCTTGGCGAGCAGGTGCTTTCCGAACTCGGAGGCATGGCGATTCCGGAAGTGACCGAGCTGGGCCGGCAGATGATCGTCGGCCATCTGCTGCGCCGTCACGAAAAGGAACTGAACTATT
>DASZXJ010000123.1:0-22120 GCA_035545895.1 Tepidisphaeraceae bacterium | reverse complement strand
AAAGTGTTTTGCAATGTGGTGCGCAGACTTGCCGGATGAGTCCAAATATCCGGGACTTTCCGACCATTAGCGGGGTACATCGGCCGCGGCGTAATCGTCACGTCGGCTGAGCAATACATCGCGTTCCACCAGCAAATATTGGCGCATTTGAAAGATGGATCGCGCTGGCGAGCGATATCCCAGATGCGCGGGCGCTGAACGAGTTTGTCCGACTGGTGCCAGAATCGAATCTCACATTCGTCCCGAAAATACCATCCGTTGCCGACAATTCCGTGTTCGCATGGAAGCGTGCCGGTGAGATAGGTCGCCTGGACCGATGAAGTGACCGCCGGCAGGACGTGGCCGATGGTTGCGGGCGCGCCCAGCTTGTTCGTCAGCGGCATGCGCTTGAGCAGTTTGCGCGTCAGGCCAACCGCGTTGATCACCACCGTTTTATGCACGGCGCGATCGTACCACGCGAATCGCAGACGTGATACATTGTGCGAAATGATCCACGTTGACGTTGTTCGACTTCCCAAAGACCTTGCCGAAGAACATCTGCGCGATCGCGCTGTCGTGATTTTTGACGTGTTGCGAGCCACCTCCACCATGGCGACCGCATTGGCGGCGGGCGCAAGGGAAATCCATGTTTTCGATTCCCTGGATGCGGTGCAATCAGCCGCAGCGGGGTTCACCAGTCCGAAGGTTCTTTGCGGCGAACACGCCTGCCTTGCGCCTCCTGGGTTTGATCTTGGCAACAGTCCCTGCGATTTCACCGAATCGCGAGTGGCGGGCAAATCCATGTTCATGTGCACAACCAACGGCACTCGAGCCATTGTGGCTGCGCGAGGGGCAGCCCGACGGTTTGCCGCCAGCCTGCTTAATCGAACCGCGACCGCCAAGGCGCTGGATGCGATTGGTTTGGACGTCACCTTGCTTTGCGCCGGCACCAACGGTGAAGTTGCGATGGAGGACCTTATCGGCGCCGGAGCCGTAATCGATTCGCTTGGAGCGTCGGAGCTAACCCTCTCCGCCACCGACGCCTTGCGGACCTTTCTTGATGCGCACAGGGATTTGCCGGGTATCCTGCGAAACACCGCCGGCGGGCGCAACATCATCAACGCCGGACTGGACAAGGACATCGATTTCGCCGCCCGTCTCGATGTATTCGACCTCGTCGCCGAGATCAGTGGCGATCCTGCCGTCGTCAGGCGTATGATCGGGGCGTGACCAGCCCATCCGGTCCGACAAATCGAGCCCGCGTTGTCATCACCGGCATCGGCGCGGTCAGTCCCAATGGAATTGGCGCGGAATCTTACGCAGCCGCTTGCGCTCAAGGTCGAAGCGGTCTTTCGCGATTGACCAACTTTGATACAACCCAACTCAAAACAACATCGGTCGCGCAAGTCAACCACTTTGATCCGCTGATCGCGATGGATGCGGTCGATGTTCGCCGGGTGCCGCGAATGGTTCATCTGGCGATGGCGGCGTCGAAGGAGGCGATGGAGTCGGCGCGGCTCGAAATTGACGTTGACGACATTGAGACACAGCGCCAGATCGGCGTAGCGCTTGGAACCGGTGGTGGAGGACTCGCATTTGTCGAAGAGCAGTATCATCAGATGTTCCGAGGCGCTCAGCCTTCCCTTTTCTCAATTACCGCGGGCACTCACGGAAATCTCTCCAGCGAACTGTCCATCGGACTTCATTTGCGAGGCCCTTCGCATGTGCTTTCCACCGGATGCACCAGCAGTACTGATGCAATTGCCTATGCAGCGACTTTCATCCGGCAGGGCACGGTGCCGATGATGCTCGCCGGAGGCGCCGACGCGCCGATCGCGCCGGGCATCCTCGCTGCCTTCGAAAAGATGCGAGTCATCTCCACCTGCCGCTGGGATGATCCGACCAAAGCCTCCCGGCCGTTCAGCAAGGATCGCGATGGTTTTGTCCTTGGTGAAGGGGCGTGGATGTTCATCCTCGAAAATCGCGACCACGCCATCGGTCGCGGCGTGCCAATCCTCGCGGAGATTGTCGGCTATGGCTCGACCTGCGATGCCTACCATCGCGTGCAGATCGCGCCTCAACTTGACGAACCCGTCCGCGCCATCGAACTGGCTCTAGCGGACGCGAACATCTCCAAGGACCGGATCGATTACGTCAATCTCCATGGTACAGGCACGGAACTGAACGACCGCCTGGAAACGAGCGCCATGTGGAAATGCTTCGGCGGCCGCGCGGGTCTGATCCCCATGAGTTCCACCAAATCCATGATCGGCCACCCCCAGGGAGCGTGCGGCGCTGCCGGGCTTGCAGCCACGATCCTGTGCATGCGCCGGAATATCGTGCATCCAACGATCAACCTCGATGAGCCCGACCCGCAATGCGACCTGGATTACGTGCCCCACGTCGCGCGCAAGGCGAAGGTCGAGTTCGCCTTGTGCAACTGCATTGCGTTCGGAAGCAAGAACAGCGCCCTGGTCATCCGCCGCGGGTGATGGTTTCGACCTTGCCATCCGATCCGATCAGCGCTGCGCTAGCCATTCCCACGAACAGGCCGGTTTCGACGATGCCTGCCCGGGTCTTGATGGTCTGCTGAAGCTCGGCCGGCTTGTCGATTTTCGTAAACCTGCAGTCGTAGATATAGTTGCCGTTGTCCGTGACAAACGGCGAGCCGGTCGCGTCCTTCCTCAACACGGGATTCCCGCCCAGGGATTTGAGAAACGCTTCGTGCGTCTCAAACCCAAAGATCGCCACCTCCACAGGCAAGGGCGATTTTTGGCCCAAGAAATCGACCCGCTTGCTTGAATCGACGATGATCACAAATTGCCTTGAGTTTTGCGCAACGATCTTCTCGCGCAATAGTGCGCCGCCAAGCCCCTTGATGACATCGACCCGCGGGTTGACCTCGTCGGCCCCGTCGATCGTGATGTCGGGATGTGGATACTGCGCCAAACTGACCAGCGGAATGCCCAGGTCCTTGGCGCGATGCTCCGATTTTTTGGACGTTGGAATCCCTCGAATATTGCGGATTTTTCCCATCCCGATGGCTCGCGACAGGGCGACCAGGAAGAAATCGGCCGTCGATCCCGTACCCAGGCCGACGACCATATTGCTGGTCACGAGCTCGACCGCCGCCTCACCTGTGCGCTGTTTGGGGTCCATGGGGTCACCGTCCAATCGGCTTTGCATCCCTTGGCAAATCGGTTAATGAATGAACCTCATATCACCCACATCGGGCACGAGCGCCGGCGCCGAATCGATCGGCCGAAACCCCGCGGGCCAATAGACAAAAAACGCCTTGCCAAGCATAAACCTTCGCGGCACCCGGCCGGCCTGTACCTGCAACTCCTCGTGCGGCAAATCGATTGGGTCCCGCCAATATCGCGCATCAAGACTGACGTATGAGTTGTCCCCCATGACAAAGAACTCATCCTTGCCCAGTTGTGTCGGAACATTGGGATATCCCACCGGCGTGCCCCATTGCGTGAAGGTTTGTGAGCCGCGCTCGCGATTAAGGTAATAAATATCCCGCCACAGCCGGATATGAGTCAGGGACGATTGCTGCCGCGAGGCAATGATCCGAACCTCTGGCTTGGGATTGCGCTTGTTGGTGCGCGAAGCTTCAAGCAATTGCGGAATATTGGGTGCATATTGGTCCGGCGTCGTCGCCAGAATCTCTTCATCGTCGATGCTCAACGACACGCGATAATCGACATTGCTGAATTCCACATGATGCTGAGCCGGGCTCGCCTTGATCGGCTTTGGTCCGACAATCGGCTGGCCATCCATTAAAAGCGTAGCTTGATGGGCTTCGATCCTGGCGGAGAAGGTCGTTTCCAACTTTTTCAATTCCAGGTTCAAAGGCCCGTCGCCGGCGCTGCGCTGGTAATAAAACTCAAGCTTCACATCGCTGACCTTGTTGACCGGCTCGGCGGGCATGCGCCGATAGGTGTCCAATTCGCCGCCTTGATCTTCGGTCACGTCATACGCAAGCCAATCGGTGAATGAGAACTTTCGCGGGTTGGCTTTGTCATCGTATTCCAAGGTTGCGTTGCCGTTCAGATTGGAGAACTTGAACTCCCGGCGAGAGTAAGGATCGTGACCCAGATCCCAGCCGTCCTGTCCGGCCGGCATTTTCCAGGGCTGTTCCCACGGCGGATCGGTGTCGGTGATTCGGCCGCTCTGGCTGGTGACGGTTCTCGGCAAACCGCGAGGCTGGAAATCGTTGTCGCTGACAATCCGCCAGAGCGCTTCCTGCACTTTTGCGGGTTTGGTCTGCACTTCAAATTTCGATTCGCCTTCCTTGCGAATATAAACATCGCCATCCAGCACCATCACCGATTCGCCCGGCTTGCCGACCAGCCGCTTGATGTAATTCTGCGTGTAATCGTAATGCCCCGGATCGTACGGGCTCTTGAAAACAACCACATCCCAGCGTTTGGGTTCTTGAAACAGGTAAAGAAACTTCAGGACGAGAATTCGATCGCCGTATCGGACAGCCGGGTTGGTTGTGTCGTTATCCGGATCTTCGGGCGTTTCGCGCGGCAGGTGATAGCCGCAATTGGGACAATAAATCGCAAAAACCCGGCCCGGTCCGGCCGAGGACGGGATTTCCATGTCATCGCCGCCGCGATCGATCGCGGCGAAATTCACATCAAACCGATAGCCGCAATCCGGACAGCGAAACCGCATGTGCGCGCCGAGCAACGTCGGCGCCATCGAACCCGTCGGAATTACAAACGCTTCCACGATGAACGCGCGAAAAATAAACGCCAGCATGAACGCAACCAGGATGGCTTCGATCGTCTCCTTGATGTTGCTTTCGATCGGAGCTTTGCCGGTCGATGTTGATGCGATCTGGTCCATGGACAGGGATGTTAAGCGATGCCTCGACAGCCGGGAAGAGGGAGATCCGTCACGACAAACCTTGAGGCCTCCGCATTCCGGAATTTACATTCCGCAATCGGATCAGTGGGCGACTCTCAGCGAGTTGTTCTGCGGCCCCCAGCCGGCAGGTGAAGTACGCAGGGCTTCGCGAAGATTGATCATCTCGCCCAGCGTCAGTTTTCTGGATGTCATATCGCCAACCAGGAAATGCACGGCTCCGCCATAGACAAAGCCGGCCAGTTCGTGATTGCCCACCGTTTGCGAGAAGGTGGATCCATCCTTAGGCAGATCGTTGAAGAGCAATTTTTCGGAAACCGAGAAAATTGAAACGGTTTCATCGCCCCGGGCAAACAACAGGTGGGCGGTGGGATGGCCTTCCACCTCGCAAATGCCCGCGCCTTTGAACTTCCAATCCCTACCAAGCATGGCCACCAGCGCCGGATGACCGAGCAATTCGCGAAGCTGCTTGCGCATGCCCACCACGTCTGAATCTGAAACGCCGGCAAGCAGATGGTGGTCACCCGCTGCCTTGCACTTGTCGTGAACCTCCACCATGGCATTCGCCAGATGGGATGGAATTTGATCTTCGCGGGATTGGAGCGTCAGCGTCAAACCAACCCCCAGGCCGACAATCAACAGGGTCGCCGCAATCGCGTAAAGCGATGCGTTTCGATGACGCCACAACGGTCGCGGCGACATCTGGGCATCCATCAACTCGCTTATCCGACGGCGCAACTGAGCGGGCGCGACTTCCCTGCTCAAAGCCGAGTAAATCGCCGCTTTCAAGGCCGGGTCTTCGAATTGTCCGGACTGCTCGCTCATACGATCATTCAACCTTACCCTGCATATAAAACCACCCGCAAGGGGCAAACTATTCCCTAATAATCCCTTCTTTTCGTGCAAAATCGCCTAATCGTTCCAATAATTTCGATCTCGCCCGATGTAAACGGCTCATGACCGTTCCGACGGGCACTTCCAAGGCGTCGGATATCTCCTTATACGAAAAGTCGTCCACTGCCCACAGCAACAACACCGTCTGATACTCCGAAGGCAATTCCTCGATCGCCTTCACCAGCCGCTGATCCATCCCCTCAAAACTGACTGGATCACGCGTTAATGGAGCCTGTTTTTGGCTCGTCAAATCCAAATGAGCATCATCCACACTCATCGGCTGACGCTGCTCGCGCTGTGAACGAGTCACGTGAACATTGTGCATAATCCGCACCAGCCAGGGCCTGATGCCATATTGCTCTAACTTGAACTCATCCCGGGCTTTAAGCGCCCGCAGGTACGTCTCCTGAACCAGATCTTCCGCCCGCATCGGGTCGCCTGTCCAACGGCGAGCGAGCCGAAAGAGCATGTCCATGTGCTCCAGCGACAACCTGTCAAATTCCTCGGGGCCAATCTTCATGAGGTGTTAACGGATATGGATACCCCGGGTTGCCGCGCCCCGCAATGATATTAACTTATATCATAACGTAATTATTCCCAAAGACTAACGTCGGTTGGTGAACATTCCATGGAAACTGGGAAGGTCGGCACCGAGAGCGTTTGATGGTTCTGGTTCCATCGATTTCTCCTTTTTCCCTTCGTGAAAACTTCGTTTCTTTGTCTCTTCGTGGCTCTTAATCTCCTTTTCCCACGTCAGTCGGACCCACGGCGGCGCCGTGGGCGTTCTTTGGCGCTTCGGTGTCGCGGTGGTTATGTTCGGTTCCTTGGGGATTCTGGCGCTTGCGGTTTCGCGGTTTTGAGTTGGACACCGCGAAACCGCAAGCGGGGTTCCTATTCCTGTCCGGAGTGCGCGAGACCGGCCGCTTGCGGCTGAGCGCGACTGTCAAAAACGCGGTCGCGGGGGGAGAGCGGATAAGAGCGGCAGGCGTTTGCGGAAATGCTTTTCGACTTTCCGTCGCAACGGGCTGAAGGTTTCATCGAATTCGCGAATGTGGCGAACGACCTGCTCGAACAACTTCACCATGTTTTTCCAGTCGTTCAGATCGACATATTCCGGGCCGATCTTCTTTTTGTCGCGGTCCATGTTGTGGTAATTGCCAAGCGGAACGCAGATCGCGCCGGTGACGTAGCCGTACAGATCGAAAACGGTGGCTTCGCAGGTGCCGCCGGGCATGAGGCTGCGTTGGAACTTGAAGGTCCTGTCGTTCCTGGCCAGCGCCTGGGCCTGCTCGAAAAGAAAATACATGAACCCGGAGTTGAAGATGCTCGTACGATCACCAACGCGCAGCACCACGCCATCGCCCTGCTGCGCGTAGGTTTGCATCGCGGAAGTTTCGATGGAGATCACTCGATCGGTTTTGCGAAGCAACTTGGGATAAAGCACCGATGCGATGGCTCCGACGAATCCATCCTCCTCGGCACGCGTAAGCAATACTGCGATGGTATTTGCAGGTGGTTTTTTAAGCAGGTTGTCCAGTAGAGTAAGCAGTGACGCGGCCCCGGCAAGATCATCGCAGACCCGGCTGAAAAATTTGTCCCCTCTGATCCGTCCCGGCCCCTGGTCGAACATGCCGGGACAACCACGAGTGACGGGCTGATTGACTCGGACTGTGACGGCGCCGGGATAACTGGATCGCTTGGCATCCGGCTCGGTGGAAAGCACAGTGCCGGGAATTTCACAGCCCTTGTCGAAGAAGCGAACCTTTGCGCCGCGGACATATTCGCTGAGCACGCCTCCATGGAAATTGGCGCGGAGCGTTTTCGAGTCGATCATCCGGCCGGCGACCATTCCGGGATGATCCATGTGCGCGACGAATACGAGTCGAGGGGATTTGGATCGCGATCGGCCGGGCAATTCAAGGAGCAGGTTGTTGAAACGGTCGCGCGACAGCTTCAATGCGGGGCGCGCCGCGACAAATCGCTCGACCCATTCGATGACCCGTTGCTCGGCGAAAGGAGCGGTGGGAACGGAACAGAGTTCGCGAAGAATCCTCATTCCGGCGCCCCGGAGGCTTCAGCTTCCTGCTGGGCAAGCTCGCGAATTTTGGGAAGCAGTGTTTCGAGGGATTCGGCCTGCGGGGAATCCGGAAAACGGCGGATGACTTCTTCGGCCAACTCGATGGCGGCTGGAAA
This sequence comes from Tepidisphaeraceae bacterium, assembly GCA_035545895.1. Classification (GTDB taxonomy): domain Bacteria; phylum Planctomycetota; class Phycisphaerae; order Tepidisphaerales; family Tepidisphaeraceae; genus DASZXJ01. The sequence continues at coordinate 14,173 of DASZXJ010000123.1, read as the reverse complement.
TTGTCCATCGTGCATCAGTTCCTGGATGCGAACTTCCATCTCCTGGCGTTCCTGAATTTCGGCGTTGTCGCGCAGGGTGTTGATCTGGTTGCGAAGTGTTTCCGCGACCCGGTGGTTGGGAAATTGCTCCAGCAACGACTCTGCCTGTTTATACGCTTGACGCCAGTTGCGCAGATCGATCTGCACGCGAATGCCTTCAAACAACCGCTGAGCGTTGATGTCGCACCATGTGGAATATTCGGTTTGAACGCGCTCGTGCAGGTCCTTGGCCTGGCGGCTGGTGGGAAAACCTTCGACCAGATCGAGCACAGCTTCCCAGGCGCGTTCCCAGGAGGCGGAGGCAACCAGTTCCTCGATCAGCGCGGTCGATCGCTGCATGGTTTCTTCTTCGACCAGGCGTCGCGAGTGGTCGAGATGACTTCGCCCCTTGGCGACTTCGTCATCGTTGGGAAATTCGGTCTGCAAGGTGATGAGCAGTCGCTCGGCCTTGGGCCATTGATGCGACGCAACGAGGGCAAACAGTTCGTTGATCATCGCGGTCTTGCGATTATGACGATCGGAATGCGCTCGGGCGCGGCGGTCGGAATCGGTGAGCAGGGACAACTCGCGAAGCTGATCCAGGTGCGTGGTGATCTGGCGGAAATATTCTGAATAGTCTTTCGCTGGAGCTTGAGTGACCGGCGCCGCCCGCGACGCCCGTTCGGACATCACCTGAAGCTCATGCACCTTGCTGGAAACGTCGATGACGTGGTGTTCGATTCGCGAAAGCGAACTGCGAACCTCGGCAGGGGCTTGTTCTTCGCGGGCGATCAGCGAGCCCACGCCCCACACCGTCGCTCCGGCGGCAAGACAGATCACCAGGCCGATATAAGGCGCAGCCTGAGCAACGGTATTGGGAGGCAAAAACATCAGCGCAGCGCCGCAAAGCACCGCGATCACTGCAAGGAGTTTCAAAACAGCAGCCAATGGTCGATTAGGTTTATCCATGACAAACTCGCGGCTTGGAGATTATACCGGGTTGGAGGGGTCGGGAGGCAAGGAAAGATGCATTCATCGACTGCGGCGGCGCGTAAATAGCAGCCCCGCAAGGGAGAAAACCACAAAGCCCGATATTGCCGGCTCTGGAGTGCTTTGAATCGTGACGGGCAGGGGCAATGTTAAGGGATTGGATGGGACGACAAGGGAATCGCTTGATGAAACGACGGTCGGATCGTCAGGCAATAATGCTGTGGCAAAGTAAGTTGGATTGCCTTCGGCAGTCGCCCAAATCAGGTTTTGATTGGCATCGATGCCCGCCGATGAATCGGTGATGGGCCGCCAGGCGCCATCAAATTCCCACAATGCCAGTTCGCCTTCGGAAGCGCGCCACACGCTCAGCATGGCTGAGTCATAACGGACAAGCAGATCGATGCTCGACATGTCCATCGAGCTGTCGAGTTTCCAAAGCGCCAGCGCCTGCCTTCCGCCGGGCAGTGCGGGCGCGTCATTATCGACCGAATCGAGGAGACTGAGTTTGACTTCGCCGCTGCCCTGCCCATGTGGAGTGAATCGAACGCTGTTGACCAGATCAAGCGTGGTATCCTGCTGATCTTCGCCCCACGTGAAAGTTTTGTCTGGAGCGACATCGATGGCTGGAAGCAGCAAAGAACCGCCCTGCCGTGCATACCAGCCATTGCGTCCGTCAATGGCTGAATTGTCGATGGTGTTGACGACGATTTGCGCGGACGACAAATCCAACGATCGATCCGAACCGAATCCATCGGCGATGACCTTGCCGTTTTGGACGACTGGGCCGGTGATTTGTACGACACCAAATCCTCGCAGTGTTCCCTGACCGGTGGCTGTTGCCCGGACGTACAGCACGCTGCCTTGAGCGCCAGGCATCTCGGAGATGGTTGCGCCGATATCGGGCGAATTGAGCAAGACGGTACCCGCTCCGCCGACGCCAATGGTTATGGCCGACGACGTGACTGAGATGGGCACCGGCGAATCTGCGGCATCGGAAGGGATGCCAACCGTATTCGGGCCGGTCTGGGCGGAAACCTGCACATTTCCCTTGGAGATATACCAGGTGCCTTTGCCGCTGCCGCCCTGGCCGAGCACGACATCATTCGCCTGGGTCGTGCCGCCATATTGAGACAAAACGCCTTTGCCATTGTTTCCAACGGTAATCGTATCGGCCTGAAGCGTACCGGTATTCAGTGTGTAATTGCCGGTGCTTCCCTTGAGATCTCCGAGGGTCAACTGGCCGGTGTGAGATTCATTTCGCACATCGACCAGGCCGCCGTTTTGAACAAACGTTCCATCGCCCGCGCCGCCGACGATCAATTGAGGCGTTTTGAGGATCGCTGCGCCGGCGATGCTGTAAGTTCCCGCGCTGCCGGTTTGTTGTGCAACGACAACGCGCGTATCGACATCAACCACGCCGCCGGTCTGGTTAAACGTGCCCGCCGACCGGTCGCCAACGACCAGTCGATTCAGATGCAATGTACCGCTTGAAAACGCGAAGCTGCCGTCGCGCGAGTCCTTCGACGAATTGCGGTCGATGACCCACGACGGAGCCGAGGGCGCATCAAACTTCCTGGCCGTGGCCGGCGCGACCGATTGAACGTTGACGGTTGAAAGTTTTGTCAATGCCGTGAATCGAGCCGAATTGGCTGATGTGATTACCGGCGTGAAAGTGCCGGGCCGGACAAATGTGGAATCATTGCCCGCGTAAACAGTGAACGGAGCACCTTTGGCCGACGGATCAAACTTCGACGCCATCAGCCGCTCGGACTCGACCGATGCGATCGAGCCAAGCACGTATTGCGGATCGATCAATGGAACGAAGTCCTCGCCGATGCTCATTTTGGAATTCAGCGTCAGGGGCTGAACATGGCCAACGATGTCATCGTTCGCCGGAGTCGAATCCGATGCGGATGAATATGCAGGCGGATGCACCAGTCGATCCAGCAGCGGTCTGATCAACTGCATGGGATTCAGCATTTCAAGGAAATGCAAATTGACCAGGTCGAACTTGCGAAGCATCTGTGCAGCGCCGGCAAAACAGGATGCGATCAGAACGATCGTTGCAACGAGCCCTTTCATCCGGCCAAGTCTTATCGCGGACGTAACGCAACGCACGAGCCCGATGCCCGGCGCGACCGATGCCTGTGCAGCCAAGCCGCCCGTCGAGGCGTGCGATGCAGCCCGGGCAGCCAGATGCACCAGATTGTCTTTGATGAATCCATCGACCATCCCGCCAAGCAGCAGCGTGACGGTCACCATGTTGATGCTCACTCCCCTGCCGGACAGGCTTTGGGCGAGCATTTTGCGGCCCCGATGAAGCCGCACGCCAAGCGTGCTGGTCTTGCATCGCAGTTCCTTGCTGATTTGTTCGGGATTCAGGCCGCCGAAGTAATACAGGATCAGCGGCATTCGATACTTGGCGGGCAATTTGTCGAGTTCTTCGCGCATGACCACGCGAAGTTCTTCCAGTTGCAGGCCATTGGATATGGTCAAATCGTGCCGGACGACTTCGCCATTGCCGTTGCCGTTTCCGTTGATCTGGGCTGTGTTGATTGCGTGACGCTGTTCGCGATTGGTCCGTCGCTTTTTGGATCGGCGTATATCCAATGCGAGACGCTGCGAAACTTTTCGCAGCCACGGGCCGACGTAGCGAATCTTTCCTTCTGTCTTGGCGTGCACGGCTAGTGTGAGAAATGTCGCCTGCGTGGCGTCTTCGGCGTCGTGCGCGTCGCGCGTCACCTGCATAGCGACGTTGTAAACCATTCCGGCGTATCGGCGCGCAATCTCCTCGAACGGCTCCTCACGGCCGCTTTGAGCAAATTCCAAGAGCAATTCCTGGGCGCTCTTGCCCGAGCTACCAGGCATACTCCTCTGTCCCAAAGGTGAGCCTCTCATGCTAAGGACGCCGCCATCGGTGTGAGGTTACATCGGTGCAAAAACACGACGCACGATCTTACCGTTTTGAACCTCCGTTTCCAACTGAAATTGCCTGTTTTAGACGTCTGACCTCAATGGATAATTATTGTACTGATTTGGACATACGCGAGTTCGTTTGACACGCGCAATTGCATAAATAGACTGATTTCACCTATGAACTTCACTATTAAATCCATTCAATCGAGACAAGTCCTTGATTCGCGCGGAAACCCCACCGTCGAAGTCGATGTAAAGCTGGAGAATGGCACGCTCGGGCGTGCTGCAGTTCCCAGTGGAGCATCGACCGGTGAAAACGAAGCGGTCGAATTGCGCGACGGGAAAAAAGATATTTACCTCGGCAAAGGCGTCATGACCGCGGTCGTCAATGTCAATTCCAAACTCGCACCAAAGCTCGTCGGTTTTGATGTCCGCGATCAGGAAGCAATCGACGCGGAGATGAACAAGATCGATGGCACGGCCACCAAAGGCAAGCTCGGCGCCAATGCGATCCTGGGCGTCTCGCTTGCAGTTGCCAAGGCAGCGGCGAGTGCGTGTGGGCTGCCTCTGTTTCGATATCTCGGCGGGCCGGGCGCCAATACGTTGCCCGTGCCGATGATGAACATTCTCAACGGCGGCAAGCATGCCGACAATAATGTCGATTTCCAGGAATTCATGATCCAGCCATGGGGCTTCAACAGCTTCAGCGAAGCGCTTCGCGCGGGGGTGGAAATTTACCACGCCCTCAAGAAAGTGCTTCACGATAATAAGATGAGCACGGCTGTCGGTGATGAAGGTGGTTTCGCGCCGAATCTCAAAGACAATGAAGATGCGCTCAAGGTCATCATGGAAGCGATCGACAAGGCCGGCTACACCGCAGGCAAGCAAATCTTCATCGCATTGGACCCCGCCGCCAGCGAATTGTGGGACAAGGAAAAGAAGGGCTATAAGTTCTTCAAGAGCAATCCCAACAAGATTTTCGACAGCAAGTACATGGTCGATTACTGGTCCAGGTGGGTGGACAAATATCCGATCCGATCGGTCGAAGACGGCCTGGCTGAAAATGACTGGACCGGCTGGAAGCTGATGACCGATCGGCTGGGCGACAAGATTCAACTCGTCGGCGATGATCTGTTTGTCACCAACGTCAAGTTCCTTGAGAAAGGCATCAAGACCAACACGGCCAACAGCATTCTGGTCAAGGTGAACCAGATCGGTTCGCTTTCAGAAACGTTGGCGGCAGTGGGACTGGCGATGCGCAATGGCTATAGCGCGGTGCTATCACACCGCAGCGGCGAGACGGAAGATTCAACCATCGCCGACATCGCCGTCGCGACGAATTGCGGCCAGATCAAGACTGGCGCGCCCGCTCGGTCGGACCGCGTCGCGAAATACAATCAGTTGATTCGCATCGAGGAAGAACTTGGATCGGAAGCTCAGTTTGGCGGGAAGTTCTGGAACAAGGGCTGAATCGAGCTATTTGTTTGAATTGCCAACCCCAAACCGCGCGCGGCCCGCTCGCTGCGCGCGGTTTTTGTCCAATATGCCGGTCAGTATCACCGTGAACGCCACCAATCGAACCGCATAAATGGGTGTTCGCAATTCTTCGATGTTCAAGATTTCGAGCGCCAGCCAGTTGATTCCCAGCAGCCAGAACGCGATCGTGAAATAGAGAAACAGCCGATCACCTGACTTTCTCCAGAACCGGAGAAAAAACAGTCCGATCACCAAACAGGACATGACCGTCGCTCCTCGAAGCATCGAATCCATGGCAAGCTCCTATTCCGACTCCCAAATCAGACCGTATAACAACGGCAGCAATGCAATTAACGCCGATCCACTTCGCCAATGAGCAAAATCAATGTCGGGGAAGATCACCATGTCGAGAAACAAGAACACGTTGTTGATGGTCAGGCCCAGGAAACAAAGCGCGCTCCAAAACAACAGCCGCGCGTGAGATTGCTTATAGCCACGGAAAAGCAGGACCGCGCAAAGAAGGCTGGTGAGTCCGCAGAGGATGTAGACGGTTTCAGCCATCAGATCGTCCTTTCCGAAATAGAAACGCGTCGGCAAAGCTCTGAATTGGATCGTTTGGCCTGGCGTATATCAATTGAATGATGGTGACGCGGCGCTGCGCGTAATCATGGGCGAGTTCCTGCATGGCCTGGCGAAGTTCGTCGGTTCTGGGGGAATATCGATATCGGCGTGCGCTGTCGGTCCTGACCTCGGCGAGGCCCCGCCGCGCGAGATCTTCCATTTCTGATTCCGACCACTGAGAATCGATGCACAGATCACGGCCCATCTCTTCTGCGGTCCATTCCCGATCCGGCTGACGTTGTAGAAGAAGCAGGCACTCCAGCTCAACCACTGAGCGCACCTGTTCAGCAATGAATGCGCGGACCCGCGCCGAAATCTGCTCGCCGTCCAAAACTGCTCCTCACAAAAAAAACGCAAGCCCGTCCTGATTGACTTGGCGACATCGCTTTGTGCTCTATAATCGTTTCCTGCGTATCGGGGCGTTTCCTAAGAATGAAAAAATTCGCGGAGGCATTCATGTCGATTTGGCGGCGGGTCGGTTGGGTTGCCTTGGTAATGAGCTTGGCTGCAACTGCACGGGCAGAAGTCGATTTGCCCCCGAAATGCTACCTGTTCACTTCCTTCCGCGGAAATGGCGAAGATGGTTTACACCTGGCCTACAGCACCGACGGTCTGAAATGGACTGCCCTTGCCGGTGATCACAGCTTCCTTGCGCCCAAAGTCGGTCCTGACAAACTCATGCGAGACCCGTGCATCGTCCAAGGTCCCGACGGAATATTTCATATGGTTTGGACCAGCGGTTGGTGGGATCACGTCATCGGTTATGCCAGTTCCAAGGACCTGATTCACTGGTCAGAGCAAAAGGCCATTCCGGTCATGGAACACGAGCAGGCGGCTCGTAATTCCTGGGCGCCGGAAATCGTTTACGACGATGCGAAGCAGCAATTCCTCATCTTCTGGGCGACCACCATCCCCGGGCGATTCAAGGAAGGTGAAGACGCCGGCGACGTCGCATCGGGCACGGTTCTCAATCATCGCATTTACAGCACCACGACAAAGGATTTTCAGACCTTCACGCCGACCAAAGTCTTTTTTAACCCCGGTTTCAGCGTGATCGATGCAACGATGGTCAGGCATGGAGGTAAATTCTGGCTGGTGTTCAAGGATGAAACGCTCAAGCCGGTGAAGAAGCATCTTCAAACGGCTGTCGCGGACAATATAGAAGGGCCATTTACGGATTTATCCGCTGCTTTCACACCCGATTGGGTGGAAGGGCCGACCGTCTTAAAAGCCGGCGATTCGTACATCTGTTATTTCGATATGTACCGGGCGCATAAATATGGCGCGATGCAATCCAGGGATTTGAAAACATGGGAAGACATCACTTCCAAAATCTCTCTACCCAACGGCATGCGTCACGGCACGGCGCTGGAAGTGAGCCGCGAAATTGTGGCCGCCCTTTTGAATGCCAAACCGACCACCAATCCATGAGGTGCTTCGTGAAAATAATGAAATTCGCATTGATATTCGGGCTGTTGTGTGTAGCGCGTTCAGGCGCAGCAGAACTTTCGATTGGCCATGAAGATGCTCCCGGCGGGGTCAAAATCGTGCTCGGCACGACCACGGCCGACGTCTATGTCGATGCGGCTGACTATAAGGTTGTGAATATCGCTGCTGGTTTACTTTCAGAAGATGTCGAGCGTGTGACAAGCAAAAAGCCGCGCGTGATTAACTCGGCTGCCCAGCTTGGCAGCAATGCAATCATTGTTGGAACGATCGATCACTCTCAAGTGGTCGATCAGTTGATTGAGTCCAGGAAAATTGACGTCAGCGATATTCGCGGGCAGTGGGAATCTTTCAAATTGCAGATGATCGATCACCCCTTGCCTAATGTGCAATCGGCATTGGTGATTGTCGGAAGCGATCGCCGCGCGACGGCATATGGGATATTCGAGCTTTCGCGGGCGATTGGCGTTTCGCCGTGGTATTGGTGGGCGGATGTCACGCCGCTGCATCAGGATGCGCTGGTTATCAAGCCGGCGACGATCAAGGATGGTCCGCCATCCGTGAAATATCGAGGCATCTTCATCAACGATGAAGACTGGGGCCTGCAACCCTGGGCCGCCAAAACTTTCGATCCGCAGCAGAAGGACATCGGGCCCAAAACATATGAGAAGGTATATGAACTGATGCTTCGGCTGAAGATGAACTATATCTGGCCGGCGATGCACGAATGCACGATCGAATTCGGCAAGATCGATCGCAACATTTCGCTCGCCAATGATTGGGGGATTTCCGCAGGCGCATCACATCCTGAGGGAATGAATCGCAATAACGTCGATTGGCCGAAACTGGGAAAAGGCGAATGGCGCTACGATACGAATCGTGAAAACGTGCTGGCGTTTTGGGAAGAATGGGCCGCCAAGCGCGGACCTTATGATAACGTGTGGACGCTTGGCATGAGAGGCGTGCACGATGCGCCAATGCTTCCCGTCAATGCCGACATGCCCACCAAAGTGAAACTGCTGGAGCATGCCATTTCCGACCAGCGGGATTTGCTCAAAAAATATGTCAATCCAGACATCAGCAACGTGCCGCAGATTTTTTGCCCATATAAGGAAGCCCTCGCCCAATATCGCGCCGGCCTGCAACTACCGGATGATATCACCATCGTCTGGACCGAGGATAACTACGGCTACATTCGCCAGCTTTCCAATCCGCAGGAGCAAGGCCGCCAGGGCGGGTCGGGGGTGTATTACCACATCAGCTATCTTGGCTCGCCGTTTTCATATGTGTGGCTCAACACCACTCCACCCGCTTTGATCTGGGAAGAAATGACCAAGGCTTATGCATACGGTGCGGATCGAGTCTGGGTGCTGAACGTTGGCGACATCAAGCCGGGCGAAGTGGGAATGGAATTCTGGTCGCGACTGGGTTGGAACATCAACGCCTACGAGCGCGAAAAACTGCCGCAATATCTGATCGATTGGGCAGGCGGCATTTTCGGCAAGGATCTGTCCGGCGAAATTTCGTCGGTCATGGACAAGTATTATCGGTTCGGTTTTGCGCGCAAGCCTGAATCGCTCTATCGTGATCCGGCATGTTTCAGCTTGACGAATTACGACGAGGCACAACTGCGACTGGCGGATTACTCGCAACTGCTCGCCAAAGTCGATTCCATTTCGCAAAAGATTCCCGCCGAACGAAAAGATGCGTTTTTTGAACTCGTTCAATATCCCGTTCGCATGGCGGCCCTGACCAACGAAGCATTTATTTGCACCGAATTTAATAAGGCATACGTGAAGCAGAACGACATGCTGGCCAATCAATATGCTGATCGGGTTGAAAAGGCCCTGGCTCAGATCGACGCTGATACCAATCATTACAACAACGGCATCCAAGGCGGTAAATGGAAGAACATCATCACCGCCAGGGGCACAACCAGCGACCGGTGGGGTTTCAAATGGCCGCAACCAGTCCGCGTTCAAAATGGAGCGATGAATTCGACGGTTGAAACTGTCGGATCAAAGAATGTCGAAAATGTGCCTGCCAATCCCTCTTTTGCCGAAAAGGACGGATACATTTCAATCGAAGCCGAACATTTCACGCGCAGCATCACTCGCGGCAATGCGCAATGGCAAATCATCCCGGGACTTGGTCGCTCCGGCGATACGGTCAGCGTTTATCCGGTTACCGTCGCCACCATCGACAAGCCGGAGAACCTGGCATCTCAAAGCCCATCACTCGAATATGATCTGACGACCGCCTTTACCGGCGAAGCCGAGATCATTGCATATTGCCTGCCGACGCGCAGCATCAACAGCGCGCGCGGGCTTCGTTATGCGATCGCCATTGACAACGCCCCGCCGCAGGTTGTCGATTTCAACCAGGCCACCGAAGACCAGCGATGGCAGCAGAATGTTCAGAAAGATACCGCCATTACTCAGACCAAACATAACCTGACCACTTCGGGCAAGCACACGCTGAAGGTCTGGATGGTCGATCCGGGCGTGGTGATCGACAAGATCGTAATCAACATCGGCGGCTTAAAGGATTCGTATCTCGGTCCGCCGGAAACGATCGCGAACTGAGCGTATTTTGCGATTTCGCGATTTGGGCTTAACATCAGCCCATGCCTCGGTATTTTCCTGACGCTCAAGAATTCACTCGCCTCGCGCAATCCGCCGAGGTGATTCCGGTTTATCGCCAGCTTCTGGGCGATCATCTGACGCCCGTCACTGCATTTGAAGTGCTCGGCCGGGACGAGCACGCGTTCCTGCTCGAAAGCGTGGTGGGCGGCGATCAGATCGGACGCTACAGCTTTATCGCCACGGGTCCCTCGCTTCTCTTTTTCGTCCTGCAAGGCAAGGCCGCGGTTGTCACCCCGCCGTTTGCGCCCAGGGAATTTACGACGACCGATCCGCTGGCGGATTTGCAGAAACTGTTGCCGAAGCGCAAGTATTATCACAATCCAAAGCTCCCCGCCTTCACCGGCGGGCTGGTGGGGTTCGCGGGTTACGACACGATTCGCTATTACGAAAAGCTTCCCAATCCGCCCAAGGATGATCGCCATCTGCCGGACATGTTGTTCGGGTTGTACAACGAACTGGTCATCTTCGACCATGTGGATAAGACGATCAAAGTCGTCGCTAATGCAGCAGTTGGCGGCAGGCAGCAGGCAGCGGGCAGTGAATCCGCAACAGCCGGCCGTCCGCTGCCCGCTGCGCGCTCTGTCGAAGATTCTTATCGCGATGCCTGCCGCCGGGTCGATGAGATCGTTCATCGTTTGACTCAACCGCCCGTTTCCAAACTCGGCGAAATTGATACATCCATGCCGCTGTCGCTGGCGTATTCCAGCAACATGACTCGCGAGCAATTTGAACAGGCGGTCGAGAAAGGCAAGGAATACATTCGGGCTGGCGACATCTTTCAGTTCGTCCCCAGCCAGCGGCTTCGCGTGCAAAGCCAGGCCAAGCCGTTTGATGTGTATCGCGCTTTGCGAATCATCAATCCATCCCCCTTCATGTTTTTTCTGAAAAGCCCGGTTTGTACGCTGATCGGTTCGAGCCCGGAAATCCTGTGCCGGGTGGAAAATGGTGTTGTTACGTCGCGACCCCTTGCGGGCACGCGCCGTCGCGGAACAACGCACGAGGAAGACCTGGCCCTTGAAAAGGAATTGCTCGCCGACCCCAAGGAACGGGCTGAGCACATCATGCTCGTCGATCTTCATCGCAACGATATTGGGCGGGTGTCCAAGGTCGGAACCGTCAAGGTCAGCGACGTGATGACGGTCGAGCGCTACAGCCACGTGATGCACATCACCACCAATGTCACCGGACAACTGGACGATGACAAAACATCGTTCGACGCATTGCGCGTTTCATTGCCGGTCGGAACGGTCAGCGGCGCTCCAAAAATCCGCGCCATGCAGATCATCGACGAACTGGAGCCGACGCGCCGAGGACCCTACGGGGGCGCGGTCGGATATGTGGATTTGGCCGGAAACATGGACACCTGCATCGCGCTGCGCACCATTGTCTGGAAGAACGGGATTTACGACGTCCAGGCCGGCGCGGGGATCGTCGCGGATTCCGTCCCGGCGGGCGAATACGAAGAGACGATGAATAAAGCCAAGGCAATGCTCAAAGCCGTCGAAATTGCCGAGCGGGGTTTTTGACAACCGTTTAGCGGCGGCCCACCGAGCCGCGTTCCCATGCCCACTCACACCCTGCTCGAAATCACCGAAAAGTGTCAGTTCGCCTGCCCCATTTGCGACAGCCGGTTTGGGCCGGACGGAAAACATCTTCCGCTCGCACAAATCGAGAACGTGCTGAATCGTTTTGCCAAAGACGCGCCAACCACCATCCTGAAAATCACCGGCGGCGAACCCACCATTCACCCGGACATCGAACGCATTCTCGCCACTGTACGCGCTCTGCCGTTTGATCGCATTATTTTAGACACCAATGGATTGCGCATCTCTCAAGATGATGAATTTGTCCGGCGCCTCATGGACTTCACGCCGAGTCTGGAACTTCATCTTCAATTCGACTCACTACGGCCATCGGTGCTCCAGGAACTTCGGGGTGAAGACTTGTCAGACCTTCGTCGCCGAGCGCTGTTCCGATTGAACAAACTCAATGCTCCCACTCTGCTCACCGTTGCGGTCAAAAAAGGAATCAACGACCGCGAGATCGGTTCAGTTATCGAATTCGCGAAACAGCAGCCATGCGTCAAAGGAATTCTCCTGCATCCGATCAAACTCCTCGCGCGAACTGTTACCGCTGATGCAGGATTTCCTGCAATGAACTGCGCCGACTTGTATATTATCTTGGAACAACTGGCCGGTTATTCCGGCCCGGAACCGGCGAACTGCGACCAACTGGAATTGCGATTCGCCGACAATTCAATTCATGGCATCTCGCTAAAGCGCATCTCAGGTAGCTAAGTTCACTTCTCATTCGCCACCGGGTTCTCCAGCCGTCCGATCTTTTCAAGCTCCACCACAATGCGGTCCCCTGCTTTCATAAACACCGGCGGATTTCGCGCAAAACCCACTCCCTGCGGCGTGCCCGTCAGGATCACGCTGCCCGCTCGCAACGTCAGCGTGCTGCTCAAACTCTCGATCAGCGTCGGCACGTCAAAGATCATGTCGCTCGTCGTAAAGTCCTGCATCGTCTGGCCATTCAGATAGCTGTAGATCTTGAGATTGTTCGGATTGGGAATCTCATCCTTCGTCACAATCCAAGGCCCCAGCGGGCAAAAGCCATCAAAGCTCTTGCCGCGGGCAAACTGTCCGCCGCCCAGATCCTTATTGCGTTGCCAATCGCGGGCTGAAACATCGTTTGCACAGGTATACCCAAACACATAATCGAGCGCGTTTTCCTTCTTTACATATTTGGCGGTTTTACCGATGACGATGGCGAGTTCGGCTTCGTAATCAATTTCCTGGCTCAGCTTCGGAAGCGGAATCGGATCACCCGGATTGTTCAATGTGGTCGATGCCTTGATGAACAGCATGGGCACTTTGGGAATCGGCGAACCGCTCTCCGCCGCGTGCATTTTGTAATTCAAACCGATGCAAAGAATGTCGGTCGGCACGATCGGCGCGAGCAGCTTATCGACCTTCATCACCTGATCGGTCACATGAAATTGGCCAGGCAAGTCGCCATCGATCCGCCTGGCTGTCGAACCTTCGCCAATTGCCTGCCCGTGATACGTTGCTCCACCGCTGATAAATCGAACTATTCGCATAAGGGCATGAAGGTTACTCCGCCATTCGGACAAAATCCAAAATTGAGAAGGGCAAAAAAGATCCCAGAGTTGGGGAAGGCCGAAGGGAATTAGTACAGGTTCGAATACGGAAGACAAATAACCGCAGATTCGCGGATTGCGCGGATAAGAAAAAGAAGGACATAAGAGATCGTCGCATCACTCGATCGACTTTAATTTGGTCATGAGGACGTTGTGATTTTGTTGGTCATCGGGATTTGGTCATTTCACTCCGCATTCCCTGCCAACCCCCGCCTGCCTTCGCCGGGCGAACGGGGCGGTGTCCAAGGTACTTATCTGCAGGTAAACGCCTGCATTGTGGGCCGCAGCGCGGCGGGACGTTGACACACTTGGCCGGCACTTCTATTATCCGACGCTGTTCGATCATCGACTGGTAAGGAGTCTGCATGGCTAGTGAAAATATCAAGGAATTCACCGATCAGAACTTCGAAGCCGAAGTGCTGAAGTCAGATAAGCCGGTGCTGGTCGATTTTTGGGCGGAATGGTGCATGCCCTGCCGAATGCTCACCCCGACCATTGAAAAGATCGCAACCAATTACGCCGGCAAGGTGAAGGTTGGCAAGTTGGATACCGATTCCAATCGCGACACGGCCATGAAGTTCGGAATCAGCGCGATCCCGACAGTAATCCTGTTCAAGAACGGCCAGGTTGCCCAGAAGTTTGTCGGCCTGCGTCAGGAAAAGGATTTTGTTGCGGCGCTGGACGCGGGTTGAATTGTTTAGCTCCGCCGCAAGCGGCGGGGTTAAATAAAATCAGATCGATATCTGTCCACGATTTTCAATTCTTCTGAAGTTTCTTTAATTTAACCGGATGTTTGGCGAGCCGCGCTTTTTGAGCGTCGGTTAATATGCCCATTGATTCGGTCTGGATTTTCTTCTTGATGGCCTTGAGCTGGGGTCGGGCATCCATCATGAACTGA
>DASZXJ010000122.1:0-35331 GCA_035545895.1 Tepidisphaeraceae bacterium | reverse complement strand
TTCTTCAACATTCCGATATCGCCAAGCCATTCCTCAAACCGGACCGGCCAATGGGCGACCGCGATCGGACGATCGTTCCGCACGCCGAACCCATGCCCGCCTATACCGTAGACGTGCATTTCAGTCGGCACGTTGGCGGCTTTGAGTTTGAGTAGAAGGTTGGTCATTGGTACGGCCCGATTGGATGGATCGTCAAACGCCACCACGCCAAAGGTCGGCGGCACGCCTTTGGGGATTTCGAATTCGCCGCGTGGAGTTTCCGCGTAAATCATTCCAAGAAAATTCGGGCGCGAGCTTTGCCGCTCGATTGGGTCAGCCGCATCGGCTTTTCCTTCGTCGAATCTGGTGGCTGCGCCCCACGCCGGTACTCCGCCCGCCGAAAAGCCGAGGATGCCGATCTTGTTGGGATTCACGCCCCATTCCGTGGCTCGCGCGCGAACCACGCGGACCGCGCGAAGACCGTCCGCCACCGGTTCAGCGGTTGTCTTGTAGGTCGATCCCCCCGCTTGATCGCGCGCCAGCCGATACTTCAGCACAAACGCGGCGATCCCCCGATCCGCCAGCATTTTGCCCAAGTCATATCCCTCGCGATCCATCGTCAGGAACATATGCCCGCCCCCCGGCGCGATAATGACGGCTACGCCGGTGGATTTGGTTTTATCAGGAATGAACGGCACGATCGATGGATTGTGGACGTTGAACAGGATCGGAAAGGTGATGTTATTTTCCGGTTCTTCACGCCACGCCATTTTTTCGGGTTCGTTTTTCCGAGCTTCCGAACCGGGCGCACCGTCTGGCCAAAGAACGATGGCAGGCGGATGAGCGGACTCCTTGGGCGGCTCGGTTGGGACGGCTGCCTTCAAATTCGTCGATATCCCAAACAACCCGGCAGCCAAGGCCAGGCCAAACAACGCAACTCGTTTTGCCCTCATATCTTTCCTCGAATGGCCGCAAGGGCAGCCGACCTGAAACCTCGCGCCCGAATCATCGATTCATACATACCCCTGATTTGTCGTCCATGTTGTCGATCCGAAAAACATATTCCAAGTCGTAAATCCCTGATACCGTGGCTGCGCTGCCAGCCGCAATGCAGGCGAGAGATGCGATCGGAGTCGTAGGAGGGTACGGTGGGATACCGCATCGTTCGCTAGGCGAAGGCAGGCGGGGGTTGGCGGGGAAATTGGGGATCGAATGACCAATGGCCAAGTCTCAATGACCAACAAAGTCCCAATGACGAATGACCAAACCTGAATGACGAAGATCCAGTGACCTGCGGCTCCTTTGTTGCGCCATGCGGACTCATGTCGCGCAATTCCAAATCCGCAATCCGCAATCCGAAATCCGAAATCCGAAATGCCCACAGCCCCGGGGCTAAAGCCCCGGGCTTTGCCCGGGGACCGGATCAACTGGAGATGAATTTCAATCCACAATTCAAGTCCCACGATCTTTCATCCGATCCTCTTTTTCCCCCTTCATTTTCCTAATCTGTGTCATCTGTGAAATCTGTGGATCAAATTCTTGTCTGTAGGCTCCATGAAACTGCACGGAATTGCGCGCCATGTGACGAGTCGGACAAGCGAATTGGTCGATGAAATGCGATGAATCTTCGCGCATCTACACGTTCCCGCAGTGACATCCACCGTGTAAAGCCGCCGACGGTGTCGGCGGAGGATTTCCTCAAACAATCCCAAAGCGCTCCGCTTCGCGTCGCGGCTCAGCGGGTCATTCCTTGACTTTTATCGCGTGCCATTCGCTGGGGATGGGTTCTCCGCCGGGGATCAGGACGTTGATCGTGCCGTCGATTTTGTCGATTGCGGAAAGTTTGCCGGCGAAGGTGAGGGTCATTTCGCTGCCGTCGCCAAAGGGGCTGGGGCGGGTGACTTTGAAATTGACCTGGCCGTCTTTCACCGATCCCTCCTTGATGTCCGCGGTAACGGGCTGATCGCCGAAGCTGTCGGTCCAGGTGCCGCCAAGCGTCTGGCCGGTTTGTTTGAACTTGGCGGAATGGTTGATGACGGAATCGCCGGCGTTGACCGACCATTTCCATGCGCCGGTAATTTCAGAGGCAGCAACCGGCGTCGCAGGTTGCGCCGGTGCGGGCGCGGCGGGTTTGACGGGCTGCGCCGTCATCGCCGGCTGAGCGGGTTTGGACGCAGTCTCAATCTGCGAATCGTTCTTGCACGCGATCCCCGTACTGAAGAGAACGATTGCTGATAATGTCCAAGCAAAACGTCGCGAAGTGATCTTTTGCATTGCGCGGTCTCCCGAGTGAAGGTTGGACAGGCAGTATACCGCGCGGAATCGCAATAGCGATAAGCCGTGTATTCGCTCACGACACCACGTATTTCTCGAAGATCGCAACGAACCTGACGCACCGCGCGTATTTATGATTACTTGAGCAATGGGCGATTCAACATGAATTCAAAACCGCATTCGCGGCGATTGTCGGCCATGCAATCCTGCTATTGGCCTGGCTGTTCTGCGCAACGTCGGATTCAAATGCTTCCAATTTTGGTCCCGAGCCATCGATCACGAGAGACATTTCCTCCACAACCGTGATCATTGCTGCGCGATTGAAAAACTTTGTGGGCGATCCGGCGCGCGTTTATACGCAGCAGGAGTTGATCGCGATCGATGATCCCGCTCGGCGAAAAGCCTCGGTTGCCGCAAGCCCCTTTGCAGAACGGAGCCGAGCAAGCTGCGATCATTCAATTGCTGATCGACTGTGCAAGTGATCCGGCTGTTCGCAGATCGAGTCTGTATCTCATTCGCAATGTGCGATCGGACGCTGTGCTGAAAGCCGCGTTTCGGTTCATCGAAGACCCGGACGAGGAGACTCGGCAGAACGCTTTATGCTGCCTGGCCGGCAATCATGTGATCGACGCTCTTCCGCGGATTCTCAAAAAATGAATGAGTTATTTCGACAACGGCCGGCTGGGGCAACGGGCATAACCGCATCAGCAGGTTAATCGGTCTTTACTGGCGCGAAGAAATCGCAGCGGCCAATCGAATTGTGAATTCGACCCAGCCGCGACAGTGGTCGGTAAGTCCGTAAGATCCCGGAATCTCAAACTTTTGAATATTTTCTGGAATAGATTACCCTCCCCAGGCAACAGTATTGCCAATACACCAACCTTGGGGAGGTATTTATGCATGCTCAATTCCGAAACGTGCGAGCGTCTATTCTGTTTACATGGTTTTGCGTAATAACACTTCTTGGTTTTGGCTCATTCGCAGGCGCGGTTGAGTCGCGAGGAAAAGTCGATGCGGTCACGGTCTACCGGGGGCAGGCGCTGGTAACGCGCCTGGTCGATGTACCGGGGCCGGCGGGATTGAAGGAAATGGTTGTCGTCGATCTTCCCGAGCAGGTGCAGCCGGGCTCGATCTATGCGGAGGCCGTCGATGGAATCGAAGTGCGATCCGTCTCCTATCGCGTGCGTCCTGTCGAAAACGACGTGAGGGAGGAAGTTCAAAAACTACAGCAGCAAATTCAGGCCATGGCCGACAAGATCGCGGCCAGCCAGCGACATCTGCAGGTGCTCCAGGCGCAGGGCGAATATTTGTCGAAACTGGAGCAATTCACCGCAGGTACGAGCACGGCCGAGCTGACCAAAGGCGTGCTCAACGCGGAGACGCTTCAAAAAATGACTCAGTTCCAGTTCGAGCAGCGCTCGCGTATTTGCGATGAAGAACTGAAACTGAACGGCGAGCTGCGCGGCTTGAACGAACAGATGGATACCCTCAAGCGCGAGCTTGGTCAGATTGCGACCTCCTCATCCAAGTTGTCTCGCGAAGCGGTTGTGTTCTGCAACGTTGCCGGCGCGGCGGGACGGCTGCGCCTGCGGTATCTCGTGGCTGCGGCGACTTGGCAACCCTCCTACAACATTCGCGCGGGGTCGGCAGGCGATAAGGTCACGGTCGAATACCTCGGCTCGATCCAGCAAATGTCCGGCGAAGATTGGGAGGATGTGCAAATGACCCTTTCGACGGCGACACCCTCGCTGGTCGCCAAGGCGCCTATCCTCACGGAACTGGCGATCAACCTGGCCAAGCCCGGCCAAAGCGCACAGGACGTATTGGCGCAACTCGACGCAAGTGCGGTCGAACAGACCCGGCAGGAACTTCAGTTGCAGCGCCAGACAGCGGGGAATAATCGAGGCGTCCAAAATTCCAGCGCGCTGGGCGGCAGAGGTGCAGGAGTTTCAAACTTCATCGGAAACAACAACGAATTGGATCAGATCCTGAACAAGACTGCCGGCGATTTGCAGATGGTGGACCTGCTCGCGAAAGAGCAAATTGCCCGCAACCCGGCAGCGAAGGGCGTGGCGGCCAATCCCGAAGAGGGACTGGCGATCGCGTACCAGCTTCCGAATCGCACGTCGCTGGCCAGCCGCAGTGACCGTCAGTTGATTCAGATCGCATCGCTGCCCCTCAAGGCGCTGTTCTACAAGGTCGCCAGTCCGGTGCTGGCAAACTATGTCTATAACGAGGCGACCGTTACCAACGATAGCGTCACGCAACTGCTGGCCGGCGAGGTGGCGACGTACGTGAACAACGAATTTGTCGGCCGCGGTGCGATCCCGTCGGTGGCCGTCGGACAGAACTTCAATGTGGGGTTGGGAATTGATTCCTCGCTGCGGACCCGCCGTGAACTGGTGGAAAAGAATGAAACCATGCAGGGCGGCAATCGGGTGGTCGATTTCACCTATCGTTTGACGCTGGAGAATTTCGGTGCCAAGCCAGCTAGCGTCAGGCTCCTGGATCGTTTGCCCACCGCGAAGGAAGCTGAAATCCGCGTCACGCTGGTTCCTCCGGGCAAAGAGCTGTCCAAGGACGCCGTGTATGAACAGGGGGACCGCAAGAAGAACATCCTTCGCTGGGACCTGGAAGTGCCCGCGCAGTTGGCGGACGACAAAGCCTTGGCGGTGGAATACCAGTTCAAGCTGGAATACGACCGACAGATGTCGATCACGGCACCAACATCAGTCGGCGGCGGGTACGGATTCGGAGGCTTGGGCGGCGGAAGAGGCGGGGGCAACGGAACGCCGGCGAGTAAATAGGCGGCGGCGATAGGATGCGTGGCTTGGTCGGGCTTACGGTCAACCAAACCGTTAAACGTTGAGCGGACACAGTGATATATCATCGCCGATGGCTATGACTGGCAAAGCCACGATATCGCAAGCGGTTTGCTAAGTCGCTTGCGCCGTCGCGAATGACAAACCGCGTTGAGCGTGCGTATTCTTCGATTTGCCGCGAAGGGCTACCTTGTAAAGGTAAACCCCATCGTCGCCGTCAACTCCGGCCAATCGCCTTGCACTTTGGTGCCGATGGCGGCATCAAACATCAGCGAATCGGAGAATTGCCATCGAATGCCGCCATCGATTCCTGCCGCGGTTGGCCCGCCATCAATGGGAGTTTGAAATACCAACTCCAAAACGGGTTGAAGCGTGTCCGTCAATTGATAGGTCAACGCGGGTCCATAATGCAGGATGTCGCTCTCCTGGCGATCACCCATCCATGTGTAACCAACGTTGAACAGGATGGAGGTTTTTTCGGTCAGTTGCCGGGTAGCGACGTAAGTCAGATCGAAATCAACTTTGCCCGATCCCATATCATTGTGTCGGCTGGCGGTGGGAATCTTGACACCCGCCAAAATCGCCTGATCGAAGAAGGCTTTATCCTGTTCAAGGATTTTCCATTTAATGCCAAGTGTAAGGTCGCTACAGCTTTGTACGAACGAAGACTGATCGTCATCACCGTGGCGGTCTTCGAACTGCCCGCCGAATCCGATGCAGGCCTGCACACCCGGCAGAATGCCGTAACTGAGGGTGAGAGGGAAATCGAAGTGGTCGCAGTCGGCGTCTTTGAGCAGCGCAATACCGGCTTCGAATTGGAAATGATGCAGATCGAGGGGCTCTGCATCGTCAATGATGAGAGGCCGACCCGCGCGGGCGCTGCTGACCGCAAACATTAAGAACATCAACCCGGAGAATAGGCTGAATTGAGTAATGAAACGGTAAAAGTAATTGAGACTCAATCTCATAAATTTTATAATAAGATTAAGTAATCCTTTGTCAATGAGTAAATTATTAAAATAGGCGTTAATGGGCATAATAAATCAAAAATATAAGATTATTTAATCCTGTTATTTTGCCGATTAGATGGTATATTGATACTCGTTCTCAACAAGGTTGAAAAAGATGTGTGAATGTCAATGCGTTTTTCCGAATGCTTCTGAAGAGGAATTGATCACTATTTCCGGGACCGAGCCGGGCACCGCGATGCGGGTGTTCGCGCAGGCGGGCTGTGCAGGATTCGTTCGCTTGCAGCAATACGCATATGCCGAGGGCATTGGCTGGTATGTGCAGAAGTCGATGGTCATCGAGCGGGACGTACTGGAGGTGCTCATTCCACAGTTGCGCAAGGCGCTGTGTCTGATGCCCAAAGGTAAAGCAGATGGCTATGGACCGATTCCGTTTCCACGGATCGCTCAACAGAACAATGAAGCAGGGGATATCGCCCGGGCCGGGTAGAGATTATTGAAATCGGGGCATTGGGTAGCGAGCAACGACATTTAGCCCCGCCGCTTGCGGCGGGTTTGGCGCTCTAAAACCCACCGCAAGCGGCAGCGCCAAATGAATCAACTCAAATTGGTCCATTTCTGAAATTGGATTCAGCCATGCGCGACTGTGACAGACGATGCCAAAAACATCATCCGTCATCAGTTGCGGTACTGGAAATCAGCCTGTTTTACCCATGCGTTTGGTTTTTGATTCCGTCGCGCCGGCCCGTTCAATCCGTTTAAGATACATGCGGATTTCGTCCACTTCTTCCTGTTCGTGTTCGATCATGCCTTCGAGGAAATTGCGGTAGGCGGGGTTGTCTTCGGAATGGGACAGTGCGTCAGTATAAGCCTGAACGAGTGCCCGTTCATGTTCAAGAGAGTTTTCGAGCATTTCGTTGATGTCGGTGGCCTGCTTGATGGCGGTGTGCTCGATGGTCGGGATGCCGCCGAGCGAAAAGACGCGAAACCCGACTTCGCGGGCGTGTTTGAGGGCACCTTCGCTCATGTCCTTGAACAGGTCGCGCCAGATTCGCCGATCCGCGCCCGTCAGAACGTTGGAATACTGGTTGTATTGGATGACCGCGCCATATTCCAATGCAATGCCCCGATTAAGATGCTCGATGGTTTGGGCTTTATCCATGTAAGATCCTTCCTCAAAAATATTGCAGGCCAAAGGATTGTACTCAGCGATGTTTTGATTGGGAAACTATTTTCCAATTCGCGTCTGAACGAACCAGCGAACATCGCGAGGTGCAACGATGGCGACATTGAAACCTTCCGTATCGGCTGCAGATCATGTTGGCCAACCACAATCCGCTGCACGCGCCGGGGCTAAATAATTCTGATGGAAGTTGGACGCGACTTACCCAATCTGTTGATGCGCGGTCTTGCCGAATTCCTTGACCGCGTGGGCAAGTACCGTCCAGGACGATTCCCCTTCGGCGGTTTGCATCAGACGGACCGTGTCAGCGGACAAATCCTTCAAGCCGGCAGCGGCGGCGCGGCCGAGGACAAGCTGCACGATTTCCACCAGCCGCGCGCGGTCCTGGCGCTCGATGGCTTCTTCCATCTGCGATAATTCATCCGCGAGCTTTTCGTAGAAATCCTCGACAAGGTTTTCCTGGCTGGTGGAATTGGATTCGGTTGGTGATTCTGCCGTGACCTGCTCGACCTTGATATATCGACCAAGGGCTTTGAAGAGCTTGTCCAGTTGGATTGGCTTGGTGACGAAATCGTTGCAGCCGGCCTGGAGGCACTTGTCGCGGTCGCGTTCCATGGCGTTGGCGGTGAGCGCGATGATCGGCCCGCGATAGCCTTTGCCGCGCAGGTGCAGTGTGGCGCTGTAACCGTCCATTTCAGGCATTTGCACGTCCATGAGGATCACATCAAACGGTTGATCCTGATTCAAAGCAGCCAGTGCTTTTTCACACGCAATCTTGCCGTTGGGAGCGAGTTCAACCTTCAAGCCGGTGTTGCGCAGGCGCGCGGTGATGAGCGCCTGATTGTCGATGCCATCTTCCGCAACAAGCACCGAACCGGCGATGCGCACCGATTGGCCGGCAAAGTTGTCCTGCGATTCCATTGCGTTTTGCGGATTCTCCTGAATCGCGACGCCATCGAGCGAGCCGGTTTCGATGGTGACGATGAAGGTGCTGCCCTTGCCGGCCTGGCTGGTGACGGTGATGTCGCCTCCCAAAGCCCGGGCAAAGTGTCGCGAAATCGCCAGGCCAAGTCCCGAACCGCCATATTGGCGGGTGATGGACGCATCGCCCTGCACAAAAGGCTGAAAGAGCGCGTCGATCCTTTCCTGCGGAATGCCAATGCCCGAATCGATGAGGTTGAACTGGAGGACCGGCTGGGGAATTGCCATCGAGGTTTTCATCGCGACTTCGACGCGCACGCTGCCGGTCTTGGTGAATTTCACAGCATTGGAAACGAGGTTGATCAGAATTTGCCGCAAACGTGTTGGATCAGTGCTGATGGTGCTGGGAATGTTGCCCTTGAACTGGACCTCCAGTTTCAAGCCTTTTTCAGTGGCGCGTGGGCGAAGTATCGAGCAGACATCGCAGACGATTGCGGCTGGATTGCAGATGATCGGATCGACCGACATCTTGCCGGCTTCGATTTTCGACAGATCGAGAATATCGTTGATGAGCGTAAGCAAATGCTCGCCGTTGCGGCGGATGACGCGGGCGTCGGCAAGTCGCTCCTGGTTGGTTCGCTTGGGAGTCAGCAAAAGTTCGGCAAAGCCGTTGATGGCGGTCAGCGGCGTGCGAATTTCGTGGCTGATGTTGGCGAAGAACGCGGACTTGAAACGGTTGGCCGCTTCGGCGGCGTCCTTGGCGCGCTTCAATTGCTCGGCGGCAACGGCGCGCTCGGCATCCATTTTTCCCAATCGCTTGAGGCTCAGGCAGACGATCAAACCGAAAATCGCGGCGACCGAAAAGACGAACAGCACAAAGCACGTTTCAATGTCGTACCACCTGCGATGAGCACCCAGAATCAGCGCCCACCAGAGCACAGCCGGCACGGCCACGCAGGTGAGGAGCAACCGGCGCGCCGCGGAACGGCTTAGGGTCGGCTTGTGATCGGACGCGGACGCGTTGAGCGGATCGTTGATCTGTCCGCCATTGCGACGCGCGATTTCAGAAATATCAGGAGCGAGATAGTCCGCTGTATTCTGGTTTTGCGAATTCATCGGTTTTTCCGCGAAAAATAAGGGTCTGTGCGCACTTACTGAGAGTCAAATCGTCGCAATAGGGGGCGGCGTTTAGCGGATAGCAGGGATGATTGAAAAAATCTTGGCTTGCTGGTGTTACCGGACTCATGCGAGCCATTGACGTGGCCCGGAAATGCCATGTCACCGATTGCTTACCTGCCAGTTGCGGTGCGGTTATATTGCCTCAGGACTTTCAGCGGAGGAATCGCCCGTGCAAACACTTCGAAACTTGTTGGGATCGCTCGTGCTGCTTTTTGCCGTGGCTGAACTGGCCGCAGTTCAGACCGCGACGCCGTCGATGATTGACGTCAGCCAAGCCTCTGCTCCGCTGTTTGATGATCCGGTGTTTCACGGCGCGACCGATCCATTTGTCATTTGGAACCCCGCCAGGAATCAATGGTTCATGTATTACACGCAGCGCCGCGCCACGCTGGCGAACCCCAACGGCGTGGATTGGGTGCACGGCTCGGCCATTGGCATCGCGACGGCGCCGGACGGGATTCACTGGACCTATCTCGGCACCGCCAAGGGCGATCACGATCTGACCGACCCAATGGCGGCCAAAGGCGCCGGCCCCGAGCCGGGCATCACCTGGTGGGCGCCGTGTTTCCTTTGGGAAAACAACATCATGCACATGTTCGTGACGGCGGTGGATGGCGTCTACACCAACTGGACCGGCAAGCGAAATATCATGCATTTCGCCAGTGAAGATGGCGTGAATTTCAAATATGTCTCGACGGCCAAGCTCTCGTCCGATCGCGTGATCGATGCGACCGTCTATAAGGTGAACGACACGTGGTACATGGTCTACAAGGACGAAGCTGCCGGCTCACGCACCACGCGATCGGAAAGCAAGGACCTGGACAATTGGACCAACGCCAAAGTCGTCAGCCCCGACGGCAGCCAGGAAGCGCCGTTTCCATTTTTCTGGCGCGGTAAATGGTGGATGATGGTCGATGCTGTGAGCAACCGCGGTTTGCGAATTTATACATCGGAAAATGGAATCGACGGCTGGAAGAATGTCACGACGATTCTCGGCGCGCGCGACGGCACGCGGCCCAGAGACAACAATGTCGGCCATCACCCGGGAATTGTGCTGCAAGGCCAGGGCGATTCGCAGCAATGCCTGGTTTACTATTTCACGCATCAGGGCAATCAAACCGTCATGCAACTGGCCGAATTGGAAATGGGCGCGGACGGCAAACCGGTGTGCAACCGCAATAAATACGCGCCGGCAACGCAGCCGGCGGCGAACCCGACGGGGATGTAATTCATCCACGAATTTTCACGAATTTTTTTAATTCGTGTCGATTCGTGTGCATTCGTGGACGCTATTTTTGACCTGCCGTTGACTCTGCTTTGTATTCTGACAAAAGAAATCTCTCGCCCAGCCGCGCAGGTTGTGCCAACTGAATCCCGGAAAACAGCAGCCAGAATTCTAAGCATGGGCGCATTTCCAGTAGAGGCTGTATCGCTCGTGAGCAATCCGGAAATAGGGGACAAAGCTCAGGCGTTCCGTTCGTCCCGCGGCCGGCGCGGAAAATGTGAGCGACTCACCGGCAGAAGGGTTGAATTGATCGACAATGTTCCCCGGCTCACCCGCCAGCGCGGGAACATCGATCGGGTCATTGTGCTGCGTGCCGATCGTGCGCTCGTTGACGACGATGTCTTCACCGGGCGCGAGCCCCTGACGGCCCAGCTTGCCCGCCAGCACGATCGGGCCATACACCATCGCCACAGTATCGGCAGAGCCAGGCAGGAATTCGCTGCGCAAGGTCATGGGCAATTCCACTTCAACGCGATCTCCGTCGCGCCAGGTTCGATCGATAACGATATACGAGCCCGGTGCTTGCGAGGCGGTTTGCACGGCTCCATTCACCTTGACGGTGACGAGTTTGCACCAGCCGGGATGGCGGATGTTCAGTGCAAAACGAGTCGGCGACGAAGTTTTGATTTGCAGCGACGTTCGCGACTCGTCGGGAAAACGCGTGGCCTGCGTCAGCGTCAGGCGTTTTGCTTTCCAGTCGAGCCGGGACGGGATGAAAAGATTGACGTAAAGCGCATCGGCCGAGTGAAAATAAATTGAATCGCCATACTTGGCATGGTTTTCCATTCCCGTGCCGGTGCAGCACCAGAAGGAATCGATCGGCGTGCAATACGGTTTGAAATAACCCGGCCGAGTGGGCTGGAAATAAGTCATCATGCCCGAATCCGGGTCCTGTGAGGCGAGAATGCAGTTGTACAACGTGCGCTCGTAGTAATCGGCATAGTGGGTAACGGGGTCGATTTCAAACAGAGCGCGCGTCAGCCGCAGCATGTTGTGCGAGCAGCAGGTTTCCATCGTCTTGGCGGAGGTAAGGTGTCTCGCAAAGTCGGCCGGCGGGAAGAAATGCTCGTTGTCACCATTGCCGCCGGTGACGAACGAGCGGTTGTTGACAATCGTCTGCCAGAAAAAGTCGGCAGCCGTGTGATGGCTGTCTTGGCCGGTCAGCGTGTAAAGGCGTTCAAAGCCGACGATCTTGGGAATCTGCGTGTTGGAATGCAGCCCATTCAGGCGATCGGTCCGGCCTGCGAGCGGATCGAGCACTGCAAGATGGCAAAACCGCTGGGAGAGGTTGAGATATTTCTCGTCACCGGTCAGCACATAAACATCGGCCAGTACCTCATTCATGCCGCCGTGCTCTGTGTTGAGCATGCGTTGGAAAGCGGCATCGCTCATGTTCTGGGTGATGGACTGGGTCCAGTCGCAGAATTTGACCAGCACCTCGAGCGCGGTTTTGTTGTCGCAGTAGATATAAGCATCGCGTAGGCCGGCCATGACTTTGTGAGTGGTGTACCACGGCACGCCGATGACGCGCCGACCAGCGACGGCGTTCTCAAATTGCGCGGTCTTGTCGGGAAATGCGCAAATCACCCCGGTTTTGCCGGCATTTTGACAGTCCTGAAGATCGGCGACGATGTAATCGCAGCGATCCTTGAATCGCTTGTCGCCGGTCGAGGCATACATCAGTGCACAAGCGGTTAGATAGTGACCGAGCGTGTGGCCGTGCGCGCGGATATCCGCCCAGGTTTGAACCGATTCCCAACCTCCATAGACCGGCGCTTTGGGTTGCAGGCCCGCGTTGGTGCGGAAGTTCGCGAGCATGCGATCCGGTTCCAGCGAGAGCAGGTATTTTTCATCACGCTTTTGCGCATCAAGGAACGGACCATCAAGCAGGCGCACCTCTTTCAGATCAAATGATTGAACCGCCGGTGCGACTGCGCGCTGGATGCGTCCTTCGGCCAGTGGAGAGGGCTGCGGCAACGTTGTGGCTGCTTTGTTCGAAGCGCATCCGCCAATCGCTGCAACGGCAGCGCTGGCGGCCATGCTGATTAGAAGTTGCCGACGAGAAAGCTGTGGGAAATCCAGAGGTTTGATGGGCTGGTGATTCATAGGATTCAGAAGATTTTACGGACGGTTGGACGAATTGGTAGCCGCGCGTGCGGGCGACTCGTCGCGCTGTTCGCTGAGCAACCTAGCGCTCCTGGCGGCGTCGAGTTTCTCCTGGAGCATATTGTAACGGATTGGGCGCAGCAAAACCGCATTCCGGGAATTCCACATGGGATCAGGGCATGGAGCGGACAGAACGCTGCGAAGTGGGCAATCAAACGCCTTGGAGAAAATTACGAACATGTTCACCATAAAGATCAAGCGAATCGGGCAGTAGAAATGCATCATGACCCGAAGAAGTGGGTACGTTCAGGTACGAAACCGGCTGGGCATTTTCACGCAGGGCATCGACAATCTGCTGACTTTGTGCCGGCGGAAAAAGCCAATCGCTGGTGAAACTGATGACGAGCCAGCGGCATTGCGCCGGCGCCAGCGACTTCCGCAACAGCGTACCCGCGCGCTCCAAATCAAATTGGTCCATCATCAGGCTCAGGACAAGGTAACTGTTGGCGTCAAACCGCTCGACGAAACGGTCGGCTTGGTAGGCCAGATATGAGCCAACGGAAAAGCATTTTTCAAATTGAGTAGTGATCGAATGCGGCTGGGTGCGGTTGACGTCGAATTTTGTCGCCATCGCATCGTGTGAGAGATATGTAACGTGAGCGATCATTCTCGCCAGCGCCAATCCAACGAACGGCCGTTGCGGAAGATCGTAATAGTCTCCTCCATTGAAATTCGGATCGGATCGAATTGCATTGCGACCAATGACGTCGAATGCCAAGGCCTGGCTGGTTAGGCGCGAGGAGGTTGCGATCGCGATGCAGTCGCGCACGCGCTGCGGATATCGGACGGCCCAGGCGATGGCCTGTTGCCCGCCCATCGATCCGCCTATCACCGCCATCAGGTTTTCGATTCCGAGTGAATCGA
Organism: Tepidisphaeraceae bacterium; assembly: GCA_035545895.1. Classification (GTDB taxonomy): domain Bacteria; phylum Planctomycetota; class Phycisphaerae; order Tepidisphaerales; family Tepidisphaeraceae; genus DASZXJ01. The sequence continues at coordinate 21,690 of DASZXJ010000122.1, read as the reverse complement.
TGAGCCGTCGCTGTACATCGACGGTGTCGGCGACGGTGATCGGCGGAAACTGAGCGGCATAGCGGCGGTGAGTCGCGGGATTGATCGAGCCTGGTCCGGTCGTGCCACGACAGCCGCCCAGAACATTGGGACAAATAACGAAGCAGCGGCCGGTGTCGATGGCTTTGCCGGGACCGACCATCGCCTCCCACCAGCCGGGATCGTCGTGGCCAGTATGTCGCGCGACATGCGAATCGCCCGACAGCGCATGACAAATCAGCACTGCATTGTCGCGTGCCGGCGACAACTCCCCGTATGTCTCGTATGCCACGGTGACGGACGGCAAACGGGCACCCAACTCCAACTCGAGCGGTTCGTCGAACGTCGCCGAACGCGCATACCGCAGCGCAGATGCACTGCGATGCGAATCGCTCGATGTGAGCTGGGCTTGGCTGAATTCGTTCATGCCTGTGACGCCTTCAACGCCTGATCCAGGTCGGCGATGATGTCGCGCACGTCTTCGATGCCGATGGACAGCCGCACAAATTCCGGCGTCACGCCGGTTTGAAGCTGCTCTTCGGGAGTCAATTGAGAGTGCGTGGTGGTCGCTGGATGAATAATCAAGGACTTCGCATCGCCGATATTGGCCAAATGACTGAACAGCTTGACGCCATTGATGAGTTTCGCGCCCGCATCCCTGCCTCCTTTGATGCCGAAGCCAACGATCGCGCCCTGTCCATCAGGAAGATATTTGCGCGCGTTGGCGGCATCCGGGTGTTCCGGTAGGCCAGGATAATTCACCCACAATACGGCCGGATGCCCGCTGAGGAACTTGGCGACCTCCAGCGCATTACGGGAATGCCTCTCCAGCCTCAGATGAAGCGTCTCCAGCCCCAGCAGCGTAAGGAAAGATGCGAATGGACTTTGGCACGCGCCGGTATCGCGCAGCCAGTGAGTGCGGATGTGAATGATGTATGCAATGTTTCCGATGGGACGCAGTGCTTCTTCAAAGACCATCCCATGATACGAGGGCGAAGGCGCGGTGAATTCCGGCCATTTTTTCGGGTTATTTGCCCAGGGGAATTTTCCGCTGTCAACAATCGCCCCACCGACATGCACGCCGTGCCCACCTATGAATTTGGTTGTCGAGTAAACGACGATGTCGAACCCATGCTCGATCGGACGGAACAGCGCCGGCGTAAGCACGGTGTTATCGACGATCGTCGGCAACCCGTGGCTGTGAGCAAGATCGGTGATCTTGCGATAGTCCGCAACATCGTTCTTGGGATTGCCCGGGGTTTCAATGTAGACGGCACGAGTCTTTGCATCGACGAGTTTGCCAAGGGTTTCAGGCTTGGCAGGATCAAAATAGCGAACTTCGATTCCGAGCTTGGAAAACGTCTGCGTGAATAACGTCCATGTGCCTCCATACAAGCTATTGGCGGAGATGAAATTTTGCCCGCTATGGGCGATGGTGAGCAGCGAAGCGGTGATGGCGGCTTGCCCCGACGCCAGCGCGAGCGCGCCCGCCCCGCCATCGAGCGCGGCCAGCCTCTTCTCCAGCACGTCGTTGGTGGGGTTCATCAGCCGCGAATAAATGTTGCCGAATTCGCGCAGGCCAAACAAATTGGCGGCGTGGTCGGTGTCGTTGAACAGATACGAGGTTGTCGCGTAAATCGGCACGGCGCGGGCATTGGTCGCCGGATCCTTCTGCTGCCCTGCGTGCAAAGCGAGTGTGCCAAGATGCTGTGGTCGTGGGATTGACATGATGAGAGTCCTTTCAGTTCTGGTCAGTTGCTTGTCGGCGACGATGCCGGGGGGAAGAGCACCGTCGAGAGATAACGCTCGGAAAAGCTGGGGATGATTGTGACGATGGTTTTGCCTCGATTTTCCGCCTGTGATGCCAATCGAAGTGCAACGGCGACGTTGGCGCCGCTGCTGATGCCTCCGGGGATGCCCTCGAGCCTAGCGAGTTTTCGGGCGGTTTCGACAGCCTGATCGTTGGTCACGGTTTCAACGCCCGACAACAGCGTGATGTCGAGATTTTTCGGGACGAATCCAGCGCCGATGCCCTGAATTTTGTGAGGCCCTGCTTTGCCGCCGGAAATCACCGGCGAATCAGCCGGTTCGACGGCGATGGCGCGGAAGTCGCGATTTCTGGATCTGATATGCCGTGTAACGCCAGTGATCGTGCCTCCCGTACCGACGCCTGCAACAAGGATGTCGGCCTTGCCGTCGGTGTCTTCCCAAATCTCCGGGCCGGTCGTGCTTTCGTGAACGGCCGGATTGGCTGGATTGTCGAATTGCTGGGGAATCCAGCTATTGGGAGTGGAAGCAGCCAACTCGACAGCCTTGTTGATCGCGCCTTTCATTCCCTCAGCAGCAGGAGTGAGGACAAGCTTGGCGCCGAGAAATTTCAGCAGGGCCCGTCGTTCCAGGCTCATCGATTCGGGCATGGTGAGCGTCAAATCGTATCCCCGCGCAGCTGCGACGAATGCCAGCGCAATGCCCGTATTGCCGCTGGTCGGCTCGATGATTTGCGTATGCGCGTTAAGAATTCCCTTTTCTTCGGCATCTTCGATCATGGCACGGCCGATGCGGTCTTTTACGCTGGCCAGCGGGTTGAAAAACTCAAGCTTCACCAGCACCGTGGCGGTACCTTCGGGAACCATCTTCGAGAGCTTGACCAACGGTGTATTGAACGTCGTTTGAGTGATGTTGTTGTAGATTTTTCCATGTGACATGCTGTTACTCCAACAGGATTTCCTTCGTCCGGGCCGTGCGACAACCAAACGTCGCACGCCCGGCTCTTCAGGAAGGAGATCAGAACTCATATTTGAATTGCAACCACCAGGCGGAATTGGCATCGGCATTGGCGAGGTTGCCGAACACACCATAGCCCGCCACGATGGTTGCATGCGGAGCGATGATCAGGCTGGCGTCGATGGCGTGCCAGTTGTCCTCGTCGCCAACCAGACCGGGAATCTTGTCGTACGGATTCGACTTTTGCCGGAACTCATAGGCCAACAGGAGCCAATCGGTTGGAAGGTAAGCGACATTGCCTTCGAAAGTGAAGACATAGTCATTGCCGAACCCCAACGCGCCAATCTGTGCCGCCTGGCTGGCGCGAAGGCCGCCCGTGAGTATGAGCGGCCGGCCAAAAACATTGGCGAATGTCTTGGTCGCGGTGGCCGTGAAATCCACCCCCCAATCGCGGTCATAGCCGATGTTCGTCAGCGCCCCGCCGAGACGATGGTCGATCGAATCAATGCCCTCGTTATATTTGAAATGAACGCCAGTGGTGACAGCCGGCGTGTATGCGCCGAAGCGGTTCTCCTCGATGGCAAGAAATCGCAAGTTGAGATTGTGCAGGTAAACGTCGTCACGTTTGATGTCAACAGTCGTAGCGTCCTTGATGTCGTCGGGCAGCTTTCCCAGTCCAAGACGATCGACGCCATAGCCGATTTCGAGCCGGCCATACAGTGTTTCGGTAAGGGTTAAAGCCTCGAGATCCTTCTGCCCGAGATTCACGTAAGAGAACGCAGCGGCAGGCAATCCGAAAGGCTGGTCCTTGCTGCCGCCGTTAACGAGGTACGCCATGGGCGTAATTGCCCCACCGCCATACCCTTCAATGGTATGAAATGGAAGCGGAGGGGGCTCGGCTCCTGCAATGGCTGAAAACAGGCCGACCGCAGCGAATCCCGCTGCCACGATTTGACGCATAGTCAATACATTAAAAGGCATATCTAGTCCTTTGATTGGATGTAAAACCGTTCGGACGCACATTAAAGTGCATCACTCAAACGGCATGGTCTGAAGGGATAAAACTCGGTTGAATATGAGAATCAGTAGGTACAGGCGGCCGTTTTCATGAGACGGCAAAGAATATCGAATGGCCTGTTTCTAAAGAGCAACATGCTAATTCCTACTCAAACAGGCGAAATAATAGAGGATTTTTTAGTCTTGTCAATGTCCAAGCTTATATATTTTGTTTAGGCAGCAAAAACAGTGACCTGTATTGCGTTAAAAATGGTTATTGCATTCGAACGACCGCTGCATCGCGGTCTTGAACGCTGGTCGTCAGCGTCCGTCCCTGGACTTGCGGCTGGTTGCTCGACTGCCAAAGTTCGGTGGCTTCTTTGTATTCCGCAGGCAGGGTGATTTTCACATTCTTTGCGTTTCGCGTGGGGTTGATGACCCACACATACGTTCCGCCGGCGCCGGTGTGCAGGCGGGCTTTGATTTCCGGATCGCTGGTCTGCACCTGAGGCGATACTTCGGCCCAGGCGAGCAGGGTGGCGAAGAATTCCCGGCCTGCGGGCGTGCGGTTGCGCACATATCCGCCGCCGGGAAAGGTGCCGATCAGCAGCGTCTTGCCCTGACCAAAGATATGTTCAACCGCCGCGATGTGGCCGTTGGCGTAATGGCCTGCTTCGGTGCCGCCAGCGAGTTTATATTCCTGCAGGAAGTATTGTCCGACCACTGGCTTGCCCAGCACGGTTAATTGCAGGCGATTGAGCAAGTCGGGTGTGAACTGCACGTACGTTTCGCGGGCTCCAAACAGTTCGTCCAGGCCCAGGTTCGGTTGAACGGTTCCCACCGTGCCAGTGTCATTAAAATAGCCGGGGCATCCTTCGCAAATGAGCTTGCCGCCGTTTTGAACGTATGCTTTGAGTTTGTCGGCGGTCGATTTTTTGAGCATCTCCGGGAACGGCAGATAGATGACGGGATACTGGCTGATGTCATCGAGGCTGACGAAATCGGGCTGGATGTTGGAATCGAAAAACGCCTGATAGACGCCTTCGCTGGATTGATTGAACCCGTTGCCGCCGCCCCCGCCCAATCCCTGCACCGATGCAAAATCCTGCGATTCGGGCACGAAGAGAATTCCGATGTCTCCCTTCACAGGCTTGGATTTCCAGATATCCGGGTGGGCATTGGTCCACTTCGCCAGCGAACTCGCCATCTCCGCTTGTGGTGTGACCGATCCATCCATTCCCATCGGACCAAACGCGCCGAAGAGCGGCCCGTTGAGCAGCGGCCGCCAGCGCGTGAACAAAATCCCCTTCGCGCCGCAGGCCATGTCGATCATGCTCCAGACGCGAATGTCCTTGTCATCAGAGCTGCGGCCATCTTCCAGTGGACGATTGACCACCTGCGGCTGCAACCAAAGCGGGCCGCCCGTGGCCTCGGCGTGCCAGAACGGCTTGCCCCGCGTTGCGCTGCGCACGATATCAATCGCGTGAAACTGCATCCACGGATCATTGCCGTGCCGCGATGCCACCCATGTGTAACCATACGTTTGAACTTGATCGGTCACCCGCCATTCGATCTCGGTGAGCTGACCCGTCCCATGTGCGGTGATCTGGTTTTTCGGGTCCAGCTTGCGGATCAGGTTGATGCGCCATTTCAAAAGACGCATCGCATCATCCCGGCGAAATTGCAGCCAGTCGAGCGAATCGGCATAACCGGTATTGCCGTGAGGCGGATGCACATACTGCCAGTCCGCCAGGCTGTATCGATGCCACGCCTTGCCCAGCGCTTCGATCGTGCCATACTTGGCTTTGAGCCACTGGCGATATTTTTCCTGCGTGGCGGCGCAATAGCATTCCTGCGGATCGTTCTCGTTCCACAGGTCGTAACCCAATGTCGCGGGCTTGTCTTTATAGCGCTCGACCAGCGCTGTGAGAAACTTTCCGGCCTGTTCGAGCACATCATCGTTGTCCAGACACAGCGGCGCATTGCCGGTGGCGCTGCCGGTGGCGACCGTGGGAAACGTTTCGTCGCCGCTGGCGCCGACATGCCGGGCGTGCGGATATTTGTCCCACATCCATTCCGGCGCGCCGGTGACATTTTCAGCGATCACCATTTTGATATGGTTCTGCCCCTCAAGCTCGACCATGCGGTCATAATCGCGCCAATCGTACTGGCCCGGCGAGTTTTCCACCGACGCCCAGAGAAACCAATGGCGAAAAATATTCACGCCCAAGTCAGCGGCCGTCTTATGATCCCGCTCCCAATCCTGCTCGGGCGGATTGGATTTGCGGAAATAGACTGCGCCGAACGGAAAGACGGGGTTGGGAAACGTGTTATCCTGCGCGATCGCGGCAGCAGAAACGGCCAACACAATCAAAACCGGTATGAGAACGAAGTGATGTGCAATGGTTTTTCGCATGGGTGGATCACTTGGCGGTAGCACTTTCGGACAGATTATCGCTGATGTATTTTGCATTGGCCGGCTCGACCGCCTTGCCCTGTTCCGACAACAGCGCGGTAAATGGACTGTTCTTGAATGCCTTCAACCCCGCCACGATCGAGCGAGCCACAACGCGGGCGCCCTCGAGGTACGTGTGGTTGTGATCGCTGTAGAACTTGTTGGTCTCTTCGCGACCCAGTTTTTCATACACGTCAGCACAATAGTTGGTCAGGTCGAAGACGGGCACGTGGATTTTTGCGCCGATATCCTTTTGCCACTGGGTATAGCGGCCGTCGCCGGTGCCGCGTTCGATCTTGTCCTGCTTGGGATCGTAATCGGACGGCAAAGCGGCTGTGGGGGTTGCATCGCGAAACTGGGCCTTGGGATTGGTCCAGATGTTGCGAGTCGTCACGGTGAGGAAATAGGGATGCGCGCCTTTTTCGCGGGCGTCGTTGGCCATCCTGGCCATGTACCAGCCGTAGGTGTGCGCTTCCTCGCCGTTGGCGCCGGGGCGAACTTCATCACCGATGCCCGGCGGCGTGCCGCGCCCGCCATCGTTGATCCCGAAAACCAACAGCAAAAAGTCGCCGGAATTGATCTGCGGCAGCACTTTCGGCCAATCGCCGTTGTAATAAGTCATGCTCGACCTGCCGGGTTGACCGACGTTCCTGACCGTGACCCTTGCCGGATCAAAAAACTCCGCGATAGGCGTACCCCACCCGGCCCTCTGCTTGCCATCGCAACTTTGCATGCTCGTGGGCGTTTCGCTGCCGGAGAATTTCGACGTCGAATCACCACAGATGAAAATGTTGGGCTTGCCGCCGGATGCAAAGACCGCGACATTGATCGCGCAAATCACCAGTGCGATTCCAAATGCAATTCTCATGTCATTTTCCGAACGATGGATGAATGAATAACCTGATCCAACTACCCGTTCAGGCGGTTAAATGTTGTTTGCAGGTTTTGATACGACGAATCAACCGCTAGAATCGCGTGCATGAGCCGGTCTTCGATCATCCTGCTTTCCGGGGGACTGGACAGCACCACCTGCCTCGCCATCGCCAGGCACCAGGGGTTCGCCCCCATTTATTCGATGAGCTTCGACTATGGCCAGCGGCACCGGAACGAACTGGCGGCGGCGGAACTGATCGCGAAGGAATTTCAGGTTCGCCAGCATCGCGTGATCAAGATCGACCTGCGCCAATTCGGAGGCTCAGCGCTGACGGCCGATATCGACGTGCCCAAGGACCGCAACGAAGCGGACATGTCCCACGGCGTGCCCATCACCTACGTCCCGGCTCGCAACACGATCTTTCTCAGCTATGCCTTGGCGTGGGCGGAAGTGATCGACTGCAACGACGTGTTCATCGGCGTCAATGCGCTGGATTATAGCGGCTACCCCGACTGCCGGCCGGACTTCATTTATTCGTTCCAACAAACAGCGCGGCTTGGAACCAGACGAACGAATTTCACGATTCACGCTCCGCTGATCGACCTGACCAAGGCGCGGATCATTCAAAGAGGTGTTCAACTGGGAATCGATTATTCCAAAACCCATAGCTGCTACGATCCCGACGCGCAAGGCCACTCCTGCGGCAAATGCGATAGCTGCTTGCTGAGAAAAAAAGGATTCGCCGAGGCGGGCATTCCAGATCCAACGCGATACTTTTAAGAAAGCAGAGCCACAAGGACACGAGAGGACAAGAAGTTCGCACGAAGAAAAGACAATATATGTTAATGCCTTGTATGTTCAAAACATTATCAAAACGTTCTACTATTGCTCATCGTGCTCGCGTGGCGACGAGCGCAGCGAGGATTCATGAATGGCTTCCGGTTCAATTCCGCAAAAATGGCACCGCCACGCGGTAAGAGATAGAATCCTCCGAAGTGGCCGGTGGATATCCGATTGTGCTGGACCTGAAAGGCCGCCTGACCGTGGTGGTCGGCGGTGGCAATGTGGCGGTGCGCAAGGTGCGTGGACTTTTAGACAGTGGGGCGGATCGAATTTGCGTGGTTTCGCCCAGCTTCCATCCCGATTTGCCTCAATCCGTCGATCGGATCAACGATTCGTACCATCGGAAGCATCTGATCGGAGCGGCGCTGGTGTTCGCATCGACCGATTCCGCCGAGACAAACGACGCGGTGGTGAGGGATGCCCGCGCGATCGGCGCACTGGTTTGCCGTGCGGATGGCGATGAGGACAATGCCGGCGATTTCGCCACGCCTGCCATGTTGCGCGAGGGACCGGTCCTGGTAGCGGTTTCGAGCGGCGGCAGCCCGGCGCTGTCGGCAAAAATGCGCGATGTCATCCGACATTCAATCGATCCGGATTGGGTTCAAATGGCGCAGGCGATGCAAATCCTCCGGCCGGCCATTCGGAAATCGGTTGCGCCACCCCAGCGTCCTGAAGTTTTTCACAAGCTTGCCAGCGATGAGGCGGTCAGAGAATTATGCGATCACGGAATCGACGGCCTCAAAGCCTGGCTGAGCCGGCAGTATCCGGAGTTCAATGCCTAGTGTGGGACAAATCATCGTCATTGCCGTGTCGATCGTGCTCTTTCTGATCGGCGGATTGATTTCACTGAGCCGGTTGAAGTTTGAGCGTGCATGGTCTCGCATCGCCGCCAAGGCGTGCATGTGGAGCGGCATGACGGCGGCTCTGGTCGGGCTGGTGTGGCATTCGATGGCGCGTCAGAACTGGCAGCCATTGGAGGATAATTTCGACGCGCTGATCTGGCTGGCGCTGGCGCTGGCGGGGTTTGTCATGTATGTGCAGCGGACGCGTCCGCTTGGCGGGCTCGATTGGTTCATCATGCCCGTCGTCATCCTGCTGTTGATCGGCGCGGTGGTGATCGGAAGGACCAATCCGCAGGCGTATGATGTGCATCGCTGGTGGACGCGAATCCACCTGGCGGGCGCGTTTGGCGGGGCGGCGTTCTTTGCTGTCGCGGCCGCGGGCGGGGCGATGTATCTCGTCACCAACTATCGGCTGCGCCATAAGGTCGCGCTGGCTGGACCAAGCATGGGAAGCCTCGAACGACTGGAACATCTGATGCTCGTGGCAGTGACCTTGGGATTCGCGCTGCTGACACTGGCTGCGATCACCGGATTTGCGGAAATTCAGCTTGGCCATAGCCCGGCACCGCTGGCCAAGATCATTCTCAGTGCAGCGGTCTGGCTGGTGTACGCAGTGGTGCTGCATTCGCCAATCAATCCAAGATTCAGAGGCCGGCGCGCCGCGATGCTGAGCATCGTTGGTTTCGCCCTGATGGCCGGGACCGTGGTCGCGGTCCTGCTTATGCCGAGCGGAGCTTGAAAATGAGGAGACGGGGACAAGGAGACAAAGGGACAAGGGGAACGCGGAGAATGTGCTCTGCCTGCTTTCCTCTTGTCTCCCCGTCCCCTTGTCTCCTTGTCCCCTAGTGCTGAGGGCTTTGTACATCATGCGGCGATTGCTGTTACTTGGTCTGAATCACACCACCGCGCCGCTGGAAGTGCGCGAGCGGCTGGCGTTCAGTCCCGATCAGCATCGCCGGGCGATTGAGCTGTTTCGTGAAAAGCATCCGGCGTGCGAAATCGTCGTGCTTTCCACTTGTAATCGGGTGGAGGTATACCTTGCCCGGGAAGTGCATGGCCGGCCACGCATTGAAGATGTGGCTGAGTTTCTGTCCGAATTTCACCAGATTCCGATGGACCAGTTCAAATCGCATTTATACGAGCGCGCCGAGAAAACCGCGGTGCAACACCTGTTCAGCGTTGCAGCTTCACTGGATTCGATGGTGCTCGGCGAAAGTCAGATCATTGGGCAGGTGAGGCAGGCGTACGAGTTGTCGAAGGAAATGGGGGCAGCAGGAACGGTGCTCAACCCGCTCTTTCAACGAGCTTTGGCGGTGGGCAAGGAGGTGCATTCCGCCACGCCTTTGGGGGAAGGACGGCTGAGCGTGGCCGGCATCGCGGTTCAGTATGCGCGACAGATTTTTGAACGGTTCGAAGATAAATCCGTGCTATGTGTCGGCGCGGGCAAGATGGCCGGCCTGGCGCTGAGGGGTTTTGCCGCGCTCAGGCCCAGGCAATTGGTGGTCTGCAATCGCGATGTGGACAAAGCCGCTCGCGTGGCGGACGAATTTGGGGGAATTGGCGCGTCGCTTGAAGCGCTGGACGAGCAACTCGTGGCTGCGGACATTGTCATCACCTCGACCGGCGCAACCCGACCCATCATCATGGCGGAGCAATTTCAGGCGTTGCTCAAGCGTCGCCGCTATCGTCCCATCTTCATCATCGACATTGCCGTGCCCCGCGATGTCGATCCGATGGTCGCCACGCTCGATAATGTCTATCTCTATAATCTGGACGATCTGCAAAAAGCGATGGCAGAGACCCGCGTCCAGCGAGGCCAGGCCGTCGAGCAGGCACAGGGCATCGTGGACAAAGGCGTCGAGGAATTCTCCGTCTGGCTTCGCCAGCGTGCGATGGGCCCGATGATCGATCAGTTGTATAAGCGCCTGCACGAACTTGCCGCCGACGAAGTCGCCCGCACGATTCCGAAAATGCCCAGCCTGGACGAAGCCCAGAAGTCGCAGCTCCAGGAACTGGCCAGGCGGATCGTCAATAAAGTGCTGCATGATCCGGTCACGGCTCTGCGGCAAAATGACCCAGCGCACGGCGGGGCCGGTCAATATCTGCATGCCATCGAACGAATGTTTCGATTGAACGAATTGCCCAGCGAAACCGGGGATGAAAATGGCCGCGAGCAATCTCCCCAGTAATTCGTCTTCTGCGAATTCCCACGGCAGACTGATTTTTCTGGTCGTTTGCGCGATCCTCCTGTTTTGCACGATCTATTGGTACGCACAGGAACAATGGATCATCGTGCTGGACACGGCGTTCAGGGAAGGACTGGCAGCGGCGGGGTGGATTTTCTCGGCAACCATGCTCGGCTTTGCGGTGCTGAGAATTCTTCGAACCGAAGCCGACGGACTCTTTGCGTTTGTAACGGCAGCAGCCATTGGATTGGGCGCTTTAAGCCTTGCATTGTGCGGCTTATCGTTGATGGGGGTCTTGAGTCATGGATTGGTGATTGGCATCGCCGCGGCTTCGGTCGTAGCGGGTATTTTGTCATTCGCGATCCGAACGAATTCCCATGAATGTCCATCGATCAGAAAAGTGATCTTGCAGTGGATGTCTTCCGCTTCTTCGTGGCAATGGCTTTGGTTGCCTGTTGTTCCGCTCCTGGGAATTTCGGTGGTAGGGGCATGCCTCCTGCCGGGTTCGCTGTGGCGGCCCAACGATCCGCACCCCTATGACGTGCTGGTTTATCACCTGCAGGTGCCGCGCGAATGGTATGAGGCGGGACGGATGTTTCCGCTGCTGCATAACGTCTATTCGTTCTTCCCGTTCAATACAGAGATGCATTTTCTGGCGGGAATGTATTTGCGCGGCGGGCCTTGGGCCGGGATGTATGCCGCACAGTTCATGAGTCTTGGCTTTACCGTTCTTGCCGTGCTTGGGATTTACTCGGGGGCAAGAATCATCAGCGGACAAACCGATTTCCGCGCGGCGTCGCTGGCGGCGATGGCGACCTCGGCCGTGCCATGGATTGTGATGGTGAGCTGCGTCGCGTACGTGGAAAGCCTCCTCGTGCTGTATGCAACCCTGACGATTGTCTGGGCATTGCGGTCGATGGAATCGAAATCTCCCATGCGTTCGATGGCAATGGCTGGAATGATGGCTGGATTCGCGGCGGGAGTGAAATTGCCGGCTGTGCCGATGCTTCTGCTGGCATTGCCGGCGGCGATTTGCGTCGTGAACGTTCGAAATCAGGGCCAGTTTCGACAAGTGATTGCACGTTGCGCGGTCTTCGTATTAACCGGACTGCTCGTATTGTCGCCATGGCTGATCCGAAATGCGGTTTGGATAGGCAATCCATTGTTTCCGCTGGCAATGAACACGCTGGGTCATGCTCATTTCACGCCCGAGCAGGTGCAGCGATTCAATCAGGCGCACGTCGCCAAGCCCAACGAAGCAAGTCTTGCCGGCCGCTTTTCCATGTTCGGCAGCGAGGTGCTTTACGGCTGGCAATATGGATTCGTCTTTTGGCCTCTCGTGGTCATTGCAATGATTGATCAATATCGCAGACGTCAAACGTGGATATGCGCATTGACGCTTCTCATGATGGCCATTTGCTGGATCTTTTTCACGCATCTGGTTGGAAGGTTCCTCGTCATTGGCATACCGGTCGCATCGCTGTTGATCTCGCAAGCAAGGTCGAAAGCATCGCTCACCATTGGCGCGGTTGTCGCTTGCCTTTGCGCCGTGATGTCGTTGATCCACATCAACTTCGCCTTCGAGCGCTGGGCCGCAAATGGGCGTGAAGGTGTTTTCGGGATTCAGGACATCGGACCGTTGCTTCCTGAGTTGCTTGAGCGAATCGAAAAGCAAAGCAATGGAGTGGTCGTGATGGTCGGCGATTCAGAGGCGTTTCTGCACCAGATTCCAATGTCGCGCCTGCGGTATCGAACGATGTTCGACCTGAATACGACCAACCTTAACCCATCTGATTGGTCGCAAATCGTAAACGCCTGGGCGGGAGAATCGGTGGACTCGCTTCCACCCGGCAGCGCGATCCTTGTCAATCCGACGGAATTGCAACGGCTGTCAGAGACGTATTATCGTGTGCCGAATTTGCCCGCCCCAGTGCCCGGCCCGCGCGATCGGCCGTTTGTCATTGAACTGCCGCCAAAGCCTTAATTCGCAGGAGGCTCTTGTGTTAATTGGTCCGCCAGCACGCGCTTGAGAACTTTGCCGGTGGGCGATCTTGGCAAATCTTTGACGACGTAAATCTCGCGCGGACATTTCCACTGCGCCAGCCCCTTATCGCGGCAAAAATCGCGTAATGCTTGAACGGTCGGCGTTTCGTTCGGCTTGGCCGTGACGAAAGCGACCACCACCTCTCCGCGCCCCGGGTCGGCCTTGCCCAGCACAGCGACATCAGCCACCGAAGGATGACCAAGCAGGACTTCCTCGACTTCGCGAGGCGACACCTTTTCGCCGCCGACGACGATGAGTTCCTTCTTTCGGCCGGTGATGTAAAGAAACCCATCCGCATCGACCTTGCCGAGGTCGCCGGTCTTGAAGAAACCATCGGGCGTCAACACGGCTGCGGTCTCGTTGGGAAGGTTGTAATACCCCTTCATGATCATCGGGCCCTTGAGCCAGACTTCGCCGGACTGTTCGGGCGGCAGGGGGTTGCCGTTGTCGTCGATGATTTTGACGGTGACACCCGGCACCGGCTTGCCGACGCTGCCGGCGCGCTGCGATTGCGGCGTGTTCATCGCCACCACCGGGCTGGTCTCGGTTAAACCAAACCCTTCGAGCAGAGGAACGCCAAATCGCTGGAGAAATACATCATACACCGGCCGAGGCAGCGGCTCGCCGCCGCTCAGCAGGGCATAGGCGGATTTGAAATCATCGGCAGTGGCACTCTTCATATGACCAATCATCGCGTACATGCTGGGTACGCCGAAGATCAGTGAAGGGTTATGCTTTCGAATCGCATTGAGCGTCGCGACCGGGCTGAATCGCGAAAGGTAAATGACCGTCGAACCCAGTTGGATTGGTGCCAAGAGCGTGGCGGTGATTCCAAACGAATGAAAAAGCGGAATGATCCCAAGAAACCGGTGTTTATGCTGCAGCCCGGCGTGCTCGATGCAATTATCGACGTCTGACTGGAAGTTGCCGAAAGTGAGCATCACGCCCTTGGGCAGGCCGCTGGTCCCGCTGGTGTACATTAGTACCGCCATGTCATCGGGGCTTTTCGCAGGAAACTTCGGGGCGGCTGCCGCTGTCGGAGGCGATGGAAGTTGAGTCAGATCCACAACCTTGAGCGATTGGCCGGCCAGGCGCGTCGCCAGTGGCGGTACGGTGACGACCGTATCGATGCCGCTGTCCGCGATCACGTGGGCGATCTGAGCGTCGCCAAGCAGGTAATTGATGGGAACCACGCTCTTGCCCGCGAGTAGGGTTCCGTAGAAACTGGCGACAAAGCCGGCACTGGCAGGCAGCAGCAGGCCGACGTGAGGCCGCTCGGTCTGGCTGGACAAGTACATGCCCAGCCCCGATGCCATTGCGGCGATTTGCTGATAAGTGTACTGGCCATGATCGTCTATCACGGCCAGCTCGTTCGGTTGATGGGACGCGTTTGTATATAGCGATTCAACAAGCATGGAGCAGTTCCGGTCCTTTGTTGAAAATCTTATACGCAAGAGGCAAGGATGCGAAACTCAAATCTCGGATTGATTTGCGGGCTGTTGTTCATCGCGGTCGGCTGCGCGGATAACAGCCGCTCCAAAGCGGAACTTCATGAGGGTTTTGCCTCCCTGGAAGCCAAGCAATATGACCAGGCCTTGGCCAAGGCGGATGCGTTTCTCCAGCACACGCCGCAGGGTCCCGGCAGCGCCGAAGCGCTGTATCTCAAAGGCCGGGCCTTGGAGCAAAAGGCGGTCGCCAACAAGACCCAGGCGCGCGACGCCCTGCAATCGGCTCGCGAGACATACCTGCAAGCACTTCGACACAACCCGTCGCCGCGATTAGAAGCCTACATCCATACCAGCCTCGCAAACGTCGCCTATTTTCAGGACGACTATAACAGTGCCATCAGCGAATGGAGCGTTGCTTTCGACAAACTTGAAAACGCCGATGTGAAATGCTGGGTTCTCTATCGACTCGGTCTATGTCATCAGCGCATGGGGCATTTCTCACAGGCGGATGAGATCTTCGCCCGTGTCGAACAGGAATACTCCGGCACCGTGCCTGCCCAGCGGGCGCACGAGCACAAGGGCATTCGCGGCTTCTCGGTTCAACTCGCGACATTTGGCAGCGCCCAGCCTGCCGAGAGCGCCGTCGCCACGCTTCGCCGCGAAGGTGTGATGGCCAATCGGCAGAGTGATACAAAGGGCCATTACATTGTGATGGTCGGGCCATTGGGTTCGTATCCACAGGCGCAGGCGCTGAAAGCTCGATACGCTGCGCGATATCCCGATGCGGTGGTTATTCCGTAAGGTTGTTCGTCATGGCAAAAGAACCGGCTAAAACGTTTAAGGTTGGATTCATCGGCGCTGGCGCCATTGCGCGAACGCACATGGACAATCTCCAAAAGGTGGGCGGCGTCGAGATCGTTTGCGCATCGGACGTCAGCCAGGCCACACTGGATATCGCGCGTCAGAAATATGGAATCGCCCGCATTTACACCGACTACCAGGAGATGCTGAACAAGGAAACCGAACTGGACGCGGTCGATATTTGCACGCCCAATGCGCTGCATGCGCCGACGACCATCGCTTCATTTGAAGCGGGCAAGCACGTGATGGTCGAAAAGCCGATGGCCATGACCGTGTCCGGCGCACAGGCCATGCTTGAAGCATCCAGGCGCGCCAACAAGCAACTGGTGATCGGATTTCAATTTCGCTTCGATCCGCGCACCAAGCTGATTCGCGACCAGATATCCAGCGGATCATTTGGGAAGGTTTTGTATGTGCGGGCTCAGTGGCTTCGCCGCCGGGGAATTCCCAACTGGGGTGTGTTCGGCCGCAAGGAACTGCAGGGCGGTGGACCGATGATCGACATCGGCGTGCATGTCATCGAAACCGCGCATTACCTCATGGGCTCGCCCAAGCCGGTCACCGTCACCGGCAATACATGGACTTATTTCGGCAATAAGCCATCCGCGGTGGCTTGTCCATGGCCCAACTGGGATGCCAAGACTTACAACGTCGAAGACCTGGCGGTCGGCATGGTGCGATTCGAAACCGGCGCGATGCTCACCGTCGAAACATCGTTTGTCTCGCACATTGAAAAGGACATCTGGAACATCCATGTGTTCGGCGAAAATGGTGGGGCGGAATGGAACGATTGCAAGATCTTCACCGACCACGGCGGGTACATGATGAACATGACGCCTGCTTTCATTCCCAAGACCGATTACTGGGAATACAAGATGAAGCACTTCGTCGAAGTCTGCCGCGATGGACGCGAAAATGAATCATCCGGCGAACACGGTCTGATGATCCAGAAGATTCTGGATGGCGTCTACGGTTCAACCGAGTCCGGCAAAGAAGTGGCGATTGCCTAAGCCACGACTTCGGGCGTTGCGTTTTCCGATTCATTCGATGATTTGCACATCATTATGTGTAAAACCCGCGAAGTTTGTGCACTTTTGGGCGAAATCTTACACTCTTGAACAGATGATACTTTCGGACCGTGATCTTACTCGCCCGCCCAGCCGTTCGAGCTTTGGACGAATTCATCTGGAATCGGTCACCACCCGGCTGGTGCTGATCATTGTATCGCTGTTTCTGATCGATCGGATATTCGTTCGATTTGGAGCTCTTTATACCGAGCCCAATATCGGCGGCCTCTCTTTCGCGCCGTGCCCGCCTTTTGTTGGGCTTTGCCAGTTTTCCGTGGAACTGGCGTTTTATCGAATGGATTTGTGGCGCTGTTTTTCCTGGCCATTCGCGCATGTGGCGGCGATGCAGCTTCTGGTGAACGTTGCAGGCCTGCATTTCTTCGGACCGGTTCTTGAATCTCATTACGGCTCGCGGAAGTTCCTGATCTTCTTCGTACTCTGCGGAATGGGCACCCTCCTTGCCTATCTGGCGCTATGGGGCACAAAGCATCTGCTGATGGATGCTTGGGTTCCATTATATAGCTCAGCCGGCCCGGTGACTGGCGTGCTGGTCGGGGCAGCGCACATCGCGCCCAATACAAAGACGCTGATTTACGGCGCGGTGCCGATCAAACTTCGCACGCTGGCGTGGATCATGATCGCGTTGACGATCTGGGCGGTCTTCACATACGCCGCGGCTGCAACGCCCGTTCCGGGCGGAATCAGCGTGATCCATTACGGCGGGGCCGCCTCTCATCTGGGCGGTGCAGCCATGGGATTGCTGCTGATCCGCAGCCCGCAATGGGTGAAGTTGTTTGAATGGAATCCCTTCCGACGTCCTCCGCCGTTTTGAGCTGGACATCATGCCGACTATAGTTCGAGCGGCGGGAAATCATGCATCCATTGATTGTCAAAGATGTTCGAAAGAAATTCCGACAGGGGGATCGATGGATCCAGGCCCTGGCTGGGATTTCTCTAACGGTCGAGCAAGGCAACTTCCTGGCGATCATGGGTGCCAGTGGATCGGGTAAAAGCACTTTGCTGCACCTGATGGCGGGCCTGACCAATCCCGATGACGGACAGGTGCTGATCAACGATACAGACCTGTCGAAGATGAACGACCGCCAGCTCACTCTGTTTCGACGACATCAGATCGGTTTGATTTTTCAGGCGTTCAACCTCATTCCCACGCTGTCAGCCGAGGAAAACCTGCGATTGCCCTTATTACTCGATGGAACGAGCGACGAACAGATTGTCGCCAAATCCGATTCGCTGCTCGCTCAACTGGGATTGCTCGAACGACGCACCCACCGCCCCGATGCGCTCAGTGGCGGTGAACAACAGCGCATCGCCATCGGTCGAGCGCTCATTACTGATCCGGCTGTCATTTTGGCGGACGAGCCCACCGGAAACCTTGATTCTGCTAATAGTCAAAGCGTCTGCGAACTGCTTCACAAACTCTGCACGGAACAACATCGCACAATCTTGATGGTGACACATGAACCTTCCGTGGCTGTCTGGGCGAGCGAAGTTGCGATCCTGAAGGATGGAAAACTGGTGACGCGCTTCGCCACCGAAGGCATCGATGCCGAAGCGCTGGCGATCCGATATCAGGAAGCCCTGAAAAACAACTGAAACTCCAATGAAGTTGATCTTCAAACTCGCGCTGGCGAACGTTCGAACGCACAAGGTGCGCATGACGCTGACCGTTGCCGCCATCGCGCTGTCGGTCAGCCTGATTGTCGCCGTGACCAGCGGCTATGCATCGGCGCAAGCGGCGGCTCATCGCGGCATATCGATCTTCATCGGCAGCACCGATGCGCAGATCACCCGAAACCAAAACTTGCGAGGCGGCATCGGCCATGCCGTCATCGAAGCGTTGGAAAAAGACCCGGATGTTCTCTTTGCCGATGGCCGGCTGGAACTGAGCAGCAGCCTGTTGAAGCTCGACGGAACGCCGGCCGGAGGTCTCGCGCAGGTCATCGGGTTGCAACGTCCTGAAGCCGACAACGTGCAGGGCCTGCGCATGGAGCAAGGCCACTGGTTTGAAAATCCACAATCGAACGACGCGGTGATCGATCAGGTCGCGATGGAACGCTTGCAAGCCAAAATCGGAGATGAATTTATTTTGCCCGCGATCGATCGCCAATTGAAATTGCGAATCATCGGCGTGGTGCACAAGCCGAATATCCTCGCCGCAGCCATGCAGACGATTTACCTGCCGCTGAAGACATTGCAGGAATTCATGCTGCCCCAGCAATCCGACCAGGTCAGCCGGGTGCTGATTCAGTTTCGCACTGGCACTGATCCACAGGCGTTTTACGACCGCTGGAGCGTGAAATTGCCGGCCATCGAACCGGACCTGCGACTTCGCCTGTCGAGTCAGACGCATCGCGACATGGATAAAAACCTGCAGGGCCTGGAAGTGGTGAGCTATTTCGGCGGATCGGTGGCGATGCTGGCGGCGATGTTCATCATTTTCTCGTCCCTTTCGATGGGCGTCTCCGAACGGCAACGAACGCTGGCGATGCTCCGCGCGGTCGGCGCGGTACGATCCCAATTGGGATGGCTGGTTGTGAGCGAAGCCATTTTTCTCGCCTGTCTTGGCATCATCATCGGGATTCCGCTCGGCGTTTTGTGGATCAAGTTGCTGGCATGGCAATTTGATTTCCTGTTCACTGCCGGTGGAGTCGTCAATATTGGGGGAGCGATCTATGCAGCGATTGGTTCGCTGGTGACGGCGCTGGCAGCCAGTTTCCTGCCCGCGCTGGGTGCGATGCGCGCCAGCCCGCTTGAAGCGATGACGCCTTTGTCCAGCGCAACACCCAACCGGGGAATCCATTTCAGTCTGATCGTGGGATTGCTCATGCTTTGCGTCGATCCGCTGGTGCTTTGGAGCGGCGCGAATCGCAATGTCGTGTTCTATCTTCACTGCATACTGGGTGTGCCAACGGTCATGGTCGGATGGTTTCTCGTGTCGCCGGTGCTGGTGAACGGAATCGAACGATTGATCGGCCCGGTGCTGGCGAAAGTGTTTGGATTGCGGCTGGCGCTGTTGCGTCAGCAGCTTAGCCGCAGTACCTGGCGCAGCGCGGGCGCGGCAGCAGCGCTGATGGTCGGATTGGCGGTTCTGATCGTTACGCAAACCCAGGGAACCACCGCCATCGCGGGGTGGAAATTGCCCGATCATTTTCCCGATGCGTTTATCTATTCGTATCTTGGGCTGGATGCTGCCGATCAGAAAAAGCTGGCTGAACTGCCGGAGATTCGACCGGGCGGGCTGTCGCCCATTGCCATGGCATCGCCGGAATTTGGCGTGAGCGTGTTCGGTATCGCCGGAGCAGCCCTCGTTCCTGACGCAACGATGTTCTTCGGCATCGATCCGGACCAGGCGCTGACCATGCTGGACCTCGACTGGCGCGACGGCAATCCCGAAGATGCCAAACGCATGCTCAAGCTCGGCAGACACGTGATCGTCACGCAGGAATACAAACAGCTCCGAGGGCTTGGCGTCAATGACAAATTGCCACTGAAGACCAACCAGGGCGTGGTCGATTTCACAATCGCCGGCGTGGTCTGGTCGCCGGGAATCGACGTCATCACCAGCACACACGACCTGAGCCTGCAATTCGATCAGCGTACCGCGGCGAGTCTCTTCGGAACATTGGAAGATGCGAAGACTTATTTCGGTGTCGAACGCATTCACCTGTTTGCCGCCAATCTGAAAGGCGACGTTGAAAAGTCGCAACTCATCACGCAATTCAAAACCACCATGCGCGGCAAGGGGTTGGATGTCGGCGATGTGCGGCAGGTGAAGTTCATGATCCAGCAAATCTTCTCACGGCTGCTGCAACTGGCGAGCACGATCGCGTATGCAGCGATGGCGGTCGCATCGGTCGGCGTGACCAATACCATCATGGCCAGTGTCCGAAGCAGGCGATGGCACCTTGGTGTGCTGCGAAGCATCGGCGCCACGCGAGGACAAATCCTCCGATTGATCCTTGCCGAAGCAATTTTGCTCGGCTTGGCTGGAATCATCCTGGGTCTGATGTCAGGGTTTCATCTGGAACTCGATGCCCATCACGCGTGGGGCGTTTTCTTTGGATACGAGCCGCCTCTGGTTGTTCCGTTTGTTCCTATTCTGATCGGTGCCGCGACGATCATGGCGGTGTCGATCCTTGCCAGCCTTTGGCCTGCAGCGCATGCGGCGCGAAGTCAGCCCCTGACTTTGCTGTCGGCGGGGCGAGCGTCCATCTAATCTTTATTCATTGAAATCTCCGCCCGATAACGGCGTCCGTCTTGTCACCTTGGCTGGATTGATTTACGCTCTTGCCCGAGCATGGAATCGAATCCTGTCGCCAGCCAGACGACCTCATCCGGAACCCACCAGACTCGTACGACCGGGCAGCGCGAGCGGTTCAGCACCGAGGAACTGTGCTGCGTGCTTTCCCATTATGACATCGGCGTGGTGGATACGATCACCGAGTTTCCACGCGGCTCGCGAAAAGCGCCCAAGCTGCTGATCGTCGCTGAGTCGGGAAAATACCTGATGAAACGCCGCGCCCGCGGCAAGGACGATCCATTCAAGGTTGCGTTTTGTCACGCGCTTCAACTGCATCTGGCCGCCAAGCAGTTTCCGTTGCCACACCTGATCGGGACGCGCAAGGAAAACAACTCGATGCTCCAATGGCGAGGCGGGGTGTATGAGCTGTTCGAATACATCCCCGGGCAGGGTTATCCGCAAACCCTCGAATCCACCTTCGACGCCGGACGTGTACTGGGTCTGTTTCATAAGCTTCTGGAAGCATTTAAGTCCGATTATCCCACAGCCAGCGGGAGTTACCATCTTGCCCCGTCGGTGGAGATCGGACTTCGCGCGATCCCCGACATTCTCACCAAATCGGGGACCGGCTCGAAGGAATACGAGCCGATGCTCGACTTTCTGCTGAGAAGCTACAAGCACGCCGCCGACTCGGTGGAGGCGCTGGGGATTGAAAATTGGCCCCGGCAGATCGTTCATGCCGATTGGCATCCCGGGAACATGCTTTATCGCGACAATCACGTGGTCGCGGTCATCGATTATGACTCAGCCCGGCTGTTGCCGCGGGTGGTGGATATCGCCAACGGCGTGCTTCAATTTTCGATCATCGGCGGCGAGGATGATGTCCGCAAATGGCCGGATTACCTCGATGAAAGCCGTTTCAAGCGGTTCCTTCGCGGCTATGATGAGGTCATGCTGCTCAGCCAGGCAGAGATCCGTACGATCCCGTGGCTGATGATCGAGGCGCTGATCGCCGAGGCGGTCTTCCCGATCGCGGCGACGGGATCGTTTGGACGGATGGAAGGGTTGTCG
>DASZXJ010000121.1:0-18729 GCA_035545895.1 Tepidisphaeraceae bacterium | reverse complement strand
AACAGCCCCCCAGCGGCGAGCGCGGCGAATCATGTTTTCCACCCTTCCCCGAAAGAACTGTGAGCAGCCAGCGTCCCATGCCGGCTTGTGTCGATAACGTAGTTCGTTCAACGCCGGGAAGCAAGAATAAATGCGGATGATTTCAAGAAAATATCGCCGGGGAATGAGATTCAGACTCATTTGCCTCTCAGTTGGGCGAATTAAGGGTGACGCTAACCTTTACTTGATCCGGCAAAGTGGTCATGAACGAGACGGAGTGACTCTGTGTTTCAATCCTCATCTTCGCGTGAAGAGGGGGCTGATGTTGTTATACGTGAGCGTAGGCGGCATCTGGTCTTTGCGTCGGCCTGCGAGACTTTGGCTCGCAATGCGCCGGAGTTGTTTATTCCCTTTCCAGCGTTCCGCTGGTTACACCGAGTTGGTTCAATACTCGTAGGGAGCGCATGGCGACTTGCGGATTCGTTCGGCCGGCGATGATGTCGGCGTAACGATCCAGCAGGGGCGCGACATCGTTGGCTGATTCTCGCAAGAGTTCCACGCGAAAATGCGCGATGCCGAGATCACGCATTTTCGGGATGAATTCGGCGCCCGATTGGGCCTGCGCGTTGAAGACAGTGTTTCTGCATCCCACGTCGGGTATGAGCGGATGAGGCTGGCCCACGCGGTCGCGAAGATCGACCCGATGCGTTTCGCAGGGTCGGCCGCAATCGCGATAGTCCTTGCCGTAGGAAAGCGTGTGGGCAAAGACGCAATGTTCCATATGAAACATGGGCATGTGCTGGTGAATGACGCATTCAAATCGCGATGGATCAAAATGCGCGAGCATGGCTTTGAGCTGCCGCCAGTTCAGATCGTAGCTGGGGACCATGCGAGCCAGGCCTAAGACCTGCGCAGTCAATTCGTTGGCAATATTCAGCGAGTAATCTCCGATCTGAGGAATGTGTGGCGAATGCTGACGGTAAAATCCAACGGCTGCGAGATTCCGTACGAGCAAGGCGTCTGGGTTGCAGTCGAGAATTTGCTTTAGCAACCCTTCTTCGTGAGGTTTAATCACTCGAAGCGTCGCCAGGCCGATGGGCATGCTCGACGCTTGCGCCATCGCGACGGCCTCCTTGTAGAGTCGAATGTCCTCGAAATCGCAATAGACCATCGAAGGCCGAAGCGGGCTGTTCCATTCCAAAACCGCTTGAAGCTGCCGCGGCGAACGCACGAGAACGTAAAGGCTCGGATCGGGTTTCGCTGGCGCGACGGATAACGCAGCGCGAAGATGATCCAGGACATTTTCAGACTGGATGGAACGGACCAGGCCTTGAGCGCGCGATTGAAGCAACTTTGCAACCGCCTGTCTGCGAAGATCGTTCAAAAGTGATTTAGGGACCATTGGGCTGCCGGATGTTTCCAGTGTCAGCTTTCGCAATTCGTAAGGCGTATCACCGAGGCGTCCGAGCTGCTCGCGTAAAAGGGCTTCGCTCACTGGAAACTTCTGAGCGGCATCCAAGGGTTGATCGGACACGATGGATTCGCTGCCAATTTCATCGGTGAAAGCAATCGACAATGGCTGGGCAGTAATCGCGCGCACGTGAACATCCAGCGGAATGCGGTTTGCCACTCCTTCGCGCGAATAAGAATGTTCAAGGCGTTTACGAAGGGCAGGATCATCGGTCTTCCATACAATTGCGCTGACCGCGATGGCGGAGAGATTGACATCGCCCCGGCCAAGTTCGATTTCGATCAGGTTATTGCCGCGACGATTGACGACAAAGATTCGCCCGCCTTGCTCATCCTGTTCGGGATGTCCTTCATCGAACACAAGCCCATCGCCGGGCCGGAGCGATGCGTTGCCTTGTGTTGCAACCAGCAAACTTTTCGGAAGCACCTGCTTGATGGTTCCGACGCGAACTCCGCGCGATTTTGGGAATCGAGCCGAGACGAGCTGTTGATGATTGACGCCCGACAGAAACCCGTGCGTAAATCCGCGGGAGAAGGTTTGTTCAAGATCAGTTCGTTGTTGCGGCTGAATTTGAAAGCGCTGCCCCTGGGCGGCTTGGTCGATGGCCTGCCGGTAGGTTTGGGTGGTGGCTGCGACGTAGTGGGCGCTTTTCAGGCGGCCTTCGATTTTCAAACACGCGATGCCGAGATCGGTCAATTCGCCGACGAGCTCATACGCAGCCAAATCCTGGGGACTGAGCAGGTAAGCCTTTTCGCCCAGATCCTTTATTTGTCCATCGACGAGAAGATCGTACGGCAAGCGACAAGCCTGCGCGCATTGTCCGCGATTGGCGCTTCTCCCGCCCAGCGATTCGCTGGTGAGACATTGCCCGGAATATGCGACGCAGAGCGCGCCATGCACAAACACTTCAAGGTCCATTGTCGTTGCACCGGCAATCCGGCGAATGTCCTCGATGGAAAGCTCTCGCGCCAGAACGATCCGTTGCACCCCAAGCTGTTTGACGAAGTCGATGCCGCGTGGCTCGGTCAACGTCATTTGCGTTGAGCCGTGGATCGGCAACGTCGGAACCATTTCATGGATCAATCTGGCCAGGCCGAGATCCTGCACGATGACCGCATCGACGCCCGCTGAAGCGATCTGTTTGATGTAATCGACCGCACTGGGCAATTCATCGGAAAAGATCAGCGTGTTGAACGTGAGAAAGCCCTTCACGTTATGGTCGTGCAGGTATTTCATTACCGAATCAAGTTGTTCAAGCGCGAAATTGGTTGCGCGATGACGGGCGTTGAAATTATCCAGGCCGAAATAGACGGCGTTGGCGCCATTGGCGACTGCGGCGCGCATGGCGTCCCAATCGCCCGCAGGGCTCATCAATTCGGGAACGCGTTTAATGGCAACGGTATTCAAGCGGGGAGATTATAGCGGGCAATCAGCTCAGCCTCACTTCGATGGAGCCAAAGGAGTCGATATTGTCATAACGTCCCGAATCAGTCCCGGGTCCGCCGTCGAGAAAATCGCGGAGAGAGTCGTTGGCGAAGATGAAGTCATTTCCGGCACCGGCGGATATGCGATCGACGCCGCTGCCACCGGTCATTGCATCGTTGCCGTTTCCGCCTTTCAGCGTGTCATTGCCCGCGCCTCCGTCCATTGAAACGCCCAAAGTGACGGAGGTCAGCCAGATGTAATCGTTGCCATCTCCGCCGGCGATGGAGATTCCCTTGATGCCTGTTGCCGAGAAGCTGACGGTCGATACATTTTTCGAAACGCGATATTTCCCGCTGACCAGCGAGACGTTGATTTGGTCGTTTCCACTGCCGCCATTTATACGAAGTCTTCCCGCAGAGACATATGCGAACAATCCGTCGAGGCTCAATGAATAATCGCCAGTGCTGCCCGCGGTAGCGCCCGTTCCGGCAACGGGGTTGTAGGCGGTGGGGGTTGCGCCAGCGCCATTGACGCCGATGTAGTAGGTTTGTCCAGCCGCGACGCTGACCTGCAAGCGGCTGTCAACGGTGTTCACCGCGGAGTTATCGTTAAAGGCAAGTTGTGTTCCAGCGGAATTGAAAACGCGTAGAAATGTGTTGGCTCCGAATGACCCGGCCGCCTTGCCGCGAATTTCGATCGGTCCGCTGCTGGGTGCGATGAATTTATATAGATCAACGTCCGTCGCGCCGCGAACCAGTCCGCTGTCATCCGAGCCAAGATTGGCGGTGATCTTTGAACCGATCGAAATTGACTTGATGCTGGCGGCGCCGATCTGGTCGTCCCATAGCGTGGGTAAGAGGGCTTTGGAAAGCAAATTGATATTGAGTTGATAATCACCCACCGCGCCGGGCGAACCGCTGCCCAGGACGTTGGGATCATAGCTGCCGTTTCCAAAGCCGCTGACGCCGACGTAATAGGTTCGATTTTTGGGAACGCTGATTTTGATTTCAGGATCGGCGCCGTTGGCATCATCGCTGGACGCCCAGACTGTGCCATAACCGTCGAAAAGTCGAAGAACCGTGTTGGCCGGGTTGGAATTGCCGGAAAGGGCGTAGGAATCGACGCGGATATCGAGAATGCCATCCTTGTTTGGACGGATGGCATACAGATCGACATCGTGATCGCCGACATCGGTTGCGCCGTCGCTTCCCAGCGTGCCGTTGAAATGAGCGGTTGGAATCGTCAAAGCATCGGCCTGGGGCAGCGAGCCGTTTTGATCGTTATTCGCGAAAGTAACAAAGATTTTGTAATAGCCGCCGGTTCCACCGGTTGTGCGGCCGTTCAGCGTTGTCGGATCATACGTGCGATTGATTGTGTCTGACACGCCGATGTAATAAGTGCTGCCGCGCGTCACGTTCCCTATGAGGAACGCATCAGCCGTGTGCCCGATGATCGCAGCGGATGTTGCGTCATAATCGTAAAAGGCTGTTCCATCCGTCACTTCGGTTTGATTGCCTTGCGCATCCACCGCAAAACTATTGTCATTCGAGCCGAGTGAATTGCCGTTGGAATCGAATACACGCAGGTAAGAATCGACATACGGATTGGGAAGAGGCGTATCGATATCGACGAGCAGGCGGCCATTATCTGGCGCGATGATTTTAAACAGATCGACATCGGACACGCCGACGAGTTTGCCAAAATCCGCGCCGATCAGCCCATCGAAGGTTTGAGTCGTGTCGCCTGCGACGGAGAGATTGACATTGACGGCGCCGGCGATCAGGCCGTTGGGATCGACGTTTGAAAGGCTGAAGCTGATGACGAAATTGCCGGTTGCACCGGCTTTGGCGCCGGCATCGGTGCTTGGGTTATAGGTTGTGTTCCCCGCTCCGCTGACGCCGACATAATAGACACCGGTGGCCAATGAAACGGTTATCTTTGAAAAACCACTGCCCGCGGAATTGTCATCGGCTGTGAGTTGATTGCCGGAAGAATCGAACAAACGCAGATAGGAATCGAAGTTCTTTACGTTGGAAGTATCCGGTCCGGTCTGGATCGTTACGGCGCCCGCGGAGCTGACGGAAAACGCGTACATGTCAATGTCGTCCGAGCCGACATTGACCGAGCCATCCGAGCCAAGAACACCCTGAAGCCCATCGACTGGAGAGCCATTCAAATTAGGACCGATGATTGCACCAGCCAGAGTGCCGTTCGGATCGGATGGATTGGCGCTGCCGCCGGTAAACATGGCGCGGACTTGTTTGATCGCTTTGTAAATGTCCAGACGCGGATAGTTCAGGCCGGTGGTTGCAAGGCTGCTGACTTCGCCGTTGTCCAACTGGCCGTTGTTGTTCGAATCGACCCAGACGGCTTCATTGGGGCTGTTGTCTGTGATCGAATCGCTGAAGAGCGGGTTTAATAATATGCTTCGCACTTCGGCCGGGGCGAGAAGTCTTCCGCCAAACGTGAGCGCGGCGTCCTGCATCAACGCGACCGCACCGGTCACCATCGGCGCTGCCTGGCTCGTGCCTTGTTCCTGTTGCAGTTGGTTTCCGGGAAATGTGCTGGTGATGATCGCACCCGGCGCCATGATTCCATTGCCGATGCTGGTGGGGGGACGCTGGCTGAAACTCGTTACCTGGTCGGCTTGTGTTGAAAGATCGATGCTGCCGCTTCCCCAGACATAGGGCCCGCCTTCGTTGGCATCCCAGACTGCGCCAACATCAAGCGTGCTGATAATGCCCGGTGCCGCGGAATTCGGAAATTGGGCGTTGAGCAGTTGGCCGGTCGAGGGGTCCTGAATCACACCATATGAGTTGCCCGCGGCTGATACGATTGTGACGCCGGATGACTGTAGAGTCTGAATTTCATCGCCGTAGACAACACCTTGGACATCGTTTGGCGATGTGTAAATGCCCGCTCCCAGAGACATATTGACCGCGACGATATGGTACTTGGCGCGATTGGTGATGACCCATTGCAGCGCTTTTTCGATGTTGCGGTTACTGGCCGATACGTTGCCGCTGGAGTCTTTTGTGAAGACGTTGAGCGCGATCAGGCCGACTTTCGGCGCGACGCCTCCGTCGTAGCCGCGCGAAGCATCAGGCAGCGAACCAATGATGCCGGCGACATGCGTTCCATGCGGATCGACAACGGTTGGCGAGTTTCCGCCGGTGGCGATGTTCGCGCCGGTTACGTAATTTGGGGCAATGAGCGGGTTGGTCGTGTCCAGGCCGGTATCGATGACCACAACCGACACACCGCTGCCGTCAATGCTGGAAAGAGACAAATCATGACGCAACGCCGTCAATCCAATCAGGTCGTAGGCAGAACTGAGCAGACAACGGTTCTCTAGTATTTCGAGGGCAACCCACTTCATTGAGTAACGGCTCCGCGCTCCGCCAGAAGGATAACGTGAACGACCAGCATAATCATGCCGCCATTCCACAGGAGTTTCACGATTTCGCGGTCGAATGAAAGCAAGATCGAAGGAATTATGCATGCTTGAACCCCTTCAACAGGGCAATACCTTATCAGACGCTGGCAATCGCAACTTAACTGACAGGCTCGCCGGGCCGAATTTGATACGGGTGTGCGCTGTTTTGAGGAGCGGTACGTCCGGAGTGCGATTGCAGGACCAGACGATTATCTATTTGATAGGCTTGCTGGTTGCCCAGTTTGTGCTGGGATTTGCAGCATTGATGACCGTTCGAAGCCGCGCTGCGCGCGCACGAAAGCGTGCTGCTGAGCTTGGCGAATTGGAATGGTTTGCGCGCTCCACCCTCGACGCGCTGTCCACGCAAATAGCTGTTCTTGATAGCACGGGAAAGATTCTTGCGGTCAATCACGCCTGGGCCCAATGTGCGCCGGAGGATGACGCAATTCTTCCGCGCGCAAAAGTCGGCGCGAATTACCTGCAGATATGCGATACATTGAGCGGCAAGAGTGTGGAAGGGGTCGGCGCGATAGCCGAAGGAATTCGTCACCTTGCGACCGGCCAGAACAGCGAAACGCTTGCGCAGTACAGCGGAAAAGCGGGTAAATCGATGCGCTGGTTCCTTTGCCGCATTTCCCGCTTTCCTGGAAACAGCAAGACGCGCATTGTTGTCGCCCACGAACAAATCACGCAAAGCAAACTCGTTGAACAAGCCGCCGAGGAAGCCAAGCGCGCCGCCGACGCCGCGAACCAGGCCAAAAGCGCATTCCTGGCGAACATGAGCCACGAAATTCGCACGCCGATGAGCGCGATTCTCGGTTACGCCGACCTGTTGGGCGATCCCGCGCAACCTCTTGCCGAGCGAGCCCGTTTTGCCCAGGTCATTCGCCGCAACGGCGAACACCTGCTCGGGTTGATCAACGACGTGCTCGATATTTCGAAAATTGAAGCCAACAAGTACGCAACCGAGATCATTCGCTGCGATTTACGGCAACTCCTTTGCGATGTGGTCGCTCTAACCCGCGTCAAGGCCATTCAAAAATCATTGAATTTCAAGGTTGTTGTCGATGGACCTGTCCCCAAGGAAATCCAGACTGACCCCATGCGTCTCAAGCAGATTCTGGTCAACCTGATCGGCAATGCGGTGAAATTCACCAGCACTGGCGGTGTCTACATCCGCGTTTCCTGTCATGACAAATTGATCAGCAGCACATTGCACCTGGACATCATCGATACGGGCATTGGGATGGCGCCGGATCAGATTGCGGGGTTATTCAAACCGTTCAGCCAGGCTGACAATTCCACGACCCGCCGCTTTGGTGGAACCGGACTTGGACTGGTGATCAGCAAACGGCTTGCTCAGTTGCTGGGCGGGGATATATCGGTTCAATCGCGGTTGTCTCAAGGCACGTGTTTCTCGGTGTGGGTTGACTCCGGGCCGCTGGGCGGCGTTCGGATGCTGCCCGCGCTCGATGAAGCGGACCTCACGAGTGATCCCGCGCCTCAAGCCAAACCGGCCGTACGATTCAGCGGTCGTGTTCTTGTGGCCGAAGACGGTGAGGATAATCAACATCTGATTTCACTTCTGCTGCGCAACATCGGTCTGGATGCAACCGTTGTCGCCAATGGCCAACTGGCGATCGACAAAGCGATTAACGATAATTACGACCTGATCCTCATGGACATGCAAATGCCCACGATGGACGGCTACACGGCAACACGCACGCTTCGACAGAAAGGATATCGGGCTCCGATTGTGGCGCTTACCGCCAATGCAATGGCGGACGACCGCGCCCGCTGCATCGAAGCGGGGTGCGATGAATACCTTGCCAAGCCCGTTCGCACAGATCTCATGGCGGTGGTTTTCGCCAAGTTTCTTAAAGCGGCGGCGGACCATGCCGAGCCCCACTCGGAAATCTCCGCTAACGAAAACATCGAGAAACTGACCAGCAGCCTGGCGAACAATCAAACCCTCAAGGGGGTGCTGGATCGATTTATTTCACGTCTGCCTCAAAGAATCGAAGACATTCAAAACCAGCTTCGCGACCGGGATTTCGCCAAGCTGGCTCATACGGTTCATCAGATGAAAGGGGCGGCGGGTGGGTATGGGTTCCCGCAGATCACGGCCGCCGCCGGAAAGGCGGAAGCGTCGATCAAACAGGCGGATGACATCGAAGCCGTGGTCACGCAGGTGAACGAATTGGTCGGGCTCATTCGAAAAGTCGAGGGATTTCCCCAGCCCGCCACTGTGCCAACCCTACAAACACCAAAACTTCCAAAGCCGTCGCCGGAGTTGCCGCCCGCACCCAAATTGCGAGTTGATCCGTTGACCGGCTTTGCAAACCAAGGCCACATGTTTGAACGGCTTTCGACATTGATTGCACTGGCGAGGCGGAAAAACGCGCCTCTCGTATGCATCGTCGTCGAAATCCGAATCGAAAACCCGGGGGACAAAGTGACCAAGCGCGTGGCGGAACTTCTGGAAAGCGTATGCGGGGAACACCAGGAACTGTTCCGCGCCGACACGCCGCATTTCATTGTGCTCGCGCCCGACGAAGAACCCCGTGCGGCAATTGAACTTGCAGCCAGAATCGAGAAGCAATTGGCCAGCCAGCAATTTGCCGACCTCACAAAGACCGGCCTGGCGTCGCTGGGAATTGGGATCGCCGAGTTGCGTCTCAGCACGATGCGCGCAGCCGACCTCGTTGACGAGGCAATGAAGTCACTTCATTCACTCGAAGCACAACCCGCTTAAACAATTGTTAAGGAGCTACCGTTGACTGGGGCGGATTGTAATTCACCTTATATTCGCGGGTATCCAGCACCGTGATACCGATGAAAATGGCGACAAAGAAAAGGGCGGCGATGAAAATGATCGCGTTAAATCGGTTGTCCCACCGCAGGTGCATGAAATAAAGGGCGACCAGCGTCACCTTGATCGCTGCGATGAACAGCGCCAGCCAGATATTCATCATTCCCAGATCAACCCACGTGGCCATGACGGTGATGACGGTCAAAGCCATCAGCGCGCCGAACGTCGCGAATAAAACACCCAACGGCACTGGATGGGCGATTTCGTGACTGCTGGGGTTGGATGCTGTTGATTGAGACATTTAAGAATCCTTCGTTCGTGCGGCACAATAAGGCAATCAGTGAATCAGATATAGAAGCGGGAACAGGAAAATCCAGATGATATCGACCAGGTGCCAATAGAGACCGACCATATCGACGGGCGTGAAGTAACTGGGTCCGAATTCATTTCGAGCGGCACGAATCGCGATCCAAGTAATCAGGGCCATGCCGATCAATACATGCAAGCCATGCAGGCCCGTCATCAGAAAATAAATGCTGAAGAAGGTGTTGATTCGTTCGCGATCAAACTTGCTGAGGTCGCTCAGTGACAATTCTTCCCGAGTTGGTTCGATGTAAGCTTCCTTGAAGCCGACCGGTGCGATGAAACTTGGAGTGACGCGAGCCGCATCCGGAGTGCCCGCCAGTGGATCGATGAATGATGCTACAACCTGGGTGGTCGGGATGGGGCGCTTTGTCGCAACAACTTCGTGCGGCTCAAGATTTTCGGGCGGCAGTTCCTTTCCCGCATATTCAACATTGAAGATGTTAAAGCGGCCAGGAAACAGGTGATGCTTCCATTTCGTTTCGTATTCAATCGCCTTGATGCACATGAAGCCGGCGCCGCCAAATAGAGTGGCGACGAGACACGCGATAATGATCTTTTTATTGCCCAGCTGCGCATAACGGACCGCCATCGCCATGGTCAGGCTCGATGCGATCAGTACAGCGGTATTGATTCCGCCAAGCACCGGATTCAGCGCCTGGTGTGCAAAGGAAAACACTTCGGGGTGACTGTAACGATATACTCCATAGGCGCAGAACAACCCGCCGAACATGAGAATTTCGGTGGCGAGAAAAACCCACATTCCGAGTTTGGCGGAGGCGTATTGCTGCTGCGGCGTATCGAAGTGATGCGCCAGATGCGGATGGTCATGTATCGCGGGTTCACTCATTGTTTTTGCACCCATCCTTCAATCGCAGGATCATATTCCCAACTGCTGAAGTCGTACGGATCGGTCGAAACCGGTCGAACCGCAAAATTGTCATATGGCGGCGGGGATGAGGTATGCCATTCCAGCGAATTGCCGCCCCACGGATTGGCGGGCGCGGGTTTGCCGCGCATCAATGAATGGACCCAGTTCAGCGCGACCGAAACCAATCCGACAGCCATGGTGTAGGCGCCGATGGTCGAAAGCACGTGATAGAGCTGATATTTCTCGGGATAAGTTGCATACCTGCGCGGCATGCCCTGCGCGCCCATCACAAACTGCGGGAAGAACGTCAGATTAAATCCAATAAACACCATCACGCAGGCGATGCGTCCCCAATTGTCGCTGAACATTTTTCCGGTGATTTTCGGCCACCAGTAATACATTCCGCCCATGAAAGCGAACAATACGCTTCCCATCATGACATAATGGAAATGTGCAACGACGAAGTACGTGTCGTGAAAATGGATGTCGGTGGAGAGCGCGCCCAGGAATAAACCCGTCAATCCGCCGACAGTGAAGATCAGGATAAAGCCAATCGCCCAAAACATCGGCGTTTGCAGACGGATCGCGCCTTTGTACATGGTGGCAAGCCAGTTAAACACCTTGATCGCGGACGGAATTGAAACGCTGAATGTCAGCAGGCTGAAGATCGTATTGGCCAGCGAAGACTGGCCGGAGGTGAACATATGATGTCCCCAAACCAGAAAACTAAGCAGGGCGATCGCAATGGACGACATTGCAATGAAGTTGTATCCAAAAATATGCTTGCGGCTGAAGACGGAAACCAACTCGCTCATGATTCCCATGGCCGGCAGAATCATGATGTAAACCGCAGGGTGCGAATAGAACCAGAAAAAATGCTGCATCAGAACCGGATCGCCGCCAAGATTGGGGTCGAAAATGCCGACCCGCAACAACTTTTCAGCGCCGAGTAGAACGAGTGTGATGCCGAGCACCGGCGTGGCGAGAATCTGAATGATCGCGGTTGCGTAGAGGCTCCACAAAAAGAGAGGCATGCCAAACCACCGCATGCCCTTGGGTCTCAAGGTGTGCATGCTGGCGACGAAATTGACGCCCGTGAGGATTGAACTGAATCCCATTACAAACGCGCCCAGGACCGCTGGCACGACGCCGCTCATGCTCTTGGTGGTTGAGTAGGGGGCGTAAAAGGTCCAGCCGGTATCCAAGCCAAATCCACCCGGCAGATGCACGCCCAGCGCTACATGCATGACGCCGCTTAGCAGGACGTAAACAAACAGCACCGCGCCCATGAAGAACAGATAAAAACTCCACAGGTTCAGCCGAGGGAATGCGACGTCCTTTGCGCCGAGCATCATCGGCAAAATGAAATTTCCCAAAATCGCCGGCGTACTGGGAATGATAAACATGAACACCATCACCGCGCCATGCAAGGTGAACATATGGTTGTAGAAATCCATTTGTTCAGCGGTACGGGGTCCTGGTGAAAGAAGCATCGTTCTCAGCAGGATCGCGAAAATTCCACCGAGCAAAAATCCGGTGAGAATTGTCAGCATGTACAGGATGCCGATTCGCTTGTGATCGAGCGTGACGATCCAGGACAACAAACCTCGTTGATGCGTGAGATAATTGTCCGGCCCGGATGGGGCCGGTTCCACGGGCAAGCCTTGCAGGATTGGCGGATCAATTGCGGACATTTCAGACTCCAGGCCTCAAAAACAACTCATTGCGTAGCCGGCGACGACGTCGGGCCGTTCTTACTGATCGACTTGAAATACGCGATGACGGCATCGATATCGCGGTCACGCAGCCGGCCTTTATAACTTTGCATTTGTACCGTGAACCCACGAACCACCTTGGCGGCGGGATCGTAGAGGGATTCGCGAATATAGTTTTCGTCCACGTGCAGACTCGAACCGTCATTCATCGGCTCGTCGCGCCCAAATAAATCCTTGAATGTGGGGCCGTTTTTGGTCGTTCCATCGATGCTGTGACACTGGAGGCAGCCATTGGTGCTGACCAGCATCTTGCCGCCTTCCTGGGGCGAGAGATGGGTTTCCCAATGAGACGCATCGTCCAGCCACTTCCTGAACTCGTCCAGCGGCTGAACAACAATGACAGCACGCATCTGGGAATGTTGCTGGCCGCAATATTCGGCGCAATAAATGTCGAACGTTCCCGTTTCGGTGGCTTGAAGCCACATTCGATTGTAGCGACCCGGAACAGCGTCCTTCTTGATTCGAAACTGCGGCAGATATAAAGCGTGAATCACGTCGCTTGACGTCAAAACCAGTTGCACAGGAACGTTTACCGGGACATGCAATTGGTCATCCACATGGCCATTGGGATATGTGAACGCCCAGTGCCACATGCTGCCGGTGACTTGAATCTCGTAGGCATTGGGCGGCACGACCGACATATGCAAAAAGCCCCGGAATCCGAAATAAAAGACCATCAGGACCAGCACGGTGGGAATGACGGTCCAGGTCAATTCCAGCGCCGTGCTGTGGGCCGGCGCCCGATCGGCACGCATTCGGCCTGCATGCGAGCGATACTTGACGATGAAAAGCACAAGCAGGCAAAGAATGAGAACGAAGAAGAAAACCGTAATCCAGAAGATGAACGCGAAGAGACCATCGACGCTGTTTGCGACCGTCGAGACCTTTTCAGGCATCCAGAATCCGCCGGGGTTTTGCGCAAGGATCGCGTTCATGCTGCCGCCTGTCGTCGCCTTTCCTTCAAGAATTGCCGAGTTAGAACCGAGGCCAGAACGACGACGGTGGCCACACTTGCCATTCGCATGAGGTTCATCGCGGCCAGTGTGTATTTGCCTTCCGATGGGCTGTAGTGAAAGCAGATCATCAGGACCTTATCGAGCGTGTTGCCGATCTTGCCTTCGGATGCTTCGACCAGTGAGAGTCGCAAGGTTTGGCGCGGGAATTCCACGCCATATAGATAGCGCATGACCTTGCCTTCGGAGGAAAGCAATATCAGCACGGCAGGGTGAGAGAACTGCTGGCTCGCGGTATCCCACTTGAACTTGAACCCGGACGCATTTGCGATGGCTTGGGTAGATTCCTCCGGGCCGGTCAGAAATCGCCAGCCATCAGATGCGCCAGGACGCGGAAACATTTTCAAAAAGCTGCTTTTCTTCAGATACGCGTCGTTTGGCTTGTCGTGAGGATCGAAGCTGACATCGATCACGCTGAAATCAGACCCGATGTTCAGATCGAGTTCTTCCATCGAGCGCAACATGCCCTTGGATACCGTGTCGCACAGCATGGGGCAGGCGAAATAACTTAGTTGCAGGATCGCCGGCTTGCCGGGCAGGAGGCATTCGCGCAGCGTGGTTTTCTGTCCGCGCTCATTGAGCAGGGGGGCATCCAAAGGAAGTTGCGTGCCCAGATGCTCTTCCACACCGACATCCCGCATCCCGGATGGCAGCGCATCATCAGCCCGCGCGATTGATGCCGCGAGCAACATTGCCACGAGAATGTCACGCATCCAATTCATTGGGCAGGTCGATCTTTCTTTTGCGCCACAAGCAATTTCATGGCCTGGTCAATCGGCATTGCGGCAATTCCTTTTTCCTTGTCGATCCAGCGGTAAGTGGTCAGGTTGGCGCGCTGTTTGTCCTTCAAGTCCTGCAAATCGACGTTGACGGATTTGTCATACAGCGATTCGAGTTCGGATTGCTGCTCGCTCATGAACCATGCCTGCAGTCCGATGGCAATCACGATTACGAGGAATCCGCTCACCGCTCCAACGGTGATGATGAACGATGAATTTTCATCCTGGTTGTAAGCCATGAGTTTCTCAAATATTTTCGAAGGTCAGCGATTCCACGAGCCGCGGATCACCAACCGGGCGAAGATCATTTTGCATCGCGATCTTGATAACGGCCGCGACATACACGCCGCCGATTCCGATCAGGCACGCCAGATCGACGATTCCCACATGCACCTGCTCGTCGAACTGAGGCATGATCAGCCAATACAAGTCAATCCAGTGAAAAATCAGCAGCCAGCCTGCCCAGAAAATCAAGGTTCCGCGGGTTCGTTTAACGTGTCGCGACAAGAGCCCGGCAAACGGAAGGATGAGGTGGCCGGCGAGAAGCACCAGAAGGATGACCGTCCAGCCGTTGATATCCACCGAACTGGCGCCATGTCGTACAAACCAGCCCGTTTCCTCGGGAATGTTTGCATACCAGAGCAGCATGAACTGGCTGAACGCGATGTATCCCCAGAAAAACACGAACGCGAATAGAAACTTGCCCAGGTCGTGAAAGTGTTCGATGGTTATGCTGCGGGTCAGGTATCCGGCCGATTGAAGAATGGCGACGATCACAATCAGGCTTGCGAAGATCGCCACCGCCGACCCGGAAAAGAAATAGACTCCAAACATCGTGCTGGACCATTCGGGGTCAAGCGACATCAGCATGGCGATCGCCGCGATGGTGAGGGTCAGCGCAAGCACCACCATACCGGGCGCGGCTACGCCCTGCATCCGCATGGTCAATCTCGCATCGGGCATGTCGTCCTGTTTAACTGACAGTCGTCGGAACCAGATTCCAAGCCATGACCACGTCCCAAAGCAGATCAACATGGAAACGATGAACACGCCGGAATTCAAGAACCAGCGATTCGCCAGTGGTTCTTCGGCGGCTCCCCCTTCGGCGGCCATGTGATGAGCCCAGGGATAAAGTCCGCCCGGATTAACAAGGACAGACAACAGGATGGGAGCGGCCAGAACGGCAAGTAAAGGGATGGCAGCGGCGAGGTTTTCCGCCGATCGCCGCACGCCCACGCTCCAGCCGGCGCGGGTCAAGTGCTGAAGCATGACAAAAAAGAGCGCTCCGAGCGAAATGCTGAGGAAGTAGGTGAAACTGACGAGATACGCGAAGAAAAAGCGTCGCAGCGTTGAATCGGCCGTATATCCAAAGAACACAGCCGCCGCCAGGCCAAATCCGCCAGCCCAAAGGGATAGCTGCATCATCCGGCGGAAACCGGCGGTGGGTTCGAGCTGCTCACGTCTAATCGTTCGTTCTTCCATGGTCGCACTACTTCATCGCGTTCAACTGATCGGCCGGGATTTCCGATGACGGCGCGTGCTGGCTCAGTTGCAGCGCCCGCACGTACGCCACGATTGCCCACCGGTCTCGCGTGGGAATTTGCGAGCCGTATCCCGCCATATTTCGAATCCCGTTGGTAATTGTGTTAAACAGGTGTCCATCGGGCCGCGCTCGCACGGCATCGCTATTGAGGTTGGCCGGTGAAACCCATTTCGGTTCCTGATGTAATGCGGCACGTGCATTGATCGGACCGTTGCCGCCGCCGTCCAAACCGTGACAAACGGCACAATAAATATTGAATCGCTCCTGCCCGCGCTTGAGCAGTGCTTCATCGAGCGGGACGCTTGCAGGCAAAGCTTCGAAGAATTTCGGCTCGATTTTCTTTGTGGTCGGATTCAGCACTGGAGTGAATCCACGGTCAAAATGATCGTCATCGTGAAGTTGTTCGCGAGCGATGGTGCCCGGCACCTGGATTCGCATCGCTCGGCCGTCCGCGAAGACGTCACTCGGATCCTGGGCTTTATATTTTGGTTGCGATGCCATGTCCTGAACGAGATGGACCCGAGGGTCCGGACTCTTGCCCACACGTGCCCGCGCAAACACCACCAGCGGAATCCAGGTTGAAACAGTCAGGATCAGCAGAATCGAAATCATGAAGAACGGCGGGCGCGGCAATTCGCCATGCGGTTCCAATGAGCCAAGTTTTATTCCCTGATCAGACATTGCTGATCTCCTGCACCCATTCAACCGCTGATGCGCCGAGACCAAGCAACATTTCCTCGGTCTTCTGCTGATCGAAAAGCGGATCGGATGCGTCAATCACGACAAAAAACCGATCATCCGTCACTCGCCGGAATCGATTGCTCGTAAACAGCGGGTTGTACAGTCGCGGCAATTGATTGAGGCCAAGCATTCCGAAGACGGCGGTCAACGCAGCGAACAGGATCGTTAGTTCAAAACAAACGGGTATCCAGGCCGGCAAACTGACCAGCGGCTTGCCGCTGATGTAAAATGGATAGTCAAATACGTTGGCGTACCACTGAAGCCAAAGCCCCAGCGACAGGCCGCAGCAGCCCGCGATCAAAACCAGCCAGGGCAATAGGGTTGAGCGGATTCCCATCGCGTGGTCCATGCCGTGGACGGGGAAGGGCGTATGAACATCCCAGCGAGAATAGCCTTCCTCCCGGACACGAACCGCGGCCAGCAGCACGCTGTCAACATCGCTGAATTCAGCAATCAGGCCAGCCAATACCGGTTCTCGCAGTGCCTGTTGTTTCAGAGGTTTGTTTTCAACTTCGACGGACATTGATGAACCTTAGAATCTCGTTCCTTTGGCCTTGCTGACACCGCCATGCTCGTCGGGCTGGTAGTCGAACCGGTGCAGGTCCCGGGAGGTCGGATGTTTTTCAGCATGTGCATGCGCTTGAGGCATGACCGTTTTCAATTCAGCCATCGCGATCATGGGCAAAAAGCGGCAGAAAAGGAGGAACATCGTGAAAAACAAACCGAAACTGCCGGCGAACATTCCCAGATCAACCCATGTGGGGACATAGTGTCCCCAACTTGATGGGAGAAAATCTCTTGTCAGTGAAATGACGATGATGACAAATCGTTCAAACCACATGCCGACATTCACACACATCGCTACACAAAACAAGACGAACAAGTTGTGACGTAATCGCCGACTCCAGAGCAATTGAGGCGCGACGACATTGCAGAACATCATCAGATAAAATGCCCAACGATACGGGCCGAGCGCGCGATTCAAGAACGCAAACTTCTCCACTTTGACACCACTATAAAATGCGGTGAACCATTCCATGCCGTAGGAATATCCGACGACCAATCCCATGCTGAGCATCACTTTTGCCATGTTGTCCAGATGACGAAGGGTGATGATGTCCCTAAGGCCGAAAAACTGGCGGGCCGGTATTGCGAGGGTAATTACCATTGCAAATCCGCCGAATACTGCTCCGGCGACAAAGTAGGGGGGGAAGATCGTCGTGTGCCAGCCTGGTAATTGTGCAGTTGCGAAGTCGAACGATACAACACTGTGTACCGACAAAACCAACGGCGTTGCCAGCGCGGCCAGCAAAAGGTAGGCACGCTCGTAACGATGCCAGTGTCGGCTGGAGCCGGTCCATCCCAGGGCAAACAGACCGTAGATGATTTGCTTTAGCTTGGTTGATGCTTTGTCTCGAAGCGTCGCCAGGTCTGGAATCATGCCGATGTACCAGAAGAGAAGCGATACGGTCGCATAAGTGCCGACGGCAAACACGTCCCAGAGCAGAGGCGATCGAAACTGAGGCCACATGCCCATCTGATTCGGCACCGGTGCCAGCCAATACGCCAGCCAGGCGCGTCCGACATGCAGTCCCGGGAAAATCGCCGCGCACATCACCGCGAAAATCGTCATTGCTTCGGCGAAGCGATTGATGCTGGTACGCCAGTTTTGGCGCAGCAGGAATAAGATCGCGCTGATCAACGTACCGGCGTGGCCGATGCCCACCCAGAAGACGAAGTTGACGATGTCAAACGCCCAGCCAACCGGTTGATTGTTGCCCCAGACTCCGACGCCTGTCGTGAGCAGATAACCGATTGTGAAAAACAGAAGGCAGAGAAATGCGAGTGAAATTCCAAAGCAGATGTACCACGCCAGCGGCGGGGGAGTCAGGGCGATGCGCGTCACTGTCCGAGTGACGTCGCCGAAATCCATGTCGCGTAAAACCAGCAGCGGCCGCTCGCGTGGATCGTCGCC
This sequence comes from Tepidisphaeraceae bacterium, assembly GCA_035545895.1. GTDB lineage: Bacteria > Planctomycetota > Phycisphaerae > Tepidisphaerales > Tepidisphaeraceae > DASZXJ01. Next base: position 546 of record DASZXJ010000121.1, on the reverse strand, counting down.
GCGATTATCGATGTCGGCCGGATACGTCGTTTCAGAAGTTGTTGTCAAACTGCTCATCGCTGCTTCAATGAACCAGCCCTTCACGCGGCCGGCTCATTTGGATTCCTTAGTTTTGCCAGATGCTTGGTTCGCGGCTTCGTATTCAAATCTTCAAGAACCGAATACGACCGCGGATTTTGATGGAGCTTGCTTACGCGCGAGTTCGGATCGTTGAGATTCCCGAAAACAATGGCCTCGGTTGGACAGGCCTGCTGGCATGCCGAGACGATGTCGGTTTTATCCTTCGAGTTATGAATTCGCTGGACGCAATAGGTGCATTTTTCCATAACGCCGCGCATGCGAACCGTCACTTCCGGATTGAACATCATTCGGCGAATCTTATTGACGGTTTCAGATTGCTGGGAGTCGGGCATCCCCATCCACGGTTTGCCGGCGCCATTCAGGTTCGTTTCGGCCTTGCTGTGCCAGTCGAAATAATTGAATCGCCGAACCTTGTACGGGCAGTTGTTGGAGCAATACCGCGTGCCGATGCAGCGATTGTACACC
>DASZXJ010000120.1:0-50705 GCA_035545895.1 Tepidisphaeraceae bacterium | reverse complement strand
ACTATGAAGCCGTTCCCCAGTCAAGCTTAATTTTCTCGGAAGCGTGATCTTTTTACATTTTGATTCTCCAGTTGAGTCCGGCCATCGCGGCGGTGCCTTCACGCGACTATTCGAGTTTCGATTCCTATCCTGTTCGCTGATGGAATCGTCTCATTTACCCATGCGGCGGCTCGCCTCATTCGCTGCAGCGCGGTCAAACAGACCGCATTTGGTTATTCGAGGTCAGGCCGCTCCTTGCACTTTCGCCGATGTTTCGCCGGGACGTTTTCACTTCAATTCATCGCCTCATTGAGCAATCGATCAACCGATCACCCCAACACAAGAAGAGACTGCCGTTTTCGGTCCGGTGTCTTCCGGAGGGGAGCACCCTTCACCGCCGGCCGTATGCCGGCCGTCCTTCTGATCCGGATCGCGCCAGCTCGTGCCATCGCGCAGCATGGCCCAGAGGATCACCAGCAGCTTCCTCGCCAATGCCACAATCGCGATCTTCTTGCGCTGCTTCATGCCGCGACTGACTTTGTTCACGAACGCGCGGGCCCAGGCGTTGTGGCGATAGACCATCCACGCCACCTCCACCAGCATGCCGCGCAAGAGGCTGGGCCCGCGACGGGTGATCTTCCCCACGCGTTTCATCGTGCCGCTCTCGATCTGCTTGGGTACCAGTCCCGCGTAGCTGCTGACCTGGCGGGCATTGGCAAAGCGATGCGGATCATCCAGGTGCACCACCACCGCCTCAGCCAAGCGCGGGCCTACGCCCGGCACGGTCTGTAATCGCTGGATCTTCTCATCAGCCCGGCCCAGCCCGTCGAGCCGGCGGTCCAGGATCAGAATCTGCTGATGGATCGTCTCCAGCAGTTGCAGTTCCACGTGTAATCGTCCACGCCACAGTTCATTCACTTCACATTCGCTCAGCGTTTTGGATTGCTCGGCGACCTGCGCGATCCCCGCCGCCGTCCAGCACTTGTTCCCCTGGGGCAGGGCGATTCCCTGCTGGCTGAAGATCGAGCGGATGAAGTTCTTGATCTCGGTCTGCCGCTGGACCAGGACCCGGCGGTGATGCACCAGCCGGCGTTTTTGCCGCTGATCCGGTGAGGGCATATACACCGTCGGCAGCTGTCTCATCGCCGCCATCTGCGCCAGCTTTATCGCATCATCGCGGTCGGTCTTGCGTTTGACCCGTTTCCAGCGCCACGCTTCGTGTGAAGGATTGGCCACCGCCACGGCAAAACCCAGGGCGGTTGCGATGTCATAGACCCAGCCGCTGCAGTCACAGGTCTCGAACACAACCAGCGTGGAGGATGGATCGGAGCCGGCCTGCTCGACCAGCAGATCATGAATCGCCTGCGGCGTGTTCGCCAGCGCGACGAATCGATGCTCGGCGGTTTGAGCATCATAAAGACAGACCACGCTGTTGAACTTCCCCAGATCGATCGCCAGGATTTGATTGAACGTGGTAGAATGCGCTAGCCCATGCATGGCGGGTGCTCCTTTCGAGCAAAAGGTGATTGACGGCCACTTCGGTGGACCGTTCTAAAATGAATGTGACGCCAGTTTACTGGTGATCACGAATTCACCGAGCAAGAGAGGAGCACTCGGCTTGCATGGGTTCTATGCACCGGCGACGGCCGCATCACGGTTTTTCAAGGTATTCCGTCGCACCAAGGGCTCGCGTAGGTAAGCATTAGGTTATTCCACTTTCACAATTTCCCCGCCAAGGGTTTTGATGATGGCACCGATGAGCGGGTCGGTGGCGAGTTGGTCACGTAATTCGGGGGTCAGGCGAAGCGCGTTGTCCACCGGCGCCGCGGCGGGCGCGGGTGCGGAATGACGCACCGGCGTTCGCTGCGGCGACGATTCGTGCGGCATTTCAGTCGGAGGCGGCGCTTCGGCCACCTCGATTTTCAATTCGATCGGCTGCTGGACCAGCCCGCTGAGCACCTCGCGAACGGCATCCTTCTTGCCGTTGCGATCGAGCATGCGGGCGTGGGTTTCTTCGAGAAACTGGATGACCGCCCGGCCATCTTCGATTTCGATCAGCCGCGCGCCACTGAGCATCGCCGGCAGTGCGAGACTTTTTTCTTCCAGCGCGCCAAGCAGGCGACTCCATATGCTGGTTAAATCGCGCGAATCGACCGGTTCGATGTTGGTGGAAGGGGCCAGGGGCGAGGGGCCAGGGGCGAGATCGAGAGATGTTGACTCGGATTTCGAGCTTACCGGGTCCTTAGAGTCAATTAGCTTTTTTTTTTGAAGCGCGGGGGCGCCATTTCCCGCGAGCAAAGCCTCGATGCTGTTGAACTGATCCGCCAGCGCCAAACGGACAAACGTGGCATCGAGCAGCGCTCGCCCCGCCTGGCTGGTGCGCATCGTTCGGCGGAGTTCTTCCAAAACCGCGATATCCTGAGTCAGTGCGCCGGGGTCGAATAGATCGGCCTGTTTGACCAGGTCCTCCATCGCCACGCCGGGCACTTCGATCATATCGCTCTTGGGTCCACAGGTGCGGACGATGAGCACATTGCGCAGGTGTTCGGCCAGGCTGGCGACCAGCGTGTCGGGCGATAGGCCGTTGTTAATCAACTGGCCGGCGGCTTCGAGAACGGCTTTGACGTTGCCTTGGCCGATCGATTGGGTCAGATCAAAAATCGCCTGTGCGCGGGGCATGCCCAAAATCTGCTCGGCGAGTTCGATGGTGAGTTTGTCATCGACCGCGCTGAGCAATCGATCGAGCAGCGAAATTGAATCGCGCATCGAACCCGCGCCGGCTTTGGCGACCAGCAGCAGCGCATCTTCGCCGGCTTTGATCTTTTCCTTTTGGCAAATTTCCTTCAGATGTTCCGCGACCTGCTTGGCCGGGATGTTGCGGAAATCGTAGCGCTGACAGCGCGAAAGAATCGTCGGCAACACCTTTTCCGGCTCGGTGGTGGCGAGGATGAACTTCACATGCTCGGGCGGCTCTTCCATGGTCTTGAGCAGCGCGTTGAACGCGGCTTTGGAGAGCATGTGCACTTCGTCGATGATATAGACCTTGAACCGCGCCCGGGTCGGGCGATATTGGGCGTTGGCGATCAGATCGCGAACGTTATCGACGCCCGTATTGCTGGCGGCGTCGATTTCGATCACATCGATGTCATCTCCGCGCGCGATACCCGTGCACGAGCCGCACTTGCCGCAGGGCTGGGTGGTCGGCTTATCCGATTTTTCGCAATTGAGGGCCTTGGCGAGGATTCGCGCCAGCGAGGTCTTGCCGACCCCGCGTGTGCCGCAAAAGAGATAGGCATGAGCGATGCGTCCGGTCTCGATCGCTTTTTTGAGGGTATGCGCAATGTGATCCTGCCCGACGAGGTCGTCGAAGTTGGTGGAGCGATATCGCCGGGCCAGGACGGTGTAGGACATCTGTGCCGAATTCTAGGTTGCTGCGGCATGATTGGAAGAGCTTGTAAGCGGCGAACGACAGGTTCTTCACAACCGGATTTCAAAGATCGGCCCCTGCCGGGCCGATATCTCTTGAATGGCGGACGTTTTGCGTCATTTTGGAGAATCAGCCATGATTCGTATTTCCCTTGATCTTCGCCATCGCCTGTTGCGCCGGCGCCGCCAGACAATCTGCCACTCAGTGGGTAGTGGATAAGGTAGGCCGACTGGTGGGCAAACGCGGAGCAAATATCGCGGTCGGAAGCATTGATCGGTGAAATTGGGCCATTGGTTTCAACTTAAATTCGGTCGGAGGACCCACGGCACAGCCGTGGGCGTTCTGAGGATAAAATTCCGCGATTTATTTCCTGTCACATTGACCTCCTGGTCGGACATAATGAGGTAATGACCGCCCGCGACACCGATGAGTTTTCACAACTGGTGGGCAGGCACGTGGATTTTGTTTATTCCGCGGCGCTGCGGCAGGTGCGCGACCCGCATCTGGCTCAGGATGTGACGCAGGCGGTTTTTATCATCATGGCGCGCAAGGGGCGGACGATACCGGAGGGGGCGCTTCCGGGGTGGTTATTCAAGACGACTCGCTTTGCAGCCAGAAATGCAAAGAAAATGGAAATCCGACGAAGAATTCACGAATTTCATGCTGCACAGGCTCGGCCTGAAAGTCGCCGCAACGATGAAACCTGGGATGTGATGGCCGGCGACCTCGACGACGCCATCGCCACGCTCGGGCGCGGCGAGCGCGATGTCATCCTGATGCATTACTTCAACGGCCAGAGTCTTTCCGACGCGGCTGTGGTGCTTGGAATATCCCACGAGGCCGCGCGCAAGCGGGCCTCGCGCGCCATCGAACACTTGCGAGGATTTTTCGGGGGCAAAGGGCTGGCGCTATCGGCGGCAGCCGTGGGGTCGATGATCGCTGCGAATTCGGTGCAGGCCGCTCCGGTTCACCTGGCGGGGGCAGTCGTGTCGGCCGTCGGGGGGACGGCCGGGACTGCTCCTGCCATGGCGATCGTCCGAAGCGTCATCCACGCCCGCGCCATCGCATTGACCCGGATCGGCGCCGTCGCAGCCGCGATCGTCGTGGCCGTCACATTATTCGTGGGATCGGGAAACAAGCCGACCCAGCCAATTGACAAGCCCGTCAGCGTGTCAGGTTCACCGCATTGACCTGTTTTTCCTGCTTATTCCAAAGCACAGAAACCTTGCCGCCGTTGTAGCGATAAATTTGCACGGGGTCGGCATCTTCCACTTTTTCAGCCTTGCCAAAACGCGCCTCGATATCGGCCGGCGATTCGATGCGCAGCTTCTCGATGATGCTCGCATCCCACACACCGAGCACGACGACCGCGCCGCCATCAACCCGATATCTGCAACCGTCGCGGCACATGATCCAGCCGTTCATGCCGCGATCCATCACGCGTCGATCGCTGATGGCTGCTTCACCATCGCCAAAACCAACGCCTTTCAACTTCATCTGATCGATTGGAATGGAATGGTCATACAAAATGGCGGGATTGGCGGTGATTTCGTTGGTCGAATGCGAGAAGGAATCGCGATGCTGAAGCATCGAGCATGAGGCAAGCAGAAGACATAAAATGCTGACGCCTGTTTTCACTTGATCAGCCGCAATGCAACCGGATAACGATATGCCACACCCTGATTAGCCTTCATCGTTGCGAGAATGCAGAAAACCAGATTGGCGATGACCAGGACGGGGATCAGGAAAAAGCCAATGAAAATACATGTGCTGATACCGGCAACAATAAATGCAATAAACATGGTGATCTGGAAATTCAACGCTTCCTTGCCCTGGTCATCGACGAACGGACTGGAGTCCTTTTTGATCAGCCAGACCACCAGTGGCCCGATGAAGCCCGTGAAAATCGCCAGCAGATGACAGAGCATGGCCATTGTTTTTGCATCCTTGTCCGGCTCGGGACCTTGATAACCAACGGGAGCCGGAGAGGGGTTCATTGGAGGGGGAGCCGATTCCTGGGTCATTTGGAAATCCTTCCTGGAGTGAGATTTAAGGTTCCAAAACGCAGAGCCATCATAATCCGCCCCCTTTCGCCGTCAAATGCAGGCAAGTTCATCGGATACGATGAATTCAGACTATGAAATCCGTTGACTTTGAGCTATCCACGCGTTTATAGGCGAGGCGGGACCTATATCGCATGCGGCGGATCGCGGGGCTGATCGCGTTTGGAGCCGTACTCTTTCTGCACTCCCATTCGAGCTGCGGCCAGGTTTTGTTTTCCGAAAATTTTGACTCTGCCGGCGCTTCGCTCAACTGGACGACCCATTCGGAAAGCGATAACGAAACGCCCGATTTCCTTGTCGGTTATGGGTTCAATTATTCATCCCTGGGAATTTCCGCCGCGCCCGGCGGCAGCGGAACCGTTGGGGTGAAGATCGACACCAACGTCAACGGCCTGGCGGGAGCCGAAGCGGTGAACATCTACCCCAACGGACAATCCTTCAGCGGCGATTATGCCCTGCGATTTGACATGTGGGCTCGCGTCAGCGGCGCTGCGGGAACCACCACCGAAGATGCATTGGCGGGAATCAACGCCAGCGGTTCAAAAACCAACTGGCTGAGCTTCAGCGGCAGCAGTGACGGCATATTTTACGGCGTCACCGGCGACGGCGGAAACAACGGATGGGATTACACGCGATATCTCGGCACAGGAGCGAGCGACCCCACGCGAATTGCCCTGTTCGATAATACCGCAGCCTTGCCCCAGGCCACCTTTCCCAACACCGACGGCACACCCCGAAATCAATGGACCACCGTCCAGATCGAACAGATCAACGGCAAGATCACGATGAAACTGAATGGAATTACATTCGATTCGTTCACCAATTTACTGACTTACACCAGCGGCAATATTTTCCTCGGCCACCAGGATGTGGTCGGCACGGCAACACCCAACTCGCAGACGTTCAGCATTTTCGACAACTTAAATGTCCTGCGCATCACTCGCTGGACCTCCGATGCGGATGGCATCTGGACGGGCGCCAACTGGTCGCAGGCAGCGGCGCCTTCGGGCAACAGTTCAATTGCGTACCTGGGCCCGGCGATATCCGCTCCACGGACCATTACATTGGCGACGGCTCAAACCGTCGGCGATCTCGTTCTCGACAGCAGCATTTCTTACAACATGATAGGGCCGGGAACTTTGAGCCTTTCATCGATCAGCAATCAATCGCACATTGACGTTCGGCTGGGCAACCACACGCTTTCAACACCCGTGGCGATGTTGTCCAGCACGCAGATCAATGTCGATCGCTCGTTGGACACGCTGACGCTATCGGGCAATCAAAGTGCTTCAGCAGGATTGACACTTTTGAAAACCGGTGCAGGCGCCGTGCAACTGCCGCGGTTGTCGGTCGGCACGCTTTCGATCCAGGCGGGAACGGTTCGCGTGGCAGCCAAAGCAAACCCGGACGACCCCGCCGGCACGAGCGTGATTCAGAATCTGTCCATCACCAGCGCAGGCAGGCTCGATCTGACGAACAATTCGATGATCATCAAACACAGCGCGGCCAGTCCACAGAATTATGTGCGCATGTGGTTGCGCAGCGGCATCACCAACGGCAGCGGAATCATCAGCAGCAGCATGACCGCGAATCTGCGGCTTGGTTTTGCGGAAAACTCATTGCTGGGACTGGGCATGTTTGCCGGGCAACCGGTCGATGCAAACAGCCTGCTCATCAAATACACCTACGCCGGCGATGCCAATCTCGACGGCCGGGTGGATTTAAGTGATATGATCTTTTTCGCGCCGCACTGGATGTCCAGCGGAAACTGGAGCGATGGGGACTTCAATTACGATGGAATGATCGACGCGAAGGACCTCAGCCTGCTCGCCCACAACTGGCAGGCGGGCACGGTGACTCCAATCGGCGCAACGTTTGACGATACAATGGCACAACTGGGACTTGAGTCGTTGCTGCCCGAGCCGGCCCTGCCTATGGTGGCGATGGGTCTGCTGGTGATCTGCCGGAGACGAAGTGACCATCGTGACTGAAAATCGATTTCTCGGATTGACACTCTCCGCCTGGACCGGTTTTGTGCTGGGTATCGCCAGTGCCAGCGCGTGCTGGGCTGCAGTGGGATTGAACCTCGGCCTGTTTTTCGGCGGCATCATCGCGGCCAGTTTACTGACACCTCCACTCACGCTTGGCGAAAAACGATTGATCGAACGATATCTGGTGGCTGGCGCAGTTGTTGATGGGATCGCGGTGATCTGGCTTGCTGCTGTTTTTGGGCAACAGGTGACGCTGTCGCAATGGGCGCTCTGCTATGTGATTCTGATTGCCTGGAGTTTTGCGCTGTGCGGTTTGACGATGCTGATCCTGCGAACCGTTTGTCTCTTCCATTTAGCCCGGCGTGAAAACACGCCGGGCGACCCCCGGTCTGTTGACCGGGGGCTAAATGATAAGTCTCAAAATCCGTCGGTGAATCCAACTTTGTCCGATTCGACTGTTTCTTCTGCAATTGTTGTGGTGCTGGCGATGCTTTGGTTAAGCTGGCCGATCTGGTTGTCGCAAATTAACACGCCGGTCCTGATTTCAGCGCATCCGTTATTCGCGATCAACGGCATGTTGCGGAACTTTGGCGCCTGGCCGGAACGGCCCATCGCCTATCGATATCTCATGCGCCTTGGACAAGACCTGCCCTACACCTTGCCGCGCAATATTGGCCCGATGATTGCGGTTCACTTGTTGATCGGCGCAATCGGGTTGATCGCGGGATATACCGCCGGCAAGCGATGAACCTTCTGATCGACTACCCATACGGACAACAGCGCCAGGCAGGCCATCACCACGTACGCCAAAACAATTCGCCAAATCGGCCAGCGTGATTTCATGGGCGCACTCCTGCCCCCTCGCCCCTGTACGCAGGGGAAAGGGCTGGGGTGAGGGGCATCGATTGTGTGCTCGGTTGCGTCGATGGCAGCTTCGGCAATTGACCGGTCAGCAGCAGCGGCGCGATGATCGTGCGGGCAAACAAAACATTCATCGCGCCAATGTGATCCCCCGCATTGCCAAGGCGCATCCACGAAGCGTCATAGGGCACTTGCACGAGCTTGGCATATTGCTTTTTATCCGCGCCGGCCGGCATGATGAAACCGCTAAAGCCCGCGGATTCACCCATCACGCGATCCATCGTTCCGAAATTTCGCGTGCCGAAACTGAGGATCGGATCGTAGACACTGTTGAACGCATACGCATGGCCACGCACATGCCTCAGCGCATTTGACAGGTCATATTCCGGCGACAGCGCCGATGCCACCATCAGCAGCGTGTCGATCTGCACATCATCGGGCAGTTGTTCCAGCGCCCAAATCGCAATCCCGCCGCCGCCGCTGTGGCAGGTGATCATGATCCGACGGCTGGGATCGGCCCGATGAACTTTCACGAGCAGATCCGTGACGTTCTTTGCTTCAAGCCGATTCCGCTCATAATTCGTCAGCGCGGGCATGCCCGGATTTCCCTTGGTCCAATCATAAATTTCGATCTGAGCATCAATCGCCCCGCGCATCAAACCCGTAGTAAGCAAATCGTCAATCCGCATATGCCCGCCAATACCAGGCAGGTGAAGGAGATAGGGGTTTGCCGGCGCAGCCGCGATGAACATCAACAGCCAGCCAAAAATCAGAGGATGTGTTGCCCTCTTCAAATCCAAAATCCCCAATTCAAAATCCAAAATCCCTTTAAAGCCCAATCGGATGCCACGTCGTCTTCACCTCCTGCGTATCGGAAATGAAATATGGGCCCTGGGCACTTTCGCGGAGCCAGTCTGTTTGATCGTAGGCAAGGACTCGCTTGACGTTCATGGAGGCTTTTTCGCGAATGGTTTGTAATTCCTTGCGATCATCGCCGCAATAGATGCAGGCGTTGACGTCCATGTGGCTGGCAAAATGTTCGATCAGTTCCGATCGCCGGCCGGTCAAAATATTGACGACTCCCGCGGGCAGGTCGCTGGTGGCCAGCACTTCGCCGAGGGTGATCGCGGGCAGGGGTTTGGTGTTGGACGCGAGAACAACGCAGGTATTGCCGCCGCAGACGACCGGGGCGATCACCGAAACCAAGCCGATCAATCCTGAACCTTCCGGCGAAATGATCGATACCACGCCCGCCGGTTCGAGCAGACTGAAATTAAAATGCGAGCTGCTGGCCGGATTCACGCTCGAAAAAATCTGCTGATATTTGTCCGTCCAGCCGGCGTAATAGACGAGGCGGTCGATGCTTGTCTGAACCTCTGCCACGCCTGCTGAAGCAGGCAGGCCGAGTTGAGACAGTTCCTCGACAAATTGCGATTTCCGCCCTTCGAGCATCTCCGCGATGCGATACAGGATTTGCGAGCGATTGTACGCGCTTCGTGATGCCCATCCGCCTTGCACGCTCCGGGCAGCCGTCACGGCATCGCGAAAATCCTTTCGCGAGCAATCGCAGATGTTGGCGATCGATTGGCCATGCGGATTTTTCAAAACGTAATATCGCCCTGATTCCCCGCGTGGGAATTGGCCGTTGACGTAAATCTTGTAGGTCTTGAGCACCGCGAGGCGCGCATTTTCAGCGAGGGGGTTTGCCTGGCCGTTGGATTTGCCGTTTCGCTTACTCATCTGAAATTCGTTTTCAGAGGCACGAAGGCACGAAGTAGGACACGAAGTTAGCACGAAGGAAAAATAATATGTGTTAATGCCTTCGTGATCCCTTCTTCGTGATCCTTCGTGTCATCGTGGCTCTGCTCTTTGATTAAAGCAGATTCACATACGCCGCCAAACCATGCAAGCCACCCTCGCGGCCCATGCCGGATTCCTTGTATCCGCCAAACGGCGATGACGGGTCGAATTTGTTATAGGTATTGGCCCACACCACACCCGCGCGCAGCCTGCTCGTGATTTTGAAAATCTTCGAGCCCTTGTCGGTCCACACGCCACCCGACAGGCCGTAAGGCGTGTTGTTGGCTTTCTCGATGGCTTCCTGAGGCGTTCGAAATGTCTGCACCGCCAGCACCGGGCCAAAGATTTCTTCCTGCACCACGCGATGACTTTGCGAGCAGTTCAGAAACAGCGTCGGCCGGCACCAATAGCCCTTGCCGGGCAGATCGCAGTCGCTTTGCCAAATATCCGCGCCTTCAGATTGACCGATCTTGAGATAAGAATCGATCTTCTCCAATTGCATTTTCGAATTGATCGCGCCGACATCGGTGTTTTTATCAAGCGGGTTGCCGACGATCAGCGTTTTCATTCGATCCTTCAACCGCTCGATCAATTTGTCCTGGATCGATTCCTGCACGAACAATCGCGAGCCGGCGCAGCAGACATGTCCCTGATTAAAAAATATTCCGTTGACGATTCCATCGACGGCTTGATCGATGGCGGCATCTTCAAAAACGATGTTGGCGGCTTTGCCGCCGAGTTCGAGGGTGAATTTCTTTCGCGATGGCGCAAGCGATTTCAAAATGCTTTTGCCGACCTCGGTGCTTCCGGTGAAAGCGATTTTGTCGATATCGGGATGATTGACGATGGCAGCGCCGGTTTCGCCTGCGCCGGTGATGATGTTGACGACACCCGGCGGAAGATCGGCGTCCTGCATGATCCGCGCCAGATGCATGGCTGTCAGCGGCGTGGTTTCGGCGGGCTTGAGGACGACCGTATTGCCCGTCGCCAGCGCCGGCGCGATCTTCCATGCCGCCATGAGCAGCGGAAAATTCCACGGAATGATCTGCCCCGCCACGCCCAGCGGTTCGGGCTTTCGTCCCGGAAACGCGTATTCAAGTTTGTCCGCCCATCCCGCGTAATAGAAAAAATGAGCGGCTGCCAAAGGCACATCGATATCGCGCGATTCGCGAATGGGTTTGCCGCCATCTGTCGATTCGATGATCGCCAGTTCACGGGCGCGTTCCTGAACCATCCGGGCGATGCGGTAAATATATTTCCCGCGTTCGCGCGGATGCATTTTTGACCAGACTTTGTTGTAGGCGTTGCGCGCGGCCTTCACCGCTTTATTGACATCCTCCAGCGTCGCTGAAGCGACACTGGCCAATCGCTTTTCGGTGGTGGGGTTGATCGTTTCGAAATATTTGCCCTTGGCCGGTGGAACAAATTTCCCGTTGATGAATAGGTCATATTGATCGGAAATCTTCACATGCCCAGCGCTCTCCAGCGCGGGGGCGTATGTCCAGTCGGCGGCGGGATTGACCAGTTCAGTCCGGGACATGGGCAAATGATTCTACCACAGTCCGGTTCTCCGTTGCATTTCGGGGGATTGCATCTAACCTAATCTTCATCATGAACGTGCAATTGCTCGATCTAAAGGCCCAGTACATCCCCCTTCGCGCGGAAATCCGCAAGGCCATTGACGAAGTCTGCGATTCGCAGCAACTGATTCTTGGCCCGCATGTGGAGAAGTTTGAGAAATCGCTGGCGGAGTATTGCCAGACCAGGCACGCCATCGGCGTGAGCAGCGGCACGGACGCGCTGCTGTGCGCTTTGATGGCCATCGGCATCGGGCCGGGCGATGAGGTGATCTGCCCGAGTTTCACGTTTTTCGCCACGGCCGGCTCAATTGCGCGGCTGGGCGCCAAGCCCGTGTTTGTCGATATCGACCCGGGCACGTTCAACATCGACCCAGCGCTGATCGGCACGAAGATCACCAAAAAGACCAAAGCCATCATGCCCGTGCACCTGTTCGGCCAGGTCGCGGTCATGGAAGCGATCAACGACGTCGCCAAGAGCAACAACCTGCTCGTCATCGAAGACGCCGCCCAGGCCATCGGCGCCAAGCGTCACAACAAGCCCGCCTGTGCGTGGGGATTTGCCGGCTGTCTCAGCTTTTATCCGACAAAAAATCTCGGCGCATTTGGCGATGCCGGCGCGATCTGTACGGACGATGACAAGTTCGCCGAAACCTGCCGCAAGCTTCGCGTGCATGGGTCTGGCCATACGTATTACCATGAAATGATCGGCGGCATGTTCCGCCTGGCGGCAATCCAGGCGGCGGTGCTCAGCATCAAGCTGAAATATCTCGATCAATGGCACGAATCACGCCGCAAACACGCCGCCATCTATAATGACGCGTTCAAGGACACGAAGGTCATCGCCCCGGCAATCGAAGCGGGCAATTGGAGCATCTATAACCAATATGTGATCCGCGTCCCCAATCGAGATCGCATTAAAACCGCACTGGCGGAAAAGGGGATTGGCTCGGCCGTCTATTATCCTCTGCCGCTACATCAGCAGCCGTGCTTCAAATACCTGGGCGTGGCCGATGGCGAACTGCCCGAAACCGAGCGCGCCTGCCGCGAAGTGCTCGCTTTGCCGGTTTACCCGGAACTGGAAGATGAGCAGATCCACTTCGTCGCCCAGCAGGTGCTTGAGACTGTCCGATAAGGCGCTCAAATTGGCGAGTAATCCCCTTGCCACCCATACGCCGATAACACCCAGAGCGTGAGCACCAACCAGCCTTCAGACGTTTCCATCGATCAATCCGTCGAAAGCCAGATTGCGCACATGCAGTCGCAGCTTATGGCGGTGCAGCAGCAACTTACGGAAAGCCAAAGGCTTGCGACAATCGGCACCATCGCGGCCGTCATCGCGCACGAATTCAACAACCTGCTCACGCCCATCGTCAGCTATGCCCAGTTTGCGATCGATTCGCTCGATTCCGGCAAGCCGGATATGGAAATGATCCGCAAGGCGCTGGCCAAATCGTACAGCAGTTCGACCAAAGCGGGTCGCATCTGCACTTCGATGCTGGCACTGGCGCGCGGGCATTCAATTTTCGGGCAAATCCGCGTTCAGCAGCTGGTGGACGAGGTTTTACTCGTGCTGGCGCGCGATCCGCAGAAAGATGGCATCGCCCTTCGCGTGCAGGTCCAGCCCGATCTGATCGTCACCGGCGATCCGGTTCAGCTTGAACAAGTGCTGCTCAACCTTCTGATCAACGCGCGGCAGGCCATGCTCGGCAAAGGCGGCTCGCTCACGGTCAAAGCCGGTCACAGCGAAGACGGAACCGAAACGCGCATTCAGGTGATCGACACCGGCGCGGGCATCCCCGAAAAAGTCCTGCCCAAGATTTTCCAGCCGTTTTTCACGACCAAAGGCACGGCCACCAAGTCCGGCGAAGTCAAAGGCAGCGGCCTGGGACTCGCCATCTGCAAACAGATCGTCGAACACCATCAAGGCCGGATCGAAGTGCAAAGTGAAGTCGGCCGGGGAACGACGTTTACCATTTCTCTGCCAGTGGCGCAATAATTTGGGATTTTGGATCGCGGATTCTGGATTGAAATTCAATTCCAAAATCGAAATTCGCAATTCCAAAATATTTTTATCGGACGTATTCAAGGTTTCCCAGCTTAACGGTCGATAGCACCAGTTATGTCAGTCATGGTAGACAGCCAGCCGTTGCCCGCCGAACAGATGGGCATGAAGACCGTCGGCCAGGTGCTTGCGCACATTCAACGCGCCAAGCGGATGGTCGTGCATGTGCTGGTGGATGGTCGTGAGCCCGATCTGGGGCAACTCACCAAGCTCAAAGCCTCCCCGCTGACAGGCCACACGCTTTTCATCGAAACCACCGAGCCTCGCCGCATGGCCAGGGAAGTGCTCGACCAAGTCGAAGCGCAACTGGCAGAGGCAGATCGCCTGACCAACACGGCCGTCCAACTGCTTCGCGAAAATCAGAACATCAAAGCCATGGAAAAGCTCCGCGGCTGCTTCAGCACCTGGCAGCACGCGCAGGAATCCGTGCTCAAGGTATCGCAGCTCTTTCGAATTGACCTGACCAAGGTGCTGGTGGACGGCCGACCGTTCGCGGAAATCCTTTCGGATTTCGCAAAACAGCTCAAACTCGTGAAATCTTCGCTGGAAACGCGCGATTTTGTGTCGTTGATCGACACGCTGGTCTACGAAGTCTGCGAAAGCAGCGGCCATTGGCGCGCCGCCATTCGTTCCATGCTTTCAATCATCTCGCCCAAGGCGGACTGATCGCCTGAGCAAAATCCTATTCATCATTTCTCGCCCATCCCATATCATTTGCGGCAATGGACCTTCAGCAGCTATGCGAACAGGGTCAGCAGCAGCTCATGGAGATGAAATATCTCCGCGCGGAAAAGACGCTGATGCAGGCCGAGCAGCTTGCGATTGCGCAAAAGGATTTTGATTCGCTGTCGCGCCTGTACATGCCTCTCCAGGAAGCGCGCCGGCAACGCCGGCAACGCTGCGGCGAGGGAATCGTCTGTCTTGATCTGATCGCCGACGCGCCCGGCACAAGGCTCGATCCGGAACTGATCATCAAGGAATTTCCGCATGGCCAGGTGCTGGTGGCGGGTTGGGGAACCGTCGAGCCGGCACTAAAATTGCGACAGCTTCAAACGGAGCGCGGATTATATGTCGAGACATTTCTGGCGGCGGTGTATCCGGCGGGGTCCGGTCGGGCGGTGGTGATCGTTCCAACCCCCGATGTGAAACTTCCCGATCCTTCGCCTCGCTCGATCGATCAGTTGCTGCGTTTATTGCCGGCCCATTCAATCGTGATCGGCGATGCGGAAATCCCGGCAAGGCCACACCGGGGAAATACGGAAACGTTTGCCCGGGTCATGTCGATCTGGGAACGACTGCATCTGCCTTTCCTTGCAGCAGCGGAAGCATGCACCAATTCACTTCAGCGAATTACCGTGTATCGGCAGACGATCGAAGTGGATTATGCCTGTGAGCTGGCGCACCAGAACCTGAGCGCCGCCGCAGCCCAGATCGCCCGAGCCCGCCTACAATCGACGCGATAGCAACGATCAAAGCGAGGGAGCACCATGAGCCAGTTTGGATACGACAATTATGGCGGACGGCGAAGCACATTCGGGCTTGGACGCCTGTTGATCGCAGTCGTTATCGCGATCGGCGGGATCATCGCGTTTTATAGCCACACGGAAGTCAATCCCGTCACCGGCGAGAGACAACACATCGGGATGAATGTCGATCAGGAAAAGTCGCTCGGGTTGCAAGCGGCGCCGCAAATGGCGCAGGAGATGGGCGGCGCAATCGATCCCGCCGGCGATCCTGACGCCGCGAAGGTCGCGCAAATCGGCGCGCTCATCGTTCAACGAAGCGATGCTTCAAAAAGCCCGTATGTCGGCAATTTTCATTTCCATCTGCTGAAGGATCCGCAAACCGTCAACGCATTCGCTTTGCCGGGCGGGCAGATATTCATCACGCGCGCGCTATACGACAAACTTGAGAATGAAGCACAACTGGCAGGGGTTTTAGGACATGAAACCGGGCACGTGATCAACCGTCATGCCGCCGAGCACATGGCCAAGGGACAACTCGGCCAGGCGCTGGTGACGGCGGTGGGCATCGGCGCCAGCGACGACCGCGACAACCGCGGCCAGCTTGCCGCCTACGCCGCCATGATGGCCAATCAAATGCTTCAACTGAAGTATTCGCGAACCGACGAACTCGAAGCCGACAAATACGGATTGAAATACATGTCCCAGGCCGGCTTCACCCCCGCCGCCATGCTCGATGTGATGAAAATCCTCAAAGCCGTTTCAGGAACGCGCGGAGGCTCACAAATATTCGCCACCCATCCAGACCCCGATGCGCGCATGGAACAGATCGAGCAATATTTGAAGGAAAATCCCCCGTCAAGCGATTTGAGCACCGGAAAACCTTTACGATAGCGCGGTCGGCACGTCCCGCTTCAGCGGGATGTGCACTAGCGCTCATATCGCTTATAAGGCACGCCCTCCAAAAACGCGTCCAACTCGAGCGCGCGTTTCACAGCGCGTTCAACCTCAACATTAACTTTCGTATGAGGATACCACGAATAATCCTCGAGAATTCCATGGCGTTTCGCCTGGGTAAGAACATATCGAAATGTATGTCGCGCCTGTTTCTCATCACGAATGCAACCGTCGAAATATTCGCGGCCCTTTGTATCGCGCCAAAAATCCGTTCGTCGCTCGGGTAACAAATCGTTGACGAGCTTTGCCACTGATCCATGCACCCGCTGAATCAACGTTTTCAGGTCCAAACCCACTTCAAATAACCAAGGGTGTGGTAATGATTATTCAAAAGCGACGTGACCCATGGGACAAAACCAAACTCCTTGCAATAATGGTCAAATCGATCCCAGAAAATGGTTTTCGCTGCTTCCGATGAAAACGCGGGAAACTGATCGCGACATCGCGCGGTTATGAAATAGACTTGGTTATCGACGTACCAGTGCTCGAAACGGTGTTGTCCTTTGTATGATTCGTCCGTAGATCTGGAATACTTACGAATGGGTCGAAACATTGAAGTTTCTCCACTTTGGTATGTCCCGCTTAAGCGGGACATACCGATAAATTACACATCCAGATTCTTTACTTCCAGCGCGTGGTCTTCGATGTATCTTCTTCTTCGCTCGACGTCTTCGCCCATGAGGACGCTGAACATGCGTTCGGCTTCGCCGGCCTCCTGAAGGGTGATTCTTAACAACACGCGTTTACTCGGATCGAGTGTGGTTTCCCACAATTGGTCGGCGTTCATTTCGCCCAACCCTTTGAATCGTTTGACCTCGATGCCAAGCTTGCCCAGGTGATGAATGCCCGGCAGGATTTGTGCCACGCCGGCCACTTCGTGTTGTTTGCTGTCCTGGATCAAGGCGTATTTGGTCGCCAGCTTTTCGCCGCTGACCGATTCCTCCTGCGTCAGGAAATAGTCGTCGATCGACAGCCCATACTGCTCGATCTGCGCGAAGAGCTTTTCCATCTCCTTGACTTCGTGCAGTTCCTGATTGGTTTGCAGCCGCTGAAAACCTTCCTCGACCGCTTTTTCGGTTTCTGCTTCGCTTTTGGCGTCAATAACGGCTGTCTCGTCGATCCAGATTTTCTGATCGCGAAGGAAGGATTCGCGGTCTTCCGCCGCGTGAAAGAATTTCTCCTCGCCGTCCACGACGATTCGATAAAGCGGCAGGCGCCCGCTTGGATCGCGACGTCCCAGAAACTCGGCGAAGTCGATTCCGCGACGCTGGATCACCTTGACCAGTTCTTCCAGTTTGCCCAGCAGTTCGGTGACGCGCTTCAATTCCTCGCCGCTGAGCCGGCGAGCTTCCTTGCCCGTGTCGTTGTCGCGAACCAGCAGTTGTGTACCTTCCAGCCCCAGGTCAGCGTAAATCTGCTTCATCGAGCGGTCGTTCAGCACATACTCGTCCTTCTTTTTGCTGCGCGACACCAGATAAAGCGGCGGCTGCGCGACATATACCCGCCCCGCCTTGATTAGTTCCTGCATATGACGGAAAAAGAACGTGAGCAGCAGCGTGCGAATGTGGCTGCCATCCACGTCGGCGTCGGTCATGATGATGATCTTGCCGTAACGGCGTTTTTCGAGATTGAAATCGTCACGAATGCCGCAACCCAGTGCGGAAATGATCGTGCGAATTTCCTCGTGCCCGAGCATTTTGACCAGATTGGCCTTTTCGACGTTCAAAATCTTACCCTTGAGGCCAAGAATCGCCTGGATTTCGGAATTGCGACCCTGCTTGGCGGATCCACCGGCTGAATCACCTTCGACCAGGAACAGCTCAGTGTCTTCATTCGATTTCGAGCGGCAATCCGACAACTTGCCGGGCAGCGAATTGCCTTCCAGGGAATTCTTGCGGCGCGTGAGTTCGCGCGCTTTGCGAGCCGCCTCGCGCGCCTCAGCCGCCATGATTCCCTTCTCGAAAATCGCCTTGGCATGCTTGGGATTTTCCTCGAAGTACGCACTCAGTTTTTCATTCACCGCCGAGCTGACAAATCCTTCAACCTCGCTATTGCCCAGCTTGGTCTTGGTCTGCCCTTCAAACTGAGGCTCGGGAACCTTCACGCTCAGAATCGCGATCAAACCCTCACGCACATCGTCGCCGGTCGGACGGGCGTTCTTGATCCACCCTTCCTTTTCCGCATGTCGATTGATCGTGCCGGTCAGCGCGGTCTTAAACCCGCTCAGATGCGTGCCCCCTTCGTGCGTATTGATGTTGTTGGCAAAGCTTTCGATGGTTTCGTTGTAGCCGTCGTTGTATTGCATCGCGACTTCGACCAGCAGCCGCGATTGCGGATCCTCCTTCTTGAAATGAATCACCGGATGCAGCGTTCCCTTGCCATCGTTCAGATAAGTGACGTACTCGTACAGACCCTTGTCGAACTTGAAGTCCTCACGTTTGCCGCTGCGCTCATCCTCGATGATGATCTGCAGCCCCTCATTGAGATAGGCCACTTCGCGAAGGCGTTTTTGCAGGATTTCATATTTGAAATCGACATCCGGGAATATCTGAATATCCGGCTTGAAGGTGACTTTTGTGCCGGTCTTGCTGCTCTTGCCCACGACCTTAAGCTCGGACGACTTTTTGCCCCGCTCAAATTCCATGTGATGGAGTTTGCTGTCGCGGGAGACTTCGATTTCGATCCATTCGGACAGCGCATTGACGACCGAAGCGCCCACGCCATGCAACCCGCCGGTTGTGCGGTAGGCGCTGTCGGCGTTATGTTCGAATTTTCCGCCGGCGCCGAGTTTGGCGAAGACCACTTCAACCGTGGGAATCTTCTCGGTCGGGTGAATCCCGACCGGGATACCTCGCCCATCGTCCGATACAGTCACGCTGCCGTCGGCATTGATTTTGACGTTGATCTGCTTGCAATAGCCCGCCATCGCTTCGTCGATCGAGTTATCGACGATTTCATAGACCAGATGGTGCAATCCCCGGGTGGTCGTATCGCCGATATACATTCCCGGGCGTGTGCGGACATGCTCGATGCCTTCGAGCACTTTGATCATGCTTTCGTTGTATTCCGCGGAGGCATCCGGCGTGGCGGAGGATTGGGCGGATTCGCTGGAATTCTGGTCAGACATCCATGGCTCCTAAGGGGGTAAATTCAGGCTTGTAGTATCTCAAAAAACCCGTCGTTCTGCACGCCGATTGACGCAAAAAGTTTGCTGTTTTCATATGAACCAGCGTAACATCGTTTTGTGGGCTTTTACCTTCGAATACCATCCATGAAATGGCTTATTATTATAGTCTTCTCGTTGCCGCTTGTCGCTCGCGCCGAGCCGGTCGATTCGCTCATCTGGTCGCTCAACGACGCGGATTCGCAAAAACGGATACAAGCCGAAAATGAACTGGCTCGACTGGGTCTGTCGGCACGACCTGCGCTGGTGGAAGCCAGCCGCAGCAGCAACCCCTCGATTGCCGCCGCTGCCTCGCGATTGCTGCTCGCCCAGCCATGGTTTTCAGACAAAGACCCCTATCCCGTTCAAATCCTGCTTAATGGTTATGGCACGAGCAACGAGGCCGAACGCATCAAGGTGATTTCAAATCTCGCGCAACTGCCGGGCGAAGTCTCCCATCCGGCGTTGCTGCGGCTGATTATGGAAGACCCCAGCGAAGATGTCTGTTGGAAGATCGTGACGGTTCTTTGTCCGCCCATTAACAAGGTGGTTCCCGATCCGGGAATTCAACATCTGGCGCTGCGAGAGATGGCCAGGCGGCTTAACCCATCCGACGCCCGACCGGCCGCCCTGGTGCTGGCTGGACGCGCATGGATCTGGAAGGATCGCGCCAAGGCGCTGGACTATCTTGCGCGCGCCTTGCGTGCCGAATCGCGCCGCGCCAGCTATGACGACAATGAGCTGGATTTCGCCTTCGACCGACTCGCCCAGGCCGCTGTTGCCGAGCATCGTTACGATGATGCGGCCCAGTTGCGGCGAGATCAGAGCGCCCGCATCGGCGTGACTCAGAATTCCAATTTCCGCGCCGTGTATGAGCTGTTTTTCCTGCATGGCAACTACGGCCCGCTGAAGGGTTTTGAAGGAGACGTTCAACGATTCAGCGACCAGGTGGACGAGCCACAGGTGCTCTACGCCATTTCCCGCGCCTATGCGCGGTCCGGGCGAATGCTTGAATCGTTGATGATCGACCAGACTGCATTGAATGCCAGCCTGGAGCCGCTTTCACGCAAACTGGTGATTCAATCGATGGAAGGCATCGGCTGGCGCGACTTGATTCCTCGCGAAGGCAACGCCCTGCTCGGCGTGGAAGATGATCTGTCTTATCGCCTGGAAGGGCATGAATTCCTGGCCAACCTGGCTTCGCGCACGGAAACCGATGCTCTTGCGATCGATCATTTTGGCGCGATTCGGTCGGTTTACCAGCAGATCACGAACGCAAGCAACGATCCGGTGGCGATTCAGGAAGCAATTCAGCGGCTGGACCGGGAAATCGCGATGCATACGGCGCGAATTGCCGAAAAGGCCGGGGATGCCGCGACGCTCTCGGCATGTCTCGATAAAATCGTGGCGGACCGGGAGGCATCCACCGACGCCAACGTCGTCGAAAATGTCTATCCGATGTTGGTCGCCCACAATGGAAAGCCTGACGCAGAAAGACTGTTCAACGATGCGTATCTCAATTCCCGCCAGCGGCTGGCCATTGACCCGGACAACCCGGAATACCTCAACAACATCGCCTGGCTGTGCGCCCGCTGCGACCAGAAGCTGCCTGAAGCACTGGATTTCGCCAAACGCGCTGTTTTAGCCGAGCCGTACGAAGCCTCGTTCATCGACACCTTGGCTGAAGTCAATTTCCGCGTGGGCAACGCCGCTGAATCCGTCAAGCTGGAAATCCGCGCACTGGACCTCGAACCGAACGACGCATTCATGACCAGACAACTCGCCCGCTTTCGCGGGAAATGACAAAGCTCAAATGCCTGGTTCGGCATTGGTCAATCGACATTCATTCGGATTTCTGGTTTCGTCATTCGGGTTTCGTCTATACTAGCGCACATGTTTCGCCTGACCCGCGAAGTTCGATTTGCGATTAACCACACACCTGACGATCAGTTACTGGGCGCTCCCAGCAACAGTTACGCGGGATTTCCATCATTGAACGGCTTTGGTCAATTTCTGCGCCTTCAAGTGACACTGGAAGGAAACCTCGATCCGAGCAGCAACTACCTTCTGAATATCAAGGAAATCGATGCGCAGGTACGCTCTCGAATCGTCGGGGCCGGGCCGGATCCGCTTGCGGTTTCGCGGTCATTCGAACTGCTGAAAAACGCGTTCCCGGCAACTACGCTGCGTGAGGTCACGTTATACCTCAGTCCGTTTCTTTCAGTCTCCCAACTTGCCTCGGAGTACCCCATGCACACGCGATTGAGTCAGAAATTTGAATTCTCCGCGTCCCATCGTCTGCATAACCCGAAGCTAAGCGACGAGGACAACCGCAAGACCTACGGCAAATGCAACAACCCCAACGGCCACGGCCACAATTACGAAGTGCAGGTCACGCTACGCGGTAAGCCCAATACCAGCGGGCTTCTGGTCAATGTGCCGGCTTTTGAAAAGATTGTGAAAGAACATGCGATCGACCTGCTCGATCACAAAAGCCTGAACGACGACGTCCCGCAATTCTACGAGCTGATTCCAACGGTCGAGAACATCGCGATGATCATCTACCACATGCTCAAGACGCGCTTCACTGCCCTGGGTGCCGATCTCGCCGCGGTCACGGTCTGGGAAACGCCAAAAACCTGGTGCGAATACTCGGAATAAATATTTGTGAAGATTGCGCCGATTTCATCCAAATCGCGCAAACCGGTCAGTAATATGGGAGGTGACAAAACGAGAGAATAAACAAGGAACCAGAGGTTTGAGCAGCTCTTTTTTAGCCCGGTCGCTCGCGACCGGTTCCAGTCCGGAAAATCCCGCGACGCGTCACACCCTCATGTTCCACCATGTTCCGTGGCGTTCCACAGCGTTCCGAGGTGTTCCATCACAATGAAAATACAAAACGAACCCACCGTTGCCCAGATTCACATGAATCGATCTGGTGGAGTTGAAACTCAAGCCCCGTGACGGGCGCGAAATGCGCGGTTGGTGATCAAACGAACGGATGGGGTGATCGGTTCGATCTTCTTTTTCTCTCCCCTTAATTGCGGCAGAAGCAACTGTATGCATCCTTCTGCAAGCAGTGGAATGTCCTGCATGGCGCATACAATCGGAAGGGGCAGAAGATGCATCAATGGAACTTCGTCGAATACGCCCAGCACCGGCGGATCGTCGATCTGCTCGATCGAATCGACAAAGCCCCACGCGAGGAAGTTATTGGTGCAGATGACGGTTTGAGGTTGATGGCTCAGAAACCGGACGAACGCCTGGCGACCGGTTTCGGTCTGCATCGGGCCCTGGTGTTCGATGATGACGTTGAATCGTTCGCGAACAATCTCCGCTCGTCGCCGCTGGGTATAGACGTTTTGAGGGCCGCAGATCAGCGCAATATCCTGAGCGCCATCACGCTCGAGGGTGTCGCAAAGCGCTTGGGTTGCCTGTTCATGATCGCTCAGAACGCAGGCGCTGATGCCTGCAATTGGCCGGTCGAGGATGACCAGTGGGAAATCCCTGGGCAGCACCTCGGCGAGCGCCCGCTTACCGCGGAGCAAGGGGACGAGGATCAGCCCGTCGATCCCCTTTTGTGCGAGCAAGGTCAGGTACTCGTCCTCGATGGCCGGGTCTTCGCCGCTGTTGCAGAGAAACAGAGAATAGCCGTGCCGGCGCAGCGCCTGTTCGATGAGGCTGGCAATGCGGCTGAAAAACGGGTTGGTGATATCGGAAACCACCAGGGCAATCGTGTTGGTTTTTCGAGTTCGCGGGTTTCTCGCGAGCAGGTTGGGACGATATCCCATCTGGCGGGCGGCTTTGAGGACCCGCCCGCGGGTCTGGTCGCTGATGCGTTCGGCAGTGGTTCCACCCGCGAGAACGCGGCTGACCGTGCTGACGCTGGTCCGCGTTTGCTTCGCGATATCGATCAGTGTTGGTACTGCTGCCACCGAATTGCTCCCAACGTGTGCATTGTAACTGCAGCATATGCCACTGGCCACTTATCGATGCAAAAATGACCGGGGAAGTTTAATCGGGGATTAAAATGGCGGGCTTAACAGGCTTAATTTGGGCCTTTAGTCGCGGTTTTTGGGGGTTCCTTCAGCGCTTCGTCAATATGAGGCCTAAAGGTGTGGGGTTCGAACCACTTCTGTTTGGCCAGCACTGTTCCATCCCGGCCGACCAGGACCGCCGCGTTGGTAAACCCGCCATAGTCGGTGGCGACCGTGTCGTCCATGGTATCGACGATAAACGGTGCGGTCAGCTTCAATGCCGTCCGTGCCTGTCTGGCCTGTGCGACCCGCGACTGCATGTCCCTGGGCTGCTCGATGAGGATGCCCTCGTCCTTGTTGCGATCAACCTCCCACTGGCCGGCGGGATAGGCTTCGCGGGTGTAGACGAGCACGACATTGATTCGCTGACCGTAATCGCGGCGCACCTGCTCGATGGCGGCGGCACGCTGGCGAAACGCCGGGGTGGAATAATTCCCAAAGACCAGGAGCAGGAGTTTACTTTTGTAGTCAGACAATCCGACCGGATGGTTGTCCAGGGTGTTCAGGGTAAACGGCGGAGCCGGTTGTCCAACGGCGACGCCCGCCGTTTCGAGCAGATCCGCCGGCGCTCGCTGGCCCGGCTTGATTCCCGCGGCGTTATCGCCCTGCATGTCATTCGCCATCTGAGGTCCCCCGCCGCGCCCACGCCCGCCGGCCTCGCCGCTTTGAATCACCTCGCGCATACGCTGCTGCTGCTGGAGAGAAAGGATGCTCGCCAGTTGCTGGCGAAGCTGCTGCACCATCATCTGGCTGCGCTGGGGCATCGATCCGTCGCCGGGCGGATTCAATCGCAGTTGAGTCATCTCCTGGCGGGTCTTGGCGAACAACTCCTCGATCTGCTTCTTTTGCTGCTCGTCCAGATCGACGCGTTGAAGCACATCGTAAAGTCGCTCGATGGCCTGCCCGATTGGTGCGGGCTGGGTGGCCGCCGCAGTCAATTGCGATTGGAACTTGGCCTCAAATTGTTTGGCCTGGTCCGGGGTAAGGATCGCGACGATTTTTTCGCGCGCACGGGTTGCCAGTTGACGGGTCATGCCGCGGCGAGTCGGAGGGTCTGCCTGCTGAAGCTGCTGTGCCATTCCTCGCGCTTCCTGGCGGGTGGAGGTAAGGATGGCGTCGATTTTGGTCCGCTGCTCACTGGTCAGATTGATGTCCGCCAAAGCGGTATTGATCTGCTCGATGAGCACCATCGCCGGCCCACGACCTCGCTGGCCGGACTGGCCGGCTTGCTGGGCAAGAGTAGTCCCCGTGATGCTCAGGAAAACGATCAGCGCCGTAGACAGCCTGAGATGTCTGGACATGGCCACTCCTCTGCCGCGCCCCGAGAACCGGGCCGCCAGTCATTAAACGGCCCAACATCCGAATTATTGCAGGAGATCAGACAAGGCGTCAAACCAGCGCTGGGCCATCTTGTTTTCGCCGCTGCTGGTGAGGTGCACCCCGTCAAATGTGTCGCTTCCAGAGAACCCGGTATGCAGATCGACCAGAATCACGCGCGACTGCGAGCTATCCATCGAGGAAACCAGGGCAGGAATCCTGGAATTCAGATCGTCGATGCCCGCATTGTTCACGGCATCGGGAATGAGTTGGGCCACCAGGAAAATAACATTCGGATCGACGCTGCGGATGGCATTGATGATGTTGCGAAGATCGTTGATCGTGCCATCCGTGCTCTGATGTTGTTCAGCATCGTTGCTGCCCGCGTGCATGAGGACGATGTCCGGCTGAAATTCCGCCGCCCATGCCGCTGCGTTGGCGGCGATCTGGTCCGCAGTCCAGCCGCTATGCCCTTCATGATCCTGGTCAAAGTCGAAATTCGGCGGATCGCCGTTGGCAGCGCCCATCTGGCTGCCTACAAAATCGGTCGCGAACCCCGCGTCCTGCAACTTCTGCCACAGATACCAGCGATACGAAGGCGTGCCGTTGAACGCCTGCGTGATCGAATCGCCGAGCGGCATGATCTTTACCAGGTGCTGCGAACTGAACGTGAACGATCGCAGATTCCCCATGTCCTGGCGACCGGTGAATACGAGATACAGATCGTGGGTTCCCGAAACATCGCTGACGTTGATGCCCTGATTGATGAATGTGTCCCACGAACCGGTGGGCTGAATGTCGTGTTTGCCGATGAGCGTGCCGTCCACCGAATCCAGATGAAGCTCAACCGATCCGCCTTCGTTGCCGGGATCCATCGCGAGATTCAGTTGAACGGACTTCACGCCGTTTCCGAAATCGACGTTTTGATAGAGTGTCCAGTCGCCGTCGTCCAGATCGTCGATCTCGTTGCCGTTCACGATCACGCCGTCGGAATCATCGAAATCGGCCGCATTGATGGAGGAAAAAGCATCGTGCGAACTTGCGCCAACAGTTGTGGTGCTGACCGGGTTGCTGAACCCGGAGAAGAGTCCGGAATCATCCGCGGCGCGGACGCTGTAGGTGTAATGAGTCGCCGCGGACAAGCCGGTGTCGGTGAAACTGGTGCCCGCCGGGGCCACGCCCAGTTTCACA
Organism: Tepidisphaeraceae bacterium; assembly: GCA_035545895.1. Lineage (GTDB taxonomy): Bacteria > Planctomycetota > Phycisphaerae > Tepidisphaerales > Tepidisphaeraceae > DASZXJ01. The sequence continues at coordinate 24,814 of DASZXJ010000120.1, read as the reverse complement.
CCATCGCGGTAAACGCGATAGCCGGTGATGTGGCCGTCGTCAGTGGATGCATTCCATTGCAGGGAGACAGAATTGGAGGAGATATTGGTCACCTGCAAATCATTTGGAACACTGGGCACTGCCGAACCACCCGCAGCGGTCGTGATCGCGGTGGTTGCCAGCGGCGACATATTGCCGGCGGCGTCTATTGCCTGCACCGAAAACGAATAAGCCGTCGATGCCGACAAATGCGTCCGGGTATAGCTCGTCTGATTCGCCAGCAGGCTCGCCACCTTGGTGGTGCCAACATACACATCGTAATCGACCAGGCCGGACACCGTCTTGGGAGCCGTCCATGTCAGATCAACCGTGCCCGGATCCTCAAAACTGGCGCGCAAGGTTCTTGGTGCGGTCGGAGCAACATTATCCAGCGGATCGGCATAAAGGCGATTCGTCGGAATCACGCTTCGACCCATCCGATTGCTTTGCCATTCGAGTTTCACTTGCGGGCTGTTGCCATCGTTCCAATATTCCAGGCGAATGGAAAAGAGCTTGCCCGCGGTAAGCCGCGCGACCCCGGTATCTTCCTGAAGCGAGTGGCTGGACCAGTCGTCGATGATCAATCCGCCATTGACCCACAAGCGAACTCCGCCGGCGCTGGTGACGATAAATGTATGGGCTTCAGAATATTTGCCGAGAACTTGTCCGCTCCAGCGAACGGAAAAGCCGTCCGTGCCGAGGCTGGCTGCGGGGGTTCCACCATCCCAGGCGAAATCGATTGCCGGATCAACTTCGGAAAAGCGGGCCAGGGTTACATTGGTTCGCGCGAAATACGCGCCCGCCAGGCCATCGCCAGCCAACAGCGTACGATTTTCAAGAGATTGGATTGCGCAGGCACGCGCGCGAAGCTTCCTGGACGACATATGACTCAATGACGCCAGCGACTTGCCTGCGATTACTCGTTGATTACGAAAGAGCACAAAAAAACCGATGAACAACAATAACAATTCCTGCTGCAAAATGCCAAACAAAGAAGGCAGAAAGCAGCACACGTTAACACGACTTCAGTTTAGCCGCTTGAAGATCGTTAGAAACGGAAGATTCCCCGTATTGTGAAATAAAGAAATTCCCGAGGAACACGCAATTGAACGATCATATCAGTCTATTGGAGCAGCGCAGAAAGCGCGGTGAACCAGCGGGCAGCAATTTGTTGATCGGCTGTCGTGTCAGGATGGATGCCATCGTACAGGTGGCTTTCGTCAAAACCGGTGTTCTGGTCGACGACCGTGATGGGCGACTGCCCACTGGTCATTTGTGCGGCGAGGGATGCAATGCCCTGATTCAACAGATCGACCTGAGATTCCAAACCCGAGATCGGAATAATCTGGGCAAGCAGAATTTTGACGTTGGGCGCAGCACTTCGCAGGTTATTGATGATGTTCTGGATGTCGCTGATGGTCGAATCGACGCTTTGGCCGCGGATCAGATCGTTGGTGCCGATATGCAACATCACGATGTCGGGTTGGAATTGCGAAGCCCAGCCCTGGGCATTGGCGGCGATTTGATCGGCCGTCCAGCCGGTATGACCTTCGTGATTCTGATCGTAGTTGAACGTGGCTGGATCGCCGTTGGCGGCGCGAATCTGGCTGCCGACAAAATCCACGCCGGCATCCAGACCTGCATTCACGAGCGATTGCCACAGATACGAACGATACGACTGCGCATCCTGATATCCCTGCGTAATGGAATCGCCCAAAGCCATCACCTTGACGTACGAACTGGAGCTGAATTGAATGGATCGCAAATGAGCGATGTCGCTGTTGTCCTTAAAGACCACGTAAAGGTCGTGCGTCCCGCTGACGTGCGAGATGTTGGTCTTTTCCAGTTTGAACGTGGCGGCATTGCCCGTCGGCTGGGCTGTAAAGGTCACAATGTTCGTGCCGTTGATGCCATCCAGATGGAGTTCGATATTTCCAGGATGGCTTCCGTTGGCCAGTCCAAGATTGAACGTAACGGAGTTGGCGCCCGCCGAACCGAATTCGACATTCTTGAACAGCACCCAATCGCCGTTGTCCAGGCTGGCGATTTCGTTGCTCGATGTGCTGACTCCGCTGGCATCGTCATGATCGACCGCGTTGATTCCGCTGTACGGATCGTGCGAAACACTCCCCGAAGGCGTCGTGGTGTTGACCGAAGCGCTATTGGGGGAGAACAGCCCGGAGTTGTCAGCGGCGCGGACGGAATACGTGTAGTTGGTCGATGGAGCAACCGTCGTATCGGTGAAGGTTGTGCCCGTCGGAGCGACCGCGAGTTTCACGCCGTTTCGATAAATGCGATACCCGGTGACCGTGCCATCGTCGCTTGATGCGTTCCATTGCAGGGAAATCGACGTGCTCGTGATGCCGGTCACATGAAGTCCGGTGGGTACGCTCGGCGGCAGTTGCGGGGCGGAAGTCGTGAGCGCGGTAGTCGCAAGCGCCGATGCATTGCCTGCGGCATCCACTGCTTGCACCGAGAAGGTATAACCCGTCGAGGGCGACAATCCACCGCGGACATAGCTCAGTTGATTGGGAAGCAGGCTCACGACTTTGGTGGAACCGACGTAGACATCGTAATCGACCACGCCGGATGGATCAGTGGAAGCATCCCATTGCAAATTTACGGATGTTGCGCTGGCAGGAGTGCCGCGCAGGTGTCCGGGTGTTGTGGGAGCAACATGATCCAGCGTTGAAGAGAAAAGCCGGTCTTTCGGGACGATCATTTTCGCCATACGCGGGCTTTGCCATTCGAGCTTGATCTGCGGGCTGTGGCCGTCATTCCAATATTCGAGTCGGATATCGGTCAATCGGCCTGCGGTAAGGCGGGCGCTGCCGACGTCGGTATGCAAAGGATGGCTGGCCCAGTCGTCGATGATCAGTCCGCCGTTGACCCATAGCCGAACGCCGCCGGTGCTGGTGACGGTGAATGTATGAGTCTCGGAATACTTGGCCATGATCTGGCCGGTCCAGCGGACGGAGAACCCATCCGTGCCGAGCAAGGCATTGGGAGTGCCGCCTGTCCACGACAGGTCAATGGCTGGATCAAGTTCGGAGTATTTGGCCAATGTGAGGTTGGTCCGCGCAAAGTACGCCCCCGCCAGACCGTTGGCGGCCAGCAACTGCCGGCCTTCCAGTGGCTGGAAGATAAAAACCGGCGCAGGTGAGGTGAAGCCCGTCATGCGTCCTAAGGACGATGACACCCTCCTTGGCGTTACTGATGAAAAATCAAAGAACACGGATGACCCAACTTAAAGATAGATTTAAGAGACTGACAGCGGTAATGACATCATCGCCGCTGAATCGGAACAGGTCAAACATTACCTCATATTTGCGACTTGGGTCGAAACGGAGAACCCCGGTTGATGCCCACTGTTATTCCCCGATGTCCAGAAAATGGCTGTTTTGAAGGATAATCGCAGGTTGTGCTGGTGCGAAAAGCGGGCTGGTTTTACGATTTTACGGGTCGGGCCGGAAATGACAGGGTTGTGGCAGGCGTAAGATCGGTTTGACGGTTTGCGACAAGTGCTGATATCTTCCCCGTTTAGCAGGAGCACCCGTGAGACAGCACCTTTGGATCAGCCTTATCGTGATAAGTACAGCGCTCGGTTGTGCCAGCCGCCGCCCGCCCGCCATGCCCGGCCTTATTCCCGGCCAATCCTTCGTTAAACAGTGGCAGGCGGACCTTAACCTGGCGAAAGACCCCGTTAAGGCATTGTACGTCAGGGATAATGTCGTCATCGCGTATACCGCCAACAACAACAGCTACTGGCTCAGTGCCAGCGGCGGACAGTTGATTGCGATCAACGCCATCGTCAACAAGGCTCACCGCGTCTATGCGCCGGTAGGGCTTGCAGAAAACATCGTCATTCCAACGACGGTTTCCATTGAAAGCTACAACAAGTCGGGCAAACACCTCGATTCATTTGCGGTCCCCACTTCCGTGCAGAGTCCCGCGGCCGGTCTGGGAAACGCACTGTTTCTTGGAGTCACCCGCAGCGGCGGCGGCGGACGGCTGGCGCGATTCAACGTCGATCAAAAACTCAGCCTCGGCTGGGATATGTATACCGCCAATGGACTGACCGCGGCGCCGGCAGTGCTCAATGACACCGTCTTCGCCGGCGACCGCGACGGCAAGGTGTGGGCGCTGACCTCCGGACGTGTCGCGCTTTGGGCGCTGCCAGGCAATGCATTTCAGACCGATGGACCCATCTCCGCGGATTTGGCGGTCGATGACAACGGCGTTTACGTCGCCTCCGAAGATAAAAAACTCTATTGCCTCGATCGCACCAGCGGCAAGATCAAGTGGATCTATTTCGCAGGTTACGCCATGACCGCCGGCCCGGTTATCACGCCGAAAATTGTCTATCAACTGGTTCCAAATGTCGGACTGGTTGCAATCAACAAAACCGAAGGCAAGTTCAATCGCGAGCCGTTGTGGATCCAGCCATCCGCCCAGCAGGTTCTGGCGATGGACGAAAAATACGTTTATGTCCGCTATGGCGGCACGATCGCAGCGCTGGACATCGCCAACGGACAGCCCGTGTTTGAAAGCACGCGCAATGACCTGCAGGTTTTCGCCAGCGACGTGAAGGGTTCCACCATCTATGCTTCCACCCGCGGCGGAACCATCCTGGCCATCAAGCCCGTGCTCAAGCCTGGAACGGTAGGCGAACTGGTATTCGTCGAAACTGTTTTGCGACGAGCCGGATAAGGCGATTCGATCAGCCTTCATTCGTGCGATTTTGAAATCAATTCGTTATCGTACTGCTCTTCGAGCTTGCGAACGGTCTGCGAAAGCTCCTCGTCTTTGCTGACCGTCTTGGAAATCTGAACTTCCCATTCATCACTGGCGCGACGAAGGGCATCCAGATCGATCTGCAGGTTCAGTATTCGCGCCAGCCTGCGGGTTACAGCCTCGATGCTGGGGGGATTGGCGCCCTGTAAATACCCGGGTATTTCGGCGATCAGGTTCATCATTTCGATATCCCGCGAAGCGCATTGCGATAGCAGCATCGTCGCAAAACTGGATGGGCCGTGATAATCGCTGAAGCCAAATCCATGCTGTTTCAATATCGGTCGAAGATGTTCGTGGGATATTGACGCGAACATTCGAGGCTCGCGCGTATGCGGCACGGTCCCGCCGAAGCTGCCGATGAAAATGATCCGCTGGATATCCGCGCGAGCCGCCATGTCAAAAATACATTCGGCAAATTCCTGCCAACGCAGATTGGGCTCTTTGCCGACAAACAGCACGAGTTTGGCGGATGGGTCGCAATAGAAGCGGTTGGAAGGCATCTGCAAATCGGCAACCAGGCCCTTGTCGTAGCGCACCTGCGGCCTGAAGAGTGCCGCCAATTCCATCGGGCCGGGAAAATTCAGGATAAAGAATGGGTCGTGTTCGATGGTGGCGATTTCCGTCACCTGGCGACCGCGAATGATTCCATCGACGGTCCCGGTCGATACCGCCCCGCCATCCATCCAGCCGGACATCGCCATCAACATCGACCCGCCGCTTAATCGCGGAACATCGGCGATCAATTTCAAGTGCTCTGAGGACATGTTTCCCGAATCATACAACCCGAGCGAGCGAACGTTTGGGATAATTCGCGAATTCGCGTTCGAGCCGTCTTATTCGAAGCGGTATAATTGCCGGCGTGCCCAATTCCACCTTTTCCGACGCTCCATTGAATAATACGGTGGCGCGTTCAGAGGACCATCGATCCCGCGGCCGCCGCGCAACCTGGGTGGTGGGCTACTTGTGCCTGCTTGCCGCCATTCGAGTATTTGTGTTTTCCGCGGCATTTCCATTCTTCAACAACGTGGACGAGCAGTTTCACTTTGATCTGATTTGCAAATATTCGCACGGCAACATTCCTAAAAATCCTGCACTATTCGATGTGGAGTCCGCTAAGCTCTTCGCCCTTTATAGCAGTGCGGAATTTCTGCACGGTTCAAACGAATTTCCCGGTTCAAGGATTCCTCCGCCGATTTATACGCTGAGCGAAACTGTCCGAAAAAGCCCGTATGACGACGCTTTTGCATTCTGGAGCAGGGCGCATAATCGAAATGCCACTGAATTCCCGCTTTATTTCGCGATCGCGGGCATCTGGTATGACATCGGTAAGTTTTTCGGGATCGGGGAATTGGATCTGCTTTACTGGGTTCGGCTGATCAACATTCCGCTTTATGTTGCCCTGGTTTGGTTTTCATTTTTACTGGCAAAAACCATCCAGCCCGATTCGGAACTGGTTTATTTAGGGGTCCCGTTGCTGCTGGTCGCATTTCCGCAGGATGTGTATTACTCATTGACGAACGATGTTTGTTCAGCACCGCTGGGCGCGATGTGCCTGTACCTGCTGATCAAATTCCATCAAACCGAGCCGCCGCGATTAAGTCATGCGATTGGCGCCGGATTGTCCGTAGCGGCGCTCCTTCTGACCAAACTGAACAACGCCCCCATCTATGCCATCGTTGCAATCGTGGCGGCTGCGCGGCTTTGGAAGCTTCGATCCAGGAAAGTGAATCGGGGATATGTGGAGATCCTGCTGCTGCTTATTGCCGCAATCCTCCCCGCCGGCCTATGGATGATCAGAAACCGTTTGTTTGTTGGAGATTTCACCGCGACCGCCGAAAAGACCGCCACACTGGGCTGGACTTCCAAACCTTTCAGCGAGTATTGGAATCATCCGATCTTCACTCCCAGCGGGTTTGCAACCTTCTGGTATGAAGCAATTAGCTCGTTTTGGCGCGGCGAAATCTGCTGGGCGGGTGCGCGACTGTCGGCGGGCTGGATCGATGCGATTTATGTGGCCACTTCAACTTTGTTTCTTCTTTCACTGATCGTTGCGAGCGCTATTTCCAGCAAGCGACGGTCTTGGACCAATCCCCAAGCGATGGGTGTGAGCGCATTTCTATTCGTTCTTTGCCTGACCATGCTGATCTATTTGTCGATTTCGTTCGATTTCGGCGATTGCCCGTATCCATCGCGGCAATCGCCTTTTTTTACTTCGGGCCGGCTCATGCTCGTTGGCTTGGCGCCGTTTATGATTATGTACGTGAGCGGATTGGAAGCTCTTCTCGGCTGGTTAAAACTGCGCTCAGTCGGGTGGCTGATCCTGGTGGCAATCGCGGCTGTGACCATGCTGTCCGAAATTGCCATGTCGATGAACGTCTTTGCCAGCCAGTACAACTGGTTTCACATCATTCGGTTATAAGGTGGCAACCAATCGGACGAATTGATCGGGACTGAGAAGCAGCTTTTCCAGACTGCGCGACTGCGGCTGATTCAGAACCGCCAAGCGACCGAAGCTGTGATCGATCGCGCCGATCGCGTAGTCCACATCTTCCGCGCCAATTTGCGCCGAGCCCCGATTGGCGGCACCATATTTCGCCGTCGCCAGTACCAACGGATAAAGCAGTGCCAGCGAGCGAAGCCCTTCAATGAAGTTTCGCCCGCTGTTGGCGTTTCCCATGAACTGGAATGTATCAAGACGATTTCGGATCACTCGCCAGAAGACTGAAAAAGTCGATGGCTCGGAATTTCCAACGCCGGATTTGAAAAGTCCCGCCCGCTTCAACTTCCCCCGTGGATGAGACAATCCAAGCCCGCGAAAACTTCCGAACCCCATTACAATCGCCATCAGCGAGAGCATTCTGCCAAGCCTGCCGGCGCGACCATTCAATACGTCCTCATCTCTCCGTAAATATGTTCCAAGCAGCATCCGAAACGCCAGCCTGCCAAACAGTCCGGGCTTTTTCTGCTTTGACAAAACAGCCTGCATCACCCGTTGCCGGACTTGCGCAAATGATCCAGCCAGGACTTCGCGATCCAGTTCGTCCGCCCCGACCGTTGCAAGCCATTCACACAGGAAAAAGATGAACAGCGCCCGCTCACGGTCGCCGCCAAAACCATTCAGCATCGTCCCGATAAATTCAGTGACTGCCTCGATTTGCTCACGATCAAGATAGCAGCGGATTGCCTCATCGGGTTCGTCTGGCAAATCCATTTCGTTGACGAGTTGTCGAATCGTGGCAATTTGATTCGCGACAGGCTCGCCCTGATTCCGCCGAATCGAAGGACAATCACATCGACCAAGAATCGACACTTCGCCATTGAATGTGGGGGACACATGAAACGGAAAAAGCCGGCATCCCAGCGGCTTGGCCGATGCGCCGAACTGCTCGTGGATTCTGCATCGCCCGTTGGTTGAATTGAGAAAAATGCACGCCCCATCCGGCTGATGCGCAATGAATGTCTTGCCGCCATGTCTCAGGAAAGGGGTTATATTCCGCGGCGAATCATCGCCCGGCCAATTCAAGGACTTGATGCGTTCAACCTCGTCGGCGCTTAATTCGACATGCCAATCCCTGCAACAGGTGGTGCAGGAATGGCAACTGAAATTTTCGCCTTTGAGCACCTGCAATCGCATACGGCCTGACCATGATATGGCGGAATTCCGATCTTGCGAGCCGCCCATTTGAAAAGCCGGCAAGCGGGCATCATGGTTCAATCCGTCAACAGCTATCTCGATTCAACGGCATAAGCGTTTGTCGCACTGCAAGCGTCTGTTTTATCAAAAGAGATTTCTGAATTGGCAATCAACCAGCCACCAATCCCAGTTATTGTCCTACCACAATCATTGAATACAACCGCGTGGCCGGGACGGTGAATTTCACCTGATCGCCCGACTCTTCAAAATTGATGGACACCGGTTCATCGGCATCCGGTGAAAAACAGGTGACTGCTTTCACCTTGCCGGCATATTGCTTTTTCAATGTCACGTGAAACGGAGCAGTCGCGGCCCTGCGGTCAAAATTGATGAAATGCGCAATCGTTTCCGTGGTCGAAGCGCGATTGAGCAGTTCCGAAACCATGGTGATCGGCCCGTCGGTGCTCATCGAAAGCCCCCTGGGCAAACCATCGACGATGGTTTGATAAATCTCCTGGTGATTCCGGGGCAGGACCCATTGTGGCGGATTGAGTCGCTCGCCGCGCTGGGCGGTCGCGCCCGGCTCGGGATCGACATCGACGGCCGCTGCCCGGGCGACACGAGCCTCGCCGCGAATGATCTCGGGGATGTAAATGATCCGCCCCTTGCCTTCGGTTCGCGCCGGCAACAATGGATTGACCCGGCGGCGCTCTCTCCATTCGTTGTACTGGCCCGTGTTGCCGGTCAACACCAACGTGCCGCCATTGCGAACATATGCCAGCAAGGTCTGCGCTTGTGCATTGGAAACACATTCCTGCCCCGCCAAAATGACGGCCGCGTACTTCGGCAGACGATCAAGCTGTTCATCAAAGAGCAGATCGAAAGGCACCTTATGCTGGATGAGCACCTGTTCCATCAGGGTCACCGGAACGTAGGTGGCGCTGATGCTGTACGCCATTGAAGGCCAGTTGTGCAGCACGGCGACATCGGCAACGTTTTCCGTGCCGGTGTAATAGCGCTGGTTATATTCGCGAAAGAATTCGAGTAGCGGCGTGAATACGTTGTATGCGCCCGGGCCGAACGGCGCGCCGGCAAACCCCGCCAGCGGCTTTTGATAATTGAACGACATATGAACAGCCGCGCGAACGTCGTCAGACATCGAATCTTCGCAACCCGTCTGCAGGCCTCGCGCCATTTTGTACGAGCGAATTTGTGAAACCAGAGCGCCGGTGTTCTGATCGATCCGTGCTTCATAGCCGCCGGTGTCGAATGAAATCACATCCATGTGCTTATCGAACAGCGGCTGATAGACCGCATTGGTCCAGTACCGGTTGAAGCTGTAAACGCCTTTGATATTGAAATGCACCACGCAGTTGGGATTGAGACTTTTCACATAGTCATGCAGATCGCCCGCATATTTGGCGAGCGATTCGCAGCGGAATCGGACCCACTCCTGTAAAACCGGATCGTTGAGCGCGGCCACCCCTTCGGCCTGCGCGGGCGAGTTCCATTCGTGCAATTTGACCCAATCGACATCCGGCAAACCAAAGCGGCGCATCGCGGCCTCTTTGGTCGGATACTCGTTGCGCAGAAAGTCATGAAAAGCCGCGACACATCGCTCGCAGTGACAGGAAGACGGCTCGGATTGCAGCATCACGTTGTCGAACGCGATTTCATCGGCATGCAGATCATCAACGCCGATCTTCAAGATCTTCTTAAGATATTCGCGATAGGCCGGCTCATTGGGACAGGCGTAGTGGCGATACGTCTGGTTGCCGTATGGAACCCAGTGATTGTATTGATCGCGCTGCTCCCAATTCTGCGCCTGGGGAAGTTCACGATACAGCGTTTCGGTGAACATGGTTCCAGCCATGTACAGGCTGACTTTCATGCCATTCTGGTGCAGCAGATCGGCGATGCGTTTGCTCTTTTCCATATCGGGCTTTTCGTATTCCAGCCCGAATCCCTTGTAGAAAAAGACACGCCCATATTTCACCCCGGCAGCAGCCATGCGCTTGATGTTTTCGGGATCGCCCATGCGGGCGTAACGGTCGGCTTCATCGTCGAAGTGATCGCCGCGACGATAAAGGAATTCGATCGGCTCGTGGGTGAGCCAGGTGATGTCCTTGGCGATTTCGCGCTTCTGGGCGGCCTGGCGTTCCCATTTGGTTTGCGCCAGCGCTTGCGAAAAGGGAATGACCAGAAGCAGCAGCGGAAAGATGATCGATTTTTTCATGATCGCTTTCAAGTTGGAGGCGCATTAAAAAATCACGGCATTGCTGCCATGAATGAAGGGCACGCTCCAAGTAATACAGTTGATAAGCCGCTGCGTTAGCTAGAACGAAAATGAACCGTAAAACGCGCTGTTTTCGCCGCTGCGCTGCCAGCGATCAGCAATCGTGCCGGTATAGCTGGCGGTCTCGGTATAACCCACCTTGCGATTCTGCAACGGTGTGAGCGGCGAATACCAGACGTTGCCCGGCATCTTGCAGCACGAATCATCGGGCATGTATTGAACATCCATCCGGGCAAAGCCCTTGGCATCGACCGAATAACCATCACTCGTATGCGTGAACGAAACGGGTGAACGGCGAACGGTTACGATTTGTCCAAGCTGTTCACCGCTCCTGGAACGAAGGAGATTGACAACTGCCGCGACCTGTCGATCGGTGGCTGCGGTGTCAACGACCAGTTCCGAGCGATGCGGAGCATTATTGAGCAGGTTGGTTTCGGAGGTCACTGCCGCGGCGACGCGCACGCCGGCGAGATCAACACCATCGACGCTGCCGCTGGCAAAGTTCCACGCCATGATGGCATCCTTGCCGACGGTGACGAGTTCGCCGTTGTAATGGCAGGCGCCGGCAAAGACGCTGGCGGTGCGGGCCTCGACATAGTCGCCGATAATTTTTGCATCGATCACACTTTTGGATGGTTTAAGCGATGGAGCCGCATACACAACGGCTGCGACGCACGCGAGCAACGCGATGCTTGCCAAAATTCGTGTTCTCATGATTACGCCTCTGAGGAATTCTTAAACTTCTTCATCATCACGGTGTAATCGTCAGGCTTGGCCAGAGCCGAGCGATAACATTCGCGATCGGGTCCGCAACTCTCGGGCGAAACCCGCATCCCGTCAGGACCAACAGGCATCTGAGTATGATAGCAAAAGATATGGCCACTTTGGTCGTAATATTCCTCGGCAGAAGTCAAAATCTCGTCACGCAGATAGAACTTTTTTGAACGTAAGTCCCCGCAGAACGGGGTTTTAAGCACGTTGAGCGGGAAAACCAATTTGTCTGATGCGGGTTTTGTATCCATGATGACATCTCCCGTTTTAATGCCCACGGCTAAGCCGTGGGCTTTGAATTCACTACGCATTCAAATGATTCAGCGCCCGGCGAACCAGCGCCTGGGTCAGCGGCACCTTATATCCATTGTGCTCCAGCGGCGAAGCGCCTTCCAGCGCCAGCGCCGCGGCCTGGGCAACATTCTGCTCGCTCAACGGTTTGCCGACCAATGACTGCTCGGCCTTGGCGATCCGCCACGGAATCGATGCAACGCCTCCAAGCACCAGCGTCGCCTTGCGGACGGTTTTGTCCGGCGCCAGTTCAACCACCGCAGCCACGGATGACATGGCAAAATCCAGCGACTCACGTTCCTTGAATTTCAGATAAGTCGATTTTGCAGTGGTGGCGGGCACCTGAATTTCCGTGACGATCTCGCCATCCTTCAAAATGTTTTCCTTCCGAACGTTCTGATCCGGTCGGATAAAAAAATCCTGCACTGGTATCGTTCGCGACCCATCGGGACCGGCGATCGTCAATGTCGCGCCCAGTGCCACCAGCATCGGAGCAAGATCGGATGGATGCACGATATTGGAAGGCCCGGTGTTAAAAATCGCGTTGTATTTATTTTGGCCGCTTTCCGCGTAGCAGGTGTCGCCGCCTTTTTTCTTGCATTGCACCGTTTCAAGACGAAAGTACCAGCAGCGCGGACGCTGACACAGATTGCCGCCCACCGTTCCCAGGTGACGAATCTGCGGAGTGGCAATTGATGCTGCGGCTTCGGCCAGACCGGTGAATTTGCTCTTGATCTCGGCGTTTTCCTCAATATCAGAAATCGTCGCGGTGGCGCCGATCTTCAGGCCGCCCCTGCCATCCGATTTGATCTGATCCAGTCCCTGGATGGTCTTGAGATTAACCACTCGCGGCGGGCGCACGATATACGCCTTCATCGTCGTCAGCAGATCCTGCCCGCCAGCCACCGCATGGGGCATTTCGTCGGGATCGGCTTTGGCGTCGGCGGGCTTGAGCAGCTTGACCGCGTTATCGACTGAAGAAGCGTTGGCCCATTCAAATGCGTTCATGCGTTTACCCTCCGCATCTGCATCAAGCCGTTGAGGATCTTGTCGGGAGTGATCGGCGTTTCACGGACGCGCACGCCGCAGGCGTTATACACGGCGTTGGCAATCGCGCCGCAGCCGGGAATATTGCCTGGCTCGGCGATGCCGATTACCACATCGCGCGTGTCGCCGTCGTCGATGATCGGAATCAATTCCGGTATTTCCATCGCGCCCGGAAGCTTGTAGTCGTTGAACGCCGGATTGATCATCACGCCAAGTTCGGCATCCATGACCCGGCCTTCATACAGCGCCATGCCGATCGACTGGATCATGCCGCCATTGATCTGACTTTCGACGGCCAGCCGATTCATGATGAGCCCGCCATCCTGCACATGACACATCTTCGTCACTCGCACGTGACCAGTTTCGATATCCACTTCGACTTCAGCGAAGCTCGCGCCGTGAGCGCCCTGCCCTGCCAGTGGCGCTTGAAACGCCCCGCGAGCCGCCAGGCCAGCGGTCGGCAACGCCGCGCACGACTGTTTCCATGAGATCGCTTTTCCATTACCCATGATGTAGCGATTGTCGAACCAGACTGCATCCGGATCAGCACCGATCAACGGAGCGACAATCTTCGACAGCGCGACCCGCGCGTTGTATGCAGCATCCTTCAGTGCCGGAGCAAGTGACGCGGTTGTTCGCGAGCCACCCGAGCCGCTGGAATTACCATACATGGAGTTGCCGATCTTTTCCTGAACGTCGGTCATTTCCAGGCCCAGTTCTTCAGCGACAATCGCGCGAACATAAGTTCGCGTTCCCGTGCCGATATCCTGTGAACCGACCGCGACGGACACCGAGCCGTCCTGCCCGATCGTGATATCGACCTGCGATCCCGCGCCTCCGCCGCCGCCCCACGCGCCGATGGCGCAACCCATTCCGCGCACCAGCGGGCCTTTGGCAGCGCCGGGGGTCAGGTTGCGTTTGTCCCAGCCAATGGCTTTGGCGCCGGTATCCAGTTGCCTGTGCCACGCGACATCGGTCACGTTTTTTTTGCGGAACTCGACCGGGTCCATGCCGATCTTGTACGCCAATTCATCCATCAGCGATTCCATCGCAAAACATGCCTGCGGATGACCGGGCGCTCGCATCGGCACGGCGCCGTCTTCGTGCGTCGCCAACGTAATCGCCTGCCGATAGACGTTTTGAGCTTTGTATTGATATGGCTGCGCCGCGATGTTGCCGTTGCCGATACCCGGCATGCTATATTGCGTGGCATTGAGCGCAACCAGCACGCCGTCCTTCGATGCGCCGGCTTTGAATTTCTGCACCGATCCCGGCCCGTTGCCGGAGGTCAAAAACTCTTCACGACGAGTCAACACCAGTTTGACCGGTGTATTGGTCTGCTTGGAAAGTCTCGTCGCCCATTGACCGGCGATGCCGATGCCGGCCAGCTTTGATCCGAATCCGCCCCCCATGTGCTGAACAACGCCTGTGACAGGGACGCCCAATTCCCGGGCCGCTTCAGCGGGAATGGTGAACGTGCCCTGGGTGGAAACATAAACCGTCGCCGACTGTTCACCGCGAAAATCGGATACACAGCTATGTGTTTCCAGACAGCAGTGATGAAGAATGGGCGTGCGATATTCGACTTCGACGACCGCATCGCAGTTTTTGAGCGCGGCATCGACCTGCTCGGCCGTGCCTTGAGAGTTGCCTCCGCGCCCGCCGCCTCGGCCGCGCGCGGGAATCAGCGGCTGAACGCCCGGCTTCATCGCATCCTCGGCGGTAATCACGTGCGGCAATACTTCGTATTTCACGACCACCGCGCGGGCGACATCTTCAGCAATTTCCGGCGTGGTCGCGGCCACCGCGACAACGGGCTGGCCTTCGTGATAAATCTCCCCGCCCGGCTCGATGATCGCCAGAATCTTTTTCACTCCGTCGATCTTCATCGCCTTGTCAGTATCAATGCTCGTCACTTTCGCGTGAGCGTATGGCGAGGTCACCAGCCGGCCATGCAACATGCCCGGCACGCGCACATCGTGGGTGTATTGGGCCGTTCCGGTCGTCTTGTAAGGCGCATCGACGCGCGGAATTTTTGTATTGATCAGCCGGTGCTTATCCTTTGGGCCCCACGACTGGTTGCCGTAATCCTCAACCTGGATTTCCTCGACCTCGGCGGTCGGAGCACCGTTGACCATCTTCGGCACTTTGATCGTTTTCGTTGCCATATGCTGGCCCTTCTTCAAAAGCGATTGAAATGGCTAGGTCACGTTGCTCTGCGCCTTGGCGGCGGAGAGCGCGGCCTCAAAGATCCGCGGATAAGTGCCGCAGCGGCAGAAATTCCCTTTCAACCCCTGCTTCAATTCATCCAATGTCGGGTTCGGATTGGTCTTGAGAAATGCGCTCACCGACGTCACGAACCCGCTGGTGCACATGCCGCACATCATGCCGTCTTTTTCCATGAACGCGGCCTGCACCGGCGACATGTGATCGGGTGTGCCCAGGCCCTCGACCGTGGTAATCTTCTTGCCTACTGCATCGATCGCCAGCACCGAACAGCCGTAGACGTTCTTGCCGTTCAGAATCATCGTGCAGGCGCCGCAGGTGCCCGCATTGCACACCAGCTTGGGGCCGGTGAGTGCTGGTTCGAGGCGATCGCGCAGGGCGCTCAGCAGCGTGGTGCGTGGTTCGACCGTCACCTGCTGATCCTTGCCGTTGATGTTGAGGGTAATTTTGACCGGGCCGGACATCGGTTGATCGAGTGATGTTCCGTCTGGTCCGGGGATGGCATCGGCGGCCTTGGCCATGCGGCTGAGCAGCGTTTCGCCCGCCACCGCCGCGACACCGACGCCTTTAAGCACGCTTCGCCGGCTCAGGCCCGATTTCGGATCGCGAGAATTGCCTGCCATAGATTGCTCCTCGCTGAAAGGCAACGTGGGATTGTTGACCGGGCGTTAACCTATCCACGCCCACCAGACCCGTCAATCAATACTTGTAGGATTGATGAGGTGTTTAAAGCAAATTCACCGCTCGCGCCGCCAGCACAACCACCAGCGTCAGGGATATCAGCGCTTGCGCCATGACCAGCACCTTGGCCCAGCGTGACAGGACCGGCGAATCGGTTGGTGACAACGCGGTGCTCGTGTTGAATGAAAGGAATAGATAGTCCACAAAGTGAGGCGACCATTCGCCATGAAACGCTTTTCGCCCGTCATTGGTCATGGGGGGAAATAGAAATGCCCCCTGGACGTGCTCGGTTCGTCCATGTCTGGCATAAGGACCACCCG
Organism: Tepidisphaeraceae bacterium; assembly: GCA_035545895.1. Classification (GTDB taxonomy): domain Bacteria; phylum Planctomycetota; class Phycisphaerae; order Tepidisphaerales; family Tepidisphaeraceae; genus DASZXJ01. The sequence goes on along the minus strand of DASZXJ010000120.1, from coordinate 8,736 downwards.
CATCAAGCCGCCAATACCAAAGAGCGAACAGCAGCACATTGCACAGCCACAGCGCAGCAGCCGATCTCAACAATGCCGCTGGTGGAACTTCGCGACCCGGCAGCGATATCACCAGCCGAATCACCGACCAGAGCAGGAACACCGTCAGCAATCCATCGGTCGTATATCCGAGAACGTTACTGATCGAATACCGTTGCGTGCGATGTGCGATAATGCTCGGCACGATCAAGGCGATGAGAATCGCCACCAACAACCATTGCGGGCCAATCGCCAGACGGGCGTGAAGGGTGGCATAGAGCACCCCGGCAATCAAAACCGCCGACGCCACCAGCCAGCGCGGTTCATGCGGAGCCTTGTTGTTTAATCCTTCGTCCATGGGCGACTATTTTTGAAATGACCTCAGCGCTTCGGCCACTTGCTGGATGACCGAGTTCCAATCGCCAATCTTCGGTTGGCGGAATAATTGCATCGTGGAATACCAGGGGGTTGCCTCCTTGCCCAAGGGAAATCGCCAATCGTGATCGGTGGACAAAAGCGTCCAGACGGGTTTGCCCATCGCGCCCGCCAAATGTGCAACAACCGTATCGACGCTGATTACAAGGTCCAGATTTTGGATCAGCGCTGCGGTGTCGGCAAAATCGACAAGTTCGTTCGTCCAATCGACCAGCGACAATCCATCAATGGGATTTTTGGTTTGTTCCGCGGCTGGACCTTTTTGCAGGCTGATAAAACAGAAATCGCCGGCTTGCGCCAGGATGCTGAGCGCATCAAGCGTCGTCGATCGATTGAAGTTATTTCGGTTGTTTGCAAATCCCGACCAGACAAGTCCGACTTTTGAACGATTTTCCTTTCTCAATCGTTTTTGCCATTGTGCGACAAGCGATTGATCGGCGCGCAGATACGGAATATCCGCGGGAATATTGGAGGAATTGGTGCCGAAACATTTGGGCAGGCTCAGCAGCGGACAATGCACATCAAAATGAGGCAGCGGCTTGGCGTCGCTGGACAGTTGTTCGACTCCGGAAAGACTTTGCATGATCCGCAAGAGGGGCGCCTGTACGCGAAGCAGGACCTTGCCGCCTTTAGCGGCCACCATCGGCGCATATCGCGCCATCTGAATCGTGTCGCCAAATCCCTGCTCGGTCCATAGAAGAATCGTCTGTCCTTCCAAATCTCTTCCGTCCCACTGAGGCTGGAGACATTGAATCCATGCCAGGCCAAGTTCGGGGGCGCGCGATCGCCATTCATGCTCGATCCAGCCTTGCTCGAAATCGCCCTGAAGCAGAAGTGTTAACCCGAGGTTTGTGTGCGCCAGTGCATCATCGGGTTTCATCGCCAGCGCTTTGCGAAACGCCGATTCCGCTTCCGCCAGCTTCCCTGTTTTATTCAGGGCCGTGCCGAGGTTTCGCTGTGCGAATTCAAAATCGGGACGCAGGGCAACTGCGCGCTCGCAATGCTGCACGGCTTCATCGAATCGACCGCGTTCGATCAGGGCCGCACCAAGATCGTTATGCGCTTCAGCAAAATCGGGACGAAGCTCCAATGCTCGTTCATAGGCACGAATCGCGGCCTCGTGATCGTTCTTCGAATAATGCACATGACCCAGGCTGCCCCAAAACGCTGAATCATCGTCTCGTAATTGGATGGCGCGTTCGATGGCTGCCACCGCTTCGTCGCGGCGGCTGAGTTTGTTCAAGACCAGTCCCATTTCATGCCACGCATCGGGAATATCAGCCTGCAGCTCAAGGCCCTTGTGATAGGAAGCAACAGACTCGCTTAACCTTCCCGCGCTGGCGAGCATTTGCCCAAGGCTGCAATAGTAAAACGCAGCCGCAGGTTGAATGGTGATCGCCCGATGGACATGACCAATCGCCTCGGTCAAATGTCCCTGTTGCCCGAGAATAATGCCCATCAAATGCAGCACATCGGGTTGATTAGGTTGCTGGGCAAGAATTTGTTTCAATAAATGCAGCGCCTGCTGCAACTGTCCGGACTGGAAATGCCGGCCAGCCTGTTCCATCGCCTGCTGAAGGGTCATCGACGGCATGGCAGATGAATGTACCGCAAAGTCGCGATGAGCGCAAAGCGAACGTGGAGAAATATTCTGAAAGGAATTCTTCGTGTTCTTCCTTCACGGCTTTAAGGTCGATCGGGTCAAACACATCATTCGTGCTGACGCAGATCAATCGATGGATCTTCTCATCATCGAAATTCCATCCCGCCCCAGTAAGGAGTGCTGATGGCATCGGCTCTTTGAGGGGTTGACTCGAGCAAGAGCATGTTTGGCGTGGGGCTTGGAAGCGTAATTTCCACTTCACAAGCGTTTTCATCCTGTTTATTCGAACCCGGCTCGAGCAATCGCTTCCAAAGAGGTGGGCCACCCGGATCAGCGCGAACCTCAAATAAAACCGGCCCTGCCCCCGCCGGGGGCACGATGCCTCGCCACATGACGCCAAACCTCAAATGCAATGTCTTGGACAGCGGCGGGATATTAATTCGAATGAGCGTGCGATTTGGAACAAGCAGCGCCGCCGGAACTTCCTCAATGGCTTGGAACAAAACCGGACCACCTTCCACAACAGACATCCGACGAGTAATTTCGCGAAACTTCAAATATTCGCTGACGCCGGGGATATCCGAAAGATCCCGCAACGGAAGAGTCAGCCTGGAAAACACCAGGCGAAATTCATCTTCATATGATGACGGGACGACAGCGTCACCAACTATCTTGAAGGACGCGACGGTCGAATCGCGCAAGAATTCCTGCCCACGAGATGAACCTAAAAAGGCGAAGCTCATTTGATCCTTCACACACGGCGACAGCAGAAATCCGCCGCTGGCGACTTCCGGAATGATTCGAAATTGTTCCGTACGACCATCGACAGTTCGAATCTGCATGTACACCGGGGATGGTTTGTAAAACAATTCGGCAAACCCGATGCTGCGGGGTTTCAGCACAATCTTTGTCCAGATCAACTCATGGGCGTCGGGCACAGTAATCCACCGATTCATCACTTCTTCGGATTGCCGGATTTCGCTGAACGAATAATTGCGCGCACTCTTCGCTCGTTCAAAAAGCAACAGAGAATACGTGGCATCTTTAAGATCATAGCGAGTCAGAATTTCAGGCCAGGAGGCGGCATCCTCCATGGACGGATAATGGTCTTCGATTGGTTGCACTTCAAAAAGTATGGAATCGGGTGCGCGCGGGCTTCTAAGAAATTCCGCGTTGAGATCCGCCAGCTTGGAGGTATAGGCCAGGTAGCTCTGCATGACGGGGCGGGGACGATAGTGAAGCCCATTGGCGAAAATACTGCGTTGCGCATAAGAATAAACGTCAACCGTGCCGCTCGTCACCGGGATGTCTCTGAATGCCCGAGCATCTTCCAAATACGACGCATAACCCTCTTCCAACTTCGATTGACCGGTCAGCCAGCTTGCGGCGACGGGGGCCCGAAACCCAAGTCGTATAAAATTATCCAGCAAATGGCTTGGCAAATCGCGCTCATCCCAACGCTGTTGCGATGACCAAGCCAATCCGATGCAGCTCAGCACGAGCGCGATCAATTGTGCACGGACAAAATACCCAACGGCTTGCGGCCAAATTGCGGCCGAATACATCAGTGCCAGCGCGGCCACACAGGTCGTGCCGACCATTTCATGGCCGTCATGTCGTGCAAATCCAATTTTGAAATTCAGCAACAGGGCGATTGCAAGTGATATGAACACCAGCCCCGCTCTGGCGAGCGCGACGCCGCGGGGACGCGACGAGAACTGCGCCGTCGCAACCACGATCAGAAAGAAAATCGCGACCGCAAAATAAATGGCCACATCCCGATATTCAGTGGGCGAAAATAGCCCTTCTCCCTGACCGTAACCTCGAGATATTTCCATCGCATGGGCGATGTACGGCAACAAACTCGTCAAATGCTGGCCCGCCGCAATCCAAAATAGAAATGCCGCGGCAAGATAAATCACAATGGTCCACGGAATCCTTCGGTGGATCAATTCATCCATTCCCACCACTCCGACCACAGTGATTCCCGCCAAAGCATTTGAAAACTTACCGAGGCTCGCCAAAGCAATAGCCACGATGATCGACGCTTTTAGAAGTGTCGGCCCTTCATCGTTCAGATAGAAATGAAGAATGATCAGCCCCCAAGCCATTATAAAGATGCGCGCATCCTGCATGTTCGGCACGTTTGTGCCCAACAAGCAAATCATGAGCAATAGCCAGATGAACCCAACCACGCGGGCAGAATCCAGGCGACGGGCAAGCTTTGCGTTTACCGCATAAAACACACCCGCAAACAACGTCCATGCCGCTACCTGATACTTAAATGTTGACGGCTCGAACCCCTGCAGAACAAACCCCCAGGGGCCATAGGTGAACGCAAACTCTCGACCAAAATCGATCTGCTGCTTCCAGGCCCAATGCAAGGCCATGCGCCATGAACTTTCCAACTCGACAGGCGGGTAAAATCCGGACCATGGAACAAACAACAACCAGGCGATGACAAATAACAGAGATACAATCGCGACCCCGAACAAGTGCGAGAGTCTCTCTCTAGCGCTCTTGAGTCGAATGATCCTGTCTGTGGAAAGTTCGGTGCTCATTGGCTTGTGGCGATCTTCATTGAAAAGCCAAAGTGTATCAATGTACGACTCGGAGCGGATGAGACAAAGGAAATCAATTCAATCGAGTTCTCGAGTATTCGTTTGGCGCCGCTTGCGGCGGGTTCGGAAGTTCGGAAACCCGCATTATTATTCACAACCCATTTCTTGATGCGCTATGTACAGTAGTATATTAGGAAACATTCATCCAGGTTTTTTAGGAAGGTTCAAGATGCATACACTGCGCGTCCTGCTTGTTTGCCTGTTGCTTTCTGCCGGCGCCTCGGCCGAGACCATTCGCGTCGCCGCCGCGATCAGCTTGAAGGAGGCCGTCGAGGAAATCGCCAAAAAGTATGAGGCCGATACCTCCGACAAAGTCATCTTCACCTTTGGCTCATCTGGGCAGCTATTGAGCCAGATCACCAGCGGCGCGGATGTCGATGCGTTCATCTCCGCCGCCAATACGCAGGTCGATGAACTAACCAAAGCCGGCCTGGCGATGGAGGGCAGCCGTCGAATCGTCGCCGGCAATTCCCTGGTGCTGATTGTTCCCGCGGACGCGAAGGAATCGCCAAACGGTTTTGATGCGCTGGCTGATGCATCGGTAAAGAAAGTCTCGATCGGCGAGCCCAAGACCGTCCCGGCTGGACAATATGCCATGCAGGTCCTGACCAGGCTCAACCTCGCCGACAAGCTGAAAGACCGCCTGGTCTACGGCGCCAATGTGCGACAGGTGCTGGCGTACGTGGAGCGTGCTGAGGTCTCCGCAGGCATCGTGTACAGCACCGACGCCAAAGAGTCCGGCGACAAAGTCAAAATCGTCGCCACCGCCGATGCTCAAACACATGAGCCGATCGTCTATCCCGCGGTCATCATCAAAACGAGCAAAAAACAGGACGCCGCCAAACATTTTCTCGACTATCTCGCCACTGAGAAAGCCAAAGCCGTCTTATCCGACAAAGGATTCATCGCCGGCGGTGCTATTCACGCCGGCAATTGATTGTTTGGCTGTTCATCAGTTTGCAAATTCCGTTTAGAAGCCATTTCAGAACCTGACGATTTCATTCACGGCCGCCCGTTTCGCCTGAGTGACCTGTTTTCAGCTTGTTGATGCAGATCATACATCAGGCCAGTCCGTTGATCGCCTGCTGAGTCGTCTCCGGATCATAATTCAAAGTCATGAGCAGATTGCTGGCCGCTTGCGCGAAGTTGGGATCGTGCTGCAAAGCTGCTCGATAGCATGTAAGGGCCTCTTTAACCCGGCCCAGATCTTTCATCACTTCGCCGAGGTTGTTGTGGGCAATCGCGTGACTGGGCCGAAGCCGGATCGCCTCGCGCAAGCACCGCACAGCTAGATTAAATTCATTCCGCTGTTCGTGGATCGTCCCAAGATTGTTGTGAAAGCCCGCCCGATCTGGCGCCAAACTCAGGGCGTGTTGAATGAGCTTGATTGCATCATCTGTCTTTCCGGCTGCGTCGGCGATCATGCCAAGCAGATGCCAAGCGTCAGCCCGGTTTGGATCCATTGTCAAGACGCGACGATAACAGTTCTCAGCTTGGTGATAACGTCCGGCGCATTGATGCTCCACGCCCAATTCCAGTAGATCAGAAGAGATCATTATTGAGCCGTGTAAATATTCGTCGCCGAATCAGTCAAATTGTTCCGTAGACTTTGGCCGCATCAAAATCGCCGATTCAGGATACCCTACGAGGTGCCGTATGAAGTGTTCGCGGCGCGTACAATCGGGCTGCGATTTGTTATTTGCAAATGCCTCGAACAGTGTCTTATTAGAAACGTCAGTAGTGATTCGCTTTGCGAACGAGCGATTCAAATCCCTCTGTCCTAATTTGGACCGTACCGTTATCAAGTAGATTACCAATCAATTCTCCCTCATAGTCCGCGATCAATACCTTGCATCGAAACCGTGACTGATCCTGTACATCGATTTTTCCTGGATAGACCGCAATTCCGACATCGCTTTTAAGGTACTGATCAGCTTGCCACAAAAATTCATCAATCATTGTAATAGCTATTTTCCAATCATATCTTGCAGGAGTTAGCAGGCCCTCGGGCTTAATGGAAGCTATTTCCAAAGCGATAGGGTAGCGGGGACCGGACGGAACATGATCCGAAGTGGCATTTGAGTCAAATATTGTCGAGACGTCTACGGCAACCAGGCGTGCCATTCCATTTGACGAGCGCAATTTGCCGAGAAAAACGGTTCCCTGTGAGTCAAACAACGGGACATGCGGCGTTCTTGTTCTGAGATCTTGCCAAAGTGGAATCAAACGCCCCGCAATCCTATACGCATGGCTAGGTCCAAAATCTCGCAAATCAGGATATTTTGCTGAATAGGGTTTCCATTGATTTGAAAGAACTTCAACAAAAACCGGGACGCTGCTTTCGTCTTTAAAGTTAAGACAGCGGCGGTGAATTTCTATAGTTGAGATTTAAAATAAATCGGCTGCCACCACCATATGCTCAAACCGACTATAGAGATCAAGGTCATGACAAATACCGAGGCAAGGTATTTTTGTCGCCTTGTGGACCGGACTCTATTATAATGCAGTATCAATTGCATTAGCCTGCCAAAAAACCTTCTGGCTTCAGTATTATGATCCATTGCCTTTAGGTTTCGTCGCCTTTGTGAGGCCATCCTTCGACTTCATCGTAATCAGCTCCAATTGCAGGACATCCGCGAACCCAATTATAGCTTAGCCAATGAGAAACGGTCCCGTCGTCACTCCAGCCAGTATTCTTATAGACTATTGGAAGCTTCCCAGACCACTTTCGTGATGCTTGTGAGTCAGGGGATGCCCACCAGCCGGGGTCTTTACTAACAATTGCAGCATTTCCTTCCTCTAAATAGTATCCATAATGACATGGATATGTCGTTCTTAGATCAAATTCATCATCGTAGTTTGAGAATCCATATAAATTCCAATCGCGCCCCTTAAACGTATGCACATCGAAACCTACAGCACCACCATCAACAGTCCAGTTTTCCCAATATTCTCCAAACGCACCGCCATCGTGCGGGGATGTTCTACCCACATGTATTTTTGCCAAGAAATCATCTTCTGCGGCCATATCTTCCGAGCCATCCATCCTGTATATCCAGACACTTACCTTAACGTGTTGAACGATATAGCCAGTATCGCCTTTATATTTCCACTTAATGTCTAAGAGAGAGACACCTTTTTCTCCACCGAAATACGTTCCAACCAATCCCAACGAGGATAACGCCTCTGTACCGTCGTAATCTAATAATTCGATGGGATTGTTGCTTCCATATTGATATAGATTCAATTCGTCAGCATACCCCGCTGGATCTTGCTGCACCCACGTCCCCAGCGTCGGATCGTACTCCCGGTGCCGGAATTCATAGAGCCCAGCCGATGTATCCAGCCGCCCGCCTTGATGCAGGTAGACCCAGTTGTGAGGACTGGAGCCAACATCGTGCCAATCCCCTGGATCAAGATAGCTCACGTTGCCGTAAGGGTCATAAACAAAGTGCTCGACCATCGTGCCCGAGGAATCCACTAAACCGGTCACGTTGAAGTTGGCATCGTAAGTGGGATACAGCCGCTCATCCAGCGTGCCGTCAAGATCGGAGTCACGGTCGCGTTCGATCATGGCATCAATGTACATAGGGGACCACACGTACTGGTTCATGGTGACGCCGCCTTTCTGTTCCTCGGTAAATCGCTTCTTCATCACGACCCTTTCCGGGCCGCGATTCTATATCAGCAGGCGGGGACACCGCCGAGACCGCGCAACTGCTGGGCTGCACCGAAGCCAACGTCAAAACCCAGCTGCATCGGGCGCGACAGGCATTGCGGGAATTGCTCGAACCGCTGGTGAATAGCCTGTAGAGCGTTGTCATGGGTTGGAGTGGTGTCTGACTGCATAACGGATCAACGTTCAATGGCCGGCCCCGCGCCGACCGACTCTCGAGTTTACCACAACGCCCGACGCGAGGCCGGTCCATTGCAGAGAACCCATGCAAGCCGAGTGCTCCTCTCTTGCTCGGTGAATTCGTGATCACCAGTAAACTGGCGTCACATTCATTTTAGAACGGTCCACCGAAGTGGCCGTCAATCACCTTTTGCTCGAAAGGA
>DASZXJ010000119.1:0-39250 GCA_035545895.1 Tepidisphaeraceae bacterium | reverse complement strand
CCCCCCCCCCCCCCCCCACGCCTGCGAGGCGCTACTTGCTGCCAGCCGCTCCTTCCCTCAGCTTTTGCAGAACTTGGTCCACGCTAAAGCTGCCGGCTTTCTGGCTCGGCGGGAATTCCTTGAACGTTTCGAGGAACTGGCCGACGATGGCCTGCGCCGGCACGCAGATAAAGGCATGGTCGAACCACCAGTCGTAATAGGTGTTCGACGTAATGTCCGCCCTTTCATACGGATCAGTCCTTAGATTGAAGAGCTTCGGAAACCGCAGGTTGGTAAAGGGTTCCTCCCATATCTTCAGCGTTCCTTCGGCGCGCTGTTCGGCAAAAACAAACTTCCAGTTGTCGTAGCGTAAGCCGACCAGCTCGGCGTCGTCGTTGAAGTAGAAGAACTCCTTGCGCGGACTCTCGGTCGTCTGGCCCGTCAGGAGAGGCAGGAGGTTGTAGCCGTCGAGATGCACCTTGAAGGTCGTGTCTCCGGTCTTCATGCCCTTCAGGAGTTGGTCCTTCACATCAGGCGCGCCTGCCGCCGCGAGGAACGTGGGCATCATGTCGAGGTGTGACACGATGCCGTTCTCGATCGTGCCGGGCTTGATGTGGCCGGGCCATCTGATCATACAAGGCACGCGATAGGCACCTTCCCAGTTCGAGTTTTTCTCGCTGCGGAAGGGCGTCATGGCACCGTCCGGCCAGGTGTTCATGTGTGGGCCGTTGTCGGTCGAATACATGACGATGGTGTTGTTCGCCATGCCCAGATCATCCAGCGTCTTGAGGACCGTGCCGACGTTCTTGTCGTGATCGATCATGGTGTCGTGATAAGGGCTCTGCCAGCGGCCGGCCTGACCGATGCTCTCGGGCTTGGCATGCGTGCGAAGGTGCATGTGGGTGAAATTCACCCAGAGAAACACGGGCTTGCCCGCCGCGTGCTGGCGCTTGAGAAAATCCACCGACCGGTCGGCGAAGTCGTCATCACAAGTTTCCATCCGCTTTTTGGTCAGCGGGCCAGTGTCCTTGATGGTCTGCTTGCCGACCTTGCCGAAGCGCGGATCAACCGTTTCGTCGTCCTTGTCGGTGGCCTTGCAATCCAGCACTCCGCGCGGTCCGAAATTGGCGAAGAAATTTGGGAAATCCTTGGGATTTGGGTAGTCTGGCAGTTCCGGCTCTTCGGAGGCGTTCAGGTGATAGAGCGCGCCGTAGAACTCATCAAAACCGTGGACGGTGGGCAGGTGTTCATTGCGGTCGCCGAGGTGGTTTTTGCCGAATTGGCCAGTGGCGTAGCCCTGGGCCTTGAGCAACTGGGCGATGGTCACGTCGCGAGACTGAAGACCTTGCGCCGCGCCGGGCATGCCAACTTTGGTGTTCCCCGTTCGAAAACCGCACTGGCCGGTGATGAACGAGGAGCGCCCCGCCGTGCAGCTTTGTTCGGCGTAGTAGTCGGTGAAGATCACGCCTTCCTTCGCGACGCGGTCGATGTTGGGAGTATGGAATCCCATTACTCCCATCGAGTAGGCGCTGATGTCGGACTGGCCGATGTCATCGCCCCAAATAATGACGATGTTCGGTTTTGCCTGTTGTGCTTGCACAGAACCGCAAATCGCCATCATCATTAAAATGATGGACACAATAATCGTACGCTTGCGACGCAACATAAGACCTCCAAAAATGGGTTTGAAGTGAAATGGTTAATTGCTCATTTACGAACGGCATCGTTCAGGTAACGGGGTCTCACTGGCTGCCAAGGGGCTTTTCCTCCATTTGCCGCATCACTTCATCCAGGTTGAAGCTCGCGGGCTTTTGGCGCGGAGGGAACTCCTTGAAACTCGCCAGCCACTTGGCGGCGAACGCTTGCATGGGAACCTGAACGAAAACGCGATGAGCCGACCAGTCGCCGTAGTAGATACTCGTCGGGCCGCGCTCGAACGGGTCGGACCGGACGTTGTAAAGATTCGGCACTCGCAGCTTGGTGAACTGATCCTGCCAGACCGTGAGAGGCGTCTTGGCCGAAATCTCGGCGTGCTGCTCGTAGAAAGCGGCCTTCCACTCGTTATAGCGGATCGCGATCAGGTCGCCGTCGTCGGACCAGTAGACGAACTCGTGCCGCGGAGATTCCTTCACTTCGCCCTTGAAGAACGGCAGCAGGTTGTAGCCGTCGAGATGCACTTTGAACGTGGTGCCTCCGACCTTGTAGCCCTGCTTGACCTTGTCAACGAGATCTGGCTCACCGGCAGCGGCGGCGAATGTGGGAATCAAATCTTCGTGCGAGCAGATGTCGTTGACGATGGTGCCGGGCTTGATGACGCCGGGCCAGCGGATGCACATGGGGACGCGGAAGGCGCCTTCCCAGTTGGTCGCGTTCTCCCCCTTGAAGGGCGTGGTCCCGCCGTCGGGCCAGGTGAAGACTTCGGCGCCGTTGTCGGTGGTGTAGACGACGACGGTGTTGTTGGCGATGCCCAGATCGTCGAGTTTCTTGAGCAAGTCGCCGACGTGCGCATCGTGCTCGACCATCCCGTCGGGATAGAGACCCAGACCCGTCTTGCCCTCGCTCTCTTTCTTGAGATGCGTGAAGACGTGCATGCGGGTCGAGTTGTAGTAGCAGAAGAACGGCTTGCCGGATTTCGATTGCTTGTCCATCCAGTCGATGGCGGCCTTGGTGAATTCGTCGTCGATGGTCTTCATGCGCTCGATGGTGAGCGGGCCGGTGTTCTCGATCTTCTGCCTGCCGACCTTGCCGAAGACGGGATCGACGGTGGTGTCGTCGGTGTCGGTCGCCCAGGTGTGCATCACGCCGCGCGGGCCAAACTTCTTTCGGAAGGCGGGGTCTTTTGGATAGTCCGGGTTCTCGGGTTCCTCCTCGGCATTGAGGTGATAGAGGTTGCCGAAGAACTCGTCGAAGCCGTGAACGGTGGGGAGGAACTTGTTGAGATCGCCCAGATGGTTCTTGCCGAACTGGCCGGTGGCGTAGCCCAGGTTCTTCATGAACTCGGCGACGCAGGGGTCCTGCGGATCAAGCCCGATCGGCGCGCCGGGGAGGCCCACCTTGGTCAGACCTGTACGGATGGGCGATTGGCCTGTGATAAATGCCGCGCGCCCGGCGGTGCAGCTCTGCTGCCCATACCAGTCGGTGAATCGCGCCCCCTCGGCCGCGATGCGGTCGATGTTGGGCGTGCGGTATCCCATGATCCCGCTGTTGTAGCAACTGGGATTGAACCATCCGATGTCATCCCCCATGATGACCAGGATATTGGGCTTGGCCGCTTGTTGCGCCTGCGCTGGAACACAAATCGACATCAGCAGACAGATGCACATGATGATTGGAATCGATTGACGATGCGACATAAGAACCTCCGGAGAAATTGATTTGAATGAATCGTTGGTTTTTCATTTCACGGCTAAATCCATCACGCAGCGAAATCCCACGTGCTCCGAACCGGTGTCCGGCGGCGTGCCGCGACGCGCAGTCGGCCGGTAGCTTTCGCAGTAGTTCACGTTGCACAAAAATGATCCGCCTTTGATAACTCGACGAATCGCATATGGATCGGCAGGATCAAATGTGTCGCTGGGGCCTTTGGGATTGACGCAGCAGGAGCCGTCCTTGCAGGAAGCCAGAGCAACCGTGTTGGCGTCGGCATGATAGAAATCAGCCGTCCACTGCCAGACGTTGCCGGCCATGTCAACCAGGCCATAGCCGTTGGCGGGGAATGCACCGACGGGCGATGTGCCGGCGAAGCCGTCCTCACCGGTATCCTTCACGGGAAACGTTCCGGTGTAAGTGTTGCACATGAACTTTCCCCCGGGGCGGAAATCGTCACCCCAGGCATATCGCGCATCGGTCGCGATTCCACCGCGCGCGGCATATTCCCACTCAGCCTCCGTCGGAAGGCGCTTGCCTGCCCATCTGGCATAGGCGACCGCGTCGAACCAGCTCACCTGTACGACCGGATAATCGTCTTTCCCGTCGATGCTGCTGTCAGGACCCTGCGGGTGGCGCCAACTCGCCCCAGGCGTCCAGCGCCACCACTGCGTAAGATCTCGCAGATCGACCGGATGATCGGCCGGCGTAAAGACCAGCGAGCCGGGCCGAAGCATTTCATCGGCCGGCCTGGGCGTGCCCGGGGGAAGCTGCTTTTTCAACTCCTCCCAGTCAACGGGCTTTTCCGCTACGGTGACGTAGCCGGTCACTTCAACAAACCTGCGGAACTCGGCGTTGGTGACGTCGTGCGCATCCATCCAGAACCCATCGAGCTTCACCCGATGAGCGCCGCGCTCGTTGGGCTGGCGACTCAAATCGCTCGTGCCCATGACAAACTCGCCGGCGGGTATCCATTTCATTCCCAGCGGCGCCGGCCCCGGCGGATCCGAGTTGACTGCTCGACGCGAGGATACGGACCAGGCGCCTGCGAACGCGCCCAGCAGCAATACGATTGCAATGATTCGTGATCTCATAAGGTCTCCATTCAGTGCCTCAGTTGACAGGCGAAGATTCGCTGAACCATTCGAGTGCTTCCTCGTAGCTGTCGAAAGCGCGCACATTCCAGCCGCGCGTGTCGGCGCACGCGGCAAAGAACTCCGCCTTGTCGCCGCCGTTGTAAGCATGGAGGATGGCCAGGCGGTGATCGCTGCGAAAACCCATTGCGTGAAACGAGGTGACCAGGTTGTAAAAATCGACCGCGCCCAGGTCTGTGTGCATGGCCCGGACATCCAGCAGCGCGCAGGTGATGTTGTGATCAATGCAGGCCTTGGCGATCCGCTCCAGGCCGCGCCGGCATGCCGCAAGGTCCGGCTTTCCGCGAGCGTCAAGCTCGATGAAGTCGTTTGGACGAATGATGTGAAGGTTGTAAGGCATCTGCGTTCTCCGTCTTCAGACGAACTCTCATTCCAGCGGCAAAGCAATGCCGAACCACTCCATGGCATCTTCGTAACTGTCGAAGGCGCGGACGTTCCAGCCTTCATCCACGGCACACATCGCGAAAAACTCGGCGCGTTCAGCGGGACTCATCGAAAAAAACTCGACTCGATCCGATCCGGCGGCGCGATACAGCACCGCAAGGCGATGTTGCCTGCGAAATCCCATCTCCTTGAACGCACACGCCAGCTCAAAAAGGTCATTGATCTGCATGTTCGTCCTGGCATTTCGCATATCGAGGAGCGCGCTGTCGATCCTGCTCTCCACGCAGGCCTGGGCGAGTTTGCTCAAGACACCTTTGCTTGCCTCCAGGTCCAGCCCGCCCTTGCCGTTGAGCTGAAGGAAATCACCGGTTCGGATGATGTGCAGGTTGTATGACATCGATTGACCTCGCATTCATAATCATTTGGGATTGACCCATATGGCCCTGGCCACAGCGGCTCGTTGCGGGGCAATGCGGATGGGAAGCTGATAGAACTGTCCGTGGTAGCCCGCGGTGGCATTGACATCGAACTCGCTGCGATCCAATTCAAACAAAAGCCCGTTCGCCCCCTTGGCGGCTGCCTTACCCTTCAGCAGGTCAAAAAGCTTGTTGGCGTCGGCTTGCTCATCCCATTTCATGTCAGGTGTAATCTCCACGACAACGGTGCCGACGATGCCGTAGTTGTCAGGCCTTTTTTGATAAATCTTCACCTGCTCGGGCGAAGTCGGAGTGAGCGCCTGGCTGGTCAGGTCCTTCGGCTCCGACGAGCATCCGGCCAGAAATACATGAGCCATTAACGCGGTCAACAGCAGGAAATGCTTCTTCATGACAATCGATCCTTTCGTTAAGGTGTTGTGTCCTCACACCATGAGCATCAGCGCTTTCTCGACGATTTGATTGAGAGGAACCATGGTTAATGCCAGCGGCGCCAGCGGAAGGACGATCAAGACGACGAACATCATCACCGTCTTTCTGCCGACCGGGAGCGCACCCATTTCACGGACAACGTCGAAGCTGTTTCCCATGTCTGCCAGGGATTGGATGTCTCCGCTTCCCAGCGGCGATTCGCCTTTGGAATCGCCGGACTGCCGCCATTTGTCCTGAAACTCTCGAACGTAACGGCTGGCAAATGCCCCATATTCGCGCGTTCCCTCTCGGCGCGCTTTGGCCAGTTGCGGTGTAAAGAATGCGAGTGGCAGAAAGACCATCGCGACAAGCACTGCAAGAATCGCCGCGATTTCCACCTTGAATTGCGGCAGGATCGCGCCTTCGTGCCAAATGCGGTTTCCGATGATCGCAGACATGAGAACCGTGTGCGCCAGCGGCAACGGCGCAAACGCAATCGTGCTTCCAGACAGGAAACTCAGTCCGCCCGCACGGTCTGGATGGAGCGGGCTTAGCAGCAGACGGATGCTCGATACCTGCCAGAGAAATCGATACCACAGCGCCAGACGGAAATACCAGCGAAGCAGCAGGAATCGAAAGAGAGGAAGGCATAGAAAAACGTACCACATTCCGGGAAGGGTCAAATGAATGCGGCCGACATCGGGAATGGCGTACCAGGTCGAAACATGCAGCGCGATGCTGTGATGCCACAGCCAGTAACCCACGACAAAGGCCAGCACGAGCATCAACACCTCAATCGTGACCGATTTCTTCAGCCGCATGTTTGAGGCAATGAAGGCGTCCATGCGCAGCCGGTCCTGCGGTGGGATCAATCCTCGAATTCGAAATTGCCGGACGATCGTTCGAATGTGCTCATCCACGACATGTTCAGCACCGACAAGCAGAGGCATCACAACCAGCAGCCGCAGATGGGCATCCAGGTCCTTCAGGAACGGAACCGTGACATTGCCAGGCATGAGACCCGTCACAAGCGTCAGAATCGCCAGCGGAACCCATGTGACGACAATCAAAGCGGCGATTCCACGGTGCACCGGGTCTGCCAAGGCCCGAATGGTTCGCGCCCGCGCGCAATATTGCTGGAGCGGGCCACCGGGCATCAGCCAGAGATCCGATTCATCGTGGAAATTGTGTGCGTCGCTGGACATCGAAATTATTTCGGGAACAGGAACGTGATCGTGAGTCGAAGGCCCCATTCCGGCGCACCGTCGGGGCCTTCAACATAAACCCTGGGACCAAAATTCAGGCTGATTGGCTGGTTTCCGAATTTCATCACCTGGCTGACGAGCAACCCAACCGGTATGGTCCACTGACGAGCATGCCAGTCGTAGCTCGATTCCGCCTGAAGCGTAACGCCGAAACCCGACTTGGTGTTGTACGCAAGAAATGGCTGAATAAATGTGGAACTGACATACGGCCGATCGTCTTCACCGGCGTAAGACCAAACGTGATTGGCCAGAACACCGTAGGTCCAAGGCCCATCTTGTTTCAGCACCAGGCCGGTAAGACCCGCGCTCCATTTTTGCGAACCGAGCGAATCGTTCGTACCCGTCGGCCATACAAAGACCGGACCGACTCCCCATATCGGGTCGGATTGTCTTGGCGACAGGAAGAAACTCTGCGTGACGTCTCCCATGCCCCATTGGGTCGAGCCGCCGTCATGTACGACATCGTCCTGATAGATCCCCGGAATGATCGTCCGCGTGATCAGATTCCATTGGTCGTTGAGCGCGAAGGGAATGACCGGCTGGACGTTCAACGTATATCGCCAGCCCTCTCCGTTGTTCATGTTAAAATCAAAATTGCTCTGAAATGGCACGCTGATGAGAGAAGCGACCGGGTTGGACAGCTTCTTGGCCAGTTCCTCGGCGTCGGCGTTGTCGGCGGCGGCTTTTTCGGCGAGGTATTTTGCTTCGCTCGGTCCCGCTGCGGTGGATGGAGTCAGATACAGGGTATCTGGATCAAACGGCTTGTTTTGCATCGCATCGATCCAGCCATCCAACGAGGTCGGCTTATCGGCTTTTGCCAATGACGCAAGTATCAACATTGCGGCGAGAACTAATAATTGCGTAAGCTTCATATCTGCTCTCCAGTCCACTTCATGGCCGAAGCCATCCGGTTCCAACCGTGATATAGGCCGCCCAGTCATCGTCGCTGTGCGCCACGTCCACACCCATGCGAAGCCCGTACTGTTCGGCGATCAGATACCGAAAACCGGCACCCACGGCGGGATGGTTTTCGGCGTTGAGCAAGTCGCCGGGGTTGTCCGCGACGCGCCCGATTCCGCCGAAGCCCACCAGCGACCAGCGGCGCGTGATGTCCCAACGCAGTTCCGCCTCCGCCAGGATTTCGTCATTGTCAACGTATCGCCCCAGCGGAACGCCGCGCATGTTTAACATGGTCAGGTCATAGAACGGCGCATGGCCGACATTAAACTGGCCGTCCAAGTGCACGCCCAACACCACCTTGTCGCTCAGCGGCATGTACACGATTGCATACATCGCGAGTTTCCCGTAATCAAAATCGCTTGCGAGCCAGTCGGCTTGCTGGGAATAGTTGATGTCCGCGCGAATGCCTTTGGTCGGAGAAAACGGCTGGTCGCGCGTGTCGTAACTCAGGTCCAGTCCCACGCCGCTGATTTGCGACTGCAATTCAAAATCCGGGATGCGGCTGTTGAGTGTAGTGAATGCAAACGTCGAATCGGTGGACAAGAAGCGGTAGTACGGCCCGATGAAAAAATTGCTGCCGGCAATCTGAAAATTGATCTGCTGGTACAGAAACGCCACATCGTTGGTGTAGGAAATCGAGCGCCCATGCAGGGCGTCTCCCTTTCCAAACCAATCGAGATTAAGCGAGACATATCCAACCGCGCCCATGTAGCGAACATGTCCCTTGTCCCAGACACCCAGGTGCCCGACGCCGGCGCCCCAGGTTTCATTTTCAGTTGCCGCGCCAAACAGAACAGTCGTGCTGGGCATGATCGCGCGCTTCTCGCCGTCGCTCCCCTGCACAACCTGCGGCTTTTCATGGAAATAGCTCACTCCCAGCGCAAGGCCATATCCGACGGCCGGCTCGGTGATCGGCATCGCGATGGGAAGAAAACCGGTGCGGGTGGAAAGAAACCCGCTGATGTCAAATCCCCCGTCCGAAGGGTCGCGAAACAGGCTGGGTTTCGATTGGCTCTCCGCCGGCCCGGTACTCTGAGCGAATACATGCGTCGAATTCATCAGGCCGACTACCATCACGGCGCAGAGCGGCCACCAACAGGATTGCGAGGTTGTGTGCAGTGCGATGCACATATGGAGCCCAGTAAGGTTACTTCTCCGGTACTCTTCCGGTCGGATTCATCTCCGCCGACAACCGATTCATCTGAATGACCAGATCGTTGAGCCTGGCATGTAGCGATTGTCCGTGCTGAAGCGCCGTGGCAATCACTGGCTTGGCCTTCTCCAACGAAGCGGCGTTCAGGTCGTTGGAGAAGTAGCGGTTGATGTCCATCAAATCGGAATCGAGCACGGCGTATTGCTGGCGGCAATCCGTCGCCGTCTCGCGGATGTCCGCGTAACCTTCGCGCACGTTTGCCACGCGCTGCTCGGCCGAAGTTTTCAGGTCCGGATTGTTGAGGACGGTGACTTCCTCCTCCCATTTTTTCTGATATTCCGCTGAATTCTCGCGCATCGAGACGGCACGCTCTTCGGCGCGTTTCTTTTGCTCGCGAGTGTCGTCCATCGCGCTTTTGAATTTGTCATAGGCAGAAGGCAGTTCAGTGCCTCCGGCTTTCTGCAAGTTGTCGAGCGCGGCTAGCGTCTCGTTGAGCCGGTTTTGCGCCTTCACCACTTCAATGCGCGTATCGACGATCGAGGAAACAGCCTTCGATGCCCCTCCCTGGCTGGCACAGCCGATGGAAAGCATCGAAAATATCATTCCCAACACCAACAGAATCGATTGCCCAATCCTCATAAGAATCTCCTTCTCTTGATTTGAAATCGCGCCAATCTCTTTTTCTCCAAGCTTGTTGCATTAGGGTTGCTGGCTGAGTGCGGACTGTTCGACCTTGTTCCAATCAGGTCCAGGATCGAATTCGGCCATTGATTTGGCGATTGCGGCCGTATCTTTGCCCAGGTCTTGTTGATAGACGACGCCTTCGTAGTTGACGATGAACGTCATGATTCCCGAGTTGCCGTACTCCGCGGGGTAAGCCACAACTCCGAATCCGCCGACCATCTTTCCATTGATGATGTAGCTTCTGGCGCCGCCACTGGCGTGAGAACCCTGTGCCATGAGCATGCGGTAGTAATAGCCGTGAAAAGGCTGTGGCCGGCCGGTTTCAGACCGGTGATATCCCTGCTCCGAAGCAGTCGCCGCCAGCGCACCCAGCGGACTGGGCTGCTGGTCATCCGATGTTGACCAATACAGACCGTTCTTCCTTCCCGGGTCAGAAAGAAACTTCTGTGCATATACCGGCACGCCGACATTTTCCGGATCGCGCACCGCGTATTCACTTTGGGCATCGGCGATGGCCAGGCAGACTTGAATCACGTCCAATTCGTTTCGTCCGATACGGCGATTGATAATCTCATCCCTGCCGCGCGCGGCATCAAAATGCCATTTCCCGGTCGCATCATCCTTGACCAGCGGAATCGGCATCGGCCACTCATTGTCCCCGACCACCAGGGTCACGCTTCCGTCTGATTCAGTCGTGAGTTGATGCTTCTGGTCGTAGCGCTGAAGAAAGCCGTCCAGTGCGTTCCGATCGGCGACCGGATCGCCGGATGAAACGATCTGGCCTGCGTCTCGGCCGAGAATCTGGATGAGCTGATCCGACGAATGGGCGCGCCCGGCGGCAACTATCGCGTTGACGCCTTCATCAGGCGTGCTGAACGACTGCGGCGGCGCACTGGACGCGCATCCCTGAGCAAAAAGGAATATTCCGAGAAGCAGGATGAAGGAGTACCGTTGTTTCATGGTTGTTCTCCGTATGAAGCCGGATTCATCGCCGTCCACCGAGGCGTCCGCCGCCGCCGCCGCTGCGGCTGGCCTGACCGCGCTGGCTGGCGGCGCGGGTTGAGTTGCCGCTGCGGTTGGCCCCTTCGAATGCGCCGCTGCGCGTGCCGGACGAGCCACCGCTGCGATTCTGCAAGGCGTCGGCACCTCCACCGCCGCGATTTTGCAGTCCGCCGCCGCGGTCGCCGCCCAGATCACGGGACTGGCCGCCGATATTTGACGGCTGGTTGCCTTCGCGTAAGCCACCCTCGCGAGACTGGCCTGCGATATTGCCGGCCTGGTTGTTCCCGCCGTAAATTCCTCGGTTCTGTCCGCCGATGTTTCCGGGCTGATTGCCGCCGACGTTGTTGAATCGTCCCGACTGCTGGTCGCGCGCCAGGTTTTGCCGGCCCGCGTCCGCCTGTCCACGGAACTGCTGCCGTGCTTGCGCCGTCCGGGTCTGGTCGGCGCCTCCGAATCGTTGTGCAGAAGCCTGATCACGATATGGAACTCCATCCCGATGAGCAGGATCATGCTGCCACGTTCCGCCTCTCCCGCCGATGTTGTTCTGGCGGGCATTGATGTTGGTCTGATATTTGTTGCGGTCGATGTGAGTGTTGAAGTTTACGTTGCGATTGACATCGATATCGATGTCATTGTGTCCCCAGTTACAGTGGCCCCACGCGTAACCCCACGCCGCGCCGCACGCGACACCAACACCGAATGAAATCGCGTTGGATACCACCCATCCCGCCGGCCGCGGAGGGTAATACGGGTACGGTGGATATGTCGGATAAGGCCACGCCCCGTACACCACCGTCGGTTCGTACGTTGGAACATAGACAACCTGCGGGCTGGCCGACTCGATCGTGATGACTTGCGGCGGCGCCTGCACTACCGTGATTTGCGGAGCCGCCCCCGCCGCCGGAGCAGCCGGCGCCGGCGCGGATGCAACCTTCACATTCTGATCGCTCTTGAGATTCCCCTGCTTTTGCGCCTTGACCCGCAGCACCTGCACGGCGTTCATCACATCCGCCTGCTGCCCGATGAACGCATCACCGAGTTTCATGGTCGTGTCGAGCTTTTCGCTCATCGTTGAAAGGACTTCAGGGAAATTGACCAGTGATTTGACGCTTGCGTCCCACGTCTGCTTTTCCAACTCCGTCGCCAGCGAGTCGCCTTTCAGATCCTTGTGCGCCTTGACCCAGCGATCGGCCTCGACGATCTCCAACGGATAAGTCGAAGCCATCAACATCTGTGTGAGCAGCGAGTCGGGATACAGCGCGATGGGCGCGAGGAGCTGCTCGAGTTCCTCGGACTTGAGCGGTGGTTTGCTGCCAGCCGTCGTAGGCGCAGGATTGCTCGGCTGCGCCTGCGCGACGGAAACCAGCAGCAATAACAGTGGGATCAGTTTTGGCTTGGTCATGGAACCTTCTCCTGAGTGACTGTTTGTTTGTTGGAACTGCAACCTGCCTTTGGCGCGGGTTTGACGATCACGAATGTCACGTCGTCATGGTGCCGGCGCTTTCCGCGGAAGCGCGCCAGGTCGGCTTCGATCGCAGCGGCAATGTCGGAGGCGCTTAGGGCGTGAGAAACGCGAATCAAGCCGCGAAGGCGCTCCTTGCCATATTGCTCGTCGGTTTCGTTGAAGGTTTCCCAGACGCCGTCGGTGGCAATCACCGCCACGCAACCGTCGCGCAGGCAATCGCCGTCGCGATATTCGGGATATTCGACGCCCTCATCCAGCCCCAAAGGCATGTCGCCGTACTGAAGTTCGCGGAACTCGTCGGAAATCGAGTCGTAAATGATCGCCGGATCGTGTCCGGCACTGGCCCAGGTCATCGTGCCGGTCTGAGCGTCGATCTGAAGTAATGCCAGCGTCATGAACCGACTGTGCCGATTGTCCGCGGCCAGGACGCGGTTGATTCGAGTCAGTAACTGGCCCAATGTGGGGCGATCGAGAATGTTGGTGCGCAGTGATGCCCGCGCTGCCGCCATCAGCAGCGCAGCCGCGATGCCGTGGCCCATCACGTCGCCAACCGCAACCAGCATCGACGAATCGGAAAGAGGCGAAACGTCAATGAAATCGAAATAATCGCCGCCCGTCTGATCGCAGTAGTGGCTGCGGCCGGCAATATCCAGCAGCGGCGACACCGGATCGCCTGCGGGCAGCAGGCTTTTCTGTACCTCCATCGCGACCGCCAGCGAATTGCTCAGATGCAATCGCTCGCGCAGATCGGAGATCATCTGATTCAGCGCCAGCGACAATTGGCGGAATTCGCGTCCTCCATGGAAATCGGCGCGGGCTTCCAGATCGCCGCCCCCGACGCGCTGCAAGAAACCGATAAGGGCGTGCACCGGGCGCGAGATTCGCCGCGCCATCGCCGCGGCTAGCAGTCCAGCGGCCAGCAGAGCGATCGCCGCTGCGCCCAGCGACATCCATCGCGCTCGCCAGACCGCAGACAGAAAATCAGATTGCGGCGCGATCGCGCCAACGACCCATGATTGCCCGTCGCCGATCGGAAAGACCGTCGTCGACGCCAGATATCCCACTTCGCCATGATCGAACTGGAAGAAATGGAACTGGTCGGTCGCGGCGCCTTGCAGGAACTCCGGTTTGAGGTGCTGGCGGAACGCCTCGACCAGCGGGTCGCCAGTATCGGCCAGCGTGAGCATCGCGCCGCTTCTCCTAATGTCCCGCCCGGCACGATTGCGCTGACTGGGATGCGCCAGCAGCGTCTGATCCGGAGTGAACAGGAAGACGCTTGAATTCGGGCTGAGCGAAAGCTGCGTGACAAATTCCGAGAGCGCGTTCAGATCGAATTCGACGCTGAACACGCCGCGTAATCCGCCGCCGGGCCTGTTCAGCGGAACCACGCAGGAGATGCCCGGCAAGTTCTGGGTGAAGAACATGTACGGCGGCGTCCAGGCGAGCCGGCCTTTCTCCTTCGCCAGGCGATAGAACGGCCGCGTACGCGGGTCGTACCCGCTGTCGTCATCCTTGCGGAAGATTTTCCATTCGCCGTCGCTTTGCACTTCGTACTCCGTCAGATGCGTCTTTCCATCGACAATGTGCGTACGCTCGACATGCAGCCGCCCGTCGGACAGCCGCGTCGCGCCGGTGTAATCACCGGATTCATCGCCGTACAAAACCCAGGTCATGCCTGCATTACCTTTCAAAAACGCGAGCAACTGCGGCCCCAGCTTGTCCAGGTCGTCGATGGCCAATCCCTGATTGGCCAATTGCTCGAGCGACTGCGCCAGCGGCGCCGCCCGCAGCACGAAGTCGCGCGTCTGTGTGACCGCGTGCCCGCTGACCTCACGAAACAGCGAATCCGCCAGCGTCCGCGTGCTGCTGCGATTGCCCCGATCCGCCACCGCAATGACCACTCCACCCGCCAGCAGCACCATCCCGCACATCGCCAGCACGAGCTTGGCCCGAAACGTCAGGTCCAAACCGCGCCTTGGTGTCGGCGGATCACTCACTTCACCTCCTCCATATCCGGCAGCTTCCACGTCTTGTCGAACAATTCCTTTTTCGGGCTGTAGAAGCGGATCATCGGGAAGAACCCGTGGCCTGGTACCGTTTTGACCCAATTTTTCTCATGCCCCACTGGCACGCTGGGACCGAAGAAGACATCCACCGAACCTTCGGCGTTTTTCTTTGGATCGGTATACGTGCTCAGTGACGGGAACGGCTCGCCGTTGCGCAGTTCCGATCGGCTCAGCGCGTCATAGACGACGACCGACCAGAACAGACCGGCCGGCACGTTCGTGGGGATGTGCAACTTGTAGGTGTTCTCACCCTGGAGAAACTGCCCCTTCGCGTCCTTGTAGGTCCAGAGGTAGTACGACCCGACGCCGACGTTTTTGGCCATCATCGCCGGCGAACTGCCGACTGCCATGTAATAGGCGTACGCCCGGCGATCAACCTGAAGAATCCCATTCGCCATCCAGGTGTAGGGCACATCGCCGACGTATTGCCACTGCTTGTCGTCGTAGTAGTAAGTTCCGCGATCGTCCGATGCGAAGCTGTTCGCCCGCGCCGTGGCCGCACCATACCGTGCCGCGTCGCTCAGCAGATTCTTCGTCTTCTCATCTGGTTTGAATAGTTTTCCATGCTCGATGCCGATCGCCTGCATGTAAAACCGCTCCAGTGGCGTAAACAGGTCGGCCGGCTCCTCGTTCACAAGCTGCGCCAATTGCTCATAAAACGAGAAGTTGTCAGAATGGATCGTGTCCACTTCCTTCCCTGAGCCGTTGAGGAACTCCATCTTGGGCGGATTGTCCTTCTTCGCCAGCGAGTAGATCTTGATTTGCTTCATCAACCCCACTGCTTCGTCGGTCTTACCGTCCTTAAGGAATCCGCGGACCCCGTATTGCACGGTGTATGTGGGCGATTTGACGACAAAATATCCCGTCGGCACGTCGCCGCTGTATTCGGGCGGCAGGAATAGATACCTCCCGCCCTCGCCCTTGTCCGGCCCGGCCATGCCGATGTCCACGAGGTAACGCTGGCGCATGTCCATCGCAATGCCGAGCATCTTTGGCGGCGCTTCGATCACCGTCGGGCCGTCGGTTTTCAGGTTCAGACACCCCACGCCGTAAACCGTCTCGGTATTCGCCGTCAGAAGAAGCGTTTGGGCGTCAAGGAGCTGTTCGAAAATGATGACTTGGTTGGACGTCTTCGCCCCGAAGTTCGCAAACCCGCGGCGCGATTCGATGATCGACACCGCCGGCAACTGTGTGAGATAAACCTCGACCGCGCGGTTGAACTTCAATTGATCCAGCAGCGCTTCGGCGGATTGGGGCGTTGGATAGCCGCCTTTGAAGTCGAAATCACCGAAACGGGTCCTGATCGTCTCGGTACCGAGCCAGCCATGGTGATCAACGGTCGAAGGACTGGACTTCTCACTGTCGCTTAAGAGCATTGCTGATGAGCAACCTGTCATCGCGACGAGACACATCGCCAGCGCTAGCACAGCATGAATAGAGCGCATGATCGAAGCTCCTTTCATCTACTTCACCTTTTCAACGTTCGGTGGCTGCCACGAACCATTGAGGATGCTCTGTTTGCCGTGGTTGATTTGCTTCAACAGCGGCGGAGCACCGCCGTCCTTCGGCGCGGCAGGCGCGAACACCCGCTGAGCAATCAATTTTTCACGATTGCTCCTTTGCATTCCGCGATTCACTTCACTTTCTCCATATCCGGGAGCACCCAGGTCTTATCGAAGTAATGCTCGGTCGGGGCGTAGAGCCGGAAGTAAGTGAACCAGCCTTTATTCGGCAGGGTTTTGATCCAGTTATGCTCGGGCTTTCCTGGGGGCGCGGATGGGCCGAAGTACAAATCAACCGAGCCGTCGGCATTCTTCGCGATGTCATCGCGGGAAGAGCGGTCAGGGTAAGAGTTCGTGTCAACGAGGCAGCGGGTTTCGTTGTCATAAACGGTGAAGGACCAAAACTGCGCAACCGGTACGTTTGATGGCACATGAAGCGAATAGGTCTTTCCGCCGTCAAGCCATGCGCCGGTACTGTCTTTCTGCGATTCAAGATAGACCTGTCCCGCGCCGACGGTCTTGCCCATCATCCCGACCGTGACGCCGACGGCTTCATAGAACCAACTGGCACGCTCGTCGAGCTGTGTATAGTTCGGTGCTTCCTGATTCGTCTCAGTGAGAAACAGCGAATACTCCCACTTCTTGCCCGGCCAAACCGTCGCACCAGGGAAGCGCTTGGCGTAACCATTGCAGCGGGCCATCAGCTCGCCGACGTTGGCGGCGTCGATCAGTATTTTCTTCTGCCGATCATCCGGATTGAACGGTTTGCCCTTTTCAATGCCCAGCGGCACGAGCATGGCGAGGATCATCCGGTCGCGCTCAAGCGCTGGTTCCTGGTTGATTGTCTTTGACAACCCCTCCCAGTAGTTCAGCCCGCGGGGTTGTGCCGCGAGCCACTTGCGATCGCCAGGTCGAACGTGTTTGGTCGGCGGCGGATTGTCACGCTGCGCATAGGGATAGATCTTCAACTGTTGCATCACTGTTTTTGCTTCGTCCAGATTTGCTGACAGTCCGCGCTGGCCGGACCAGATATTGTTTGTTGGCGAACGGAAGACGAAGTAGCCGTCGGGATGCATGTCCGGCTGGCCGGGTCCGAGAATGAGATATTTTCCGCCATTTCCTTTATCTGGGCCGGTTTGCCCGGTGTCGGTAATCGGGCGTTCCCAGAAGTCGAGGATTCCGCCCGCGATCGCGCCCTTCGGAAATTCCAGCACCAGCGGGCCGCTCTCTTCAAGGTTCGGGAAGGCCTGCGCGTAGGGCGTGGTCGCGTTGGCCGTCAAGATGCCAAGTTTGTCCTTAAAATCGAAATAATCGACGTAGCCGAAGTTGCCCGCGCCGAATTCACGCGTCCAGCGCTGCCATTCCGTCATGGCCATGTAAGGCAGCGCCCAAAGGTATGCCTGACAAGCGCGCTGAAAATCGAGATCGTCATAGAGTTTCTTTACAGTGTCGTCGGAGGGAAAGCCGTTGACGATTTCCAGTCTGCCGAGTCGGGAATCGATCGTGCTCGTGGTTGGAAGTTCCTGCGCGACAGCCGGCACACGGCAGGCGGCGGCAAGAAATAATGCGAGTAACTGCTTCTTCATAGATGCGTCCTTCATTCCTTAAATTTGGTTTGTTTATCTGATTTTTTCGACATCCCCCGGCTTCCAGGTCTTGTCGAAGAATTCCTTCCTGGGCCCATAGACGCGGAAGAGGAGCTCGAACTGCCGTTTGGGGTCGGTCGGCACCCAGTTGGATTCCTTGTCCGCAACGGCAGCGGGGCCGAAGTAGATGTCTGTCGATCCGTCAGAATTCTTCTGCACAGTGGTGTCATTTGATGCGAGGCTCGGACGAGACATCCCGCGGATCAATGCGTGGGTTTCGCGGTCGTAGGCCGTCACCGACCAGTACTGCTCCAACGGCGCGTTGGCTGGCACGCGCAGGCGATATGATTTGACGCCTTCCAAGGATTTGCCGGCGCTGTCACTGACGTTCAGCAGATAAAACTGGCCAGCGCCGACGTGCCTCATGCTGAAGTACGCCATGTGGTACATCACAGCGCGGCCGTCGATGGCATATTCATTCGGATCGGTGAAGCCTGATGACAAACCCTGGATCGCTTCCGGCGGCACCGGCAGCGCCCAGCGCGAGCCTTCAAAGAACGGCGTGGCAAAGCCCTTCTCGTATTTCGCCGCGATCACCCCGTGACCTTCCTGCGCGGCCTTGTCCAGGATCGCTCGCCCCTTCGCGTCGGACTTAAAGGGTTTGCCCTTTTCAATACCGATCGTCTTCAAGAGGTCGATCATCGCCCGGTCGCGCATCAGCCATGGCTCGGCTTGCACGAAACGGTCGAGCAGATCGAAGAACGAAGCGTCATATGGGATCGTCGAGTCGTACGACTTGTCGTACACATCCACTAAAACCGTCGAATCGGGGCTGCCGCCCAGCGGATAAAACTTCACCCGCTTCCCGTGCGCGACGGCGGAGCGGATATCTGCGTCGCTGCGACTTTTGAAATTGGACCGCAGGATTACAAAGCCGCGGTACGTCTCGGACGGAAGAACGAAGTAGCCGTCCGGTGCTTTGTCCTTGTAGTCCGGCGGCGCAATGAGGTATTTGCCGCCCTTGCCCTGATCCAAGCCCGTCGGCCCGACATCGGCCAAAGCGTTCTGCCACGCGACATCAATGCTGCCGATGATCACGTGGTCCGCATCCGCCGGCGGGAGTTCGAGCACCATCGGGCCGTTGGTCGTGTCGTAGAAGGGATTGAAGTAGATCGTGTCGGGGTTGGGAGTGAGCGTCTGGTCTTTCCAATTCACCGGCCTTGACCAGTAGACGATTTGATTCGCTTTCGCGCCGTTATCAATGGCGGCCTGGAGCATTCGTTCGAAATTGACAGCGGGGATGCCCCAGATGACCGCCTCGACGGCGCGGCTGCGAATAATGGACTCTTCGACCGAGTCGTCGGCCCTAATCAAAGCTGCTAATCCGGCGATCAAAGCGATTGCGATCAATTTTGTGCGACGGTTCATGACGGTTCTCCTCAAAAATCAATTCCCAACCGCATTCCCAGAATGATCGCGTTGTCGGTGCCGCGCAGTGCGTCATCCACGACTTGAGCGTCGAAAGTCAGATTGATTGCGGGCGTAATGGCGACGTTGTAATAGGCTTCGACGCCCTGTGCCTGGTTGCTGGCGCGCAGCACCGTCAAGAGCCTTTCGGGCTGGATGTGGGTGTAGTAATAGCCGACGCCGAAGGTGTCGTTATCGCGTCCGGGGATCATTCCCCTGCCGCCGATGCCGACGCTGGCAGACCAATCGATCGGGTTGGTGGTTTGATCGGCGACACCGAAACGTCCGAACACGCCGATGCCCTTGTGGTCGGCCACGCCATTGGAGGTGTCGATCGGCTTATCGCTGGGATCGAGCACCAGAAGATACTGCCAGCCGCTGACGTAGGCCGCCCAAGTGTTGTTCTTATGCGGGATGGCAAACCCTTCGCCAGGGTGGAAGATCAATTCACCGCCGAAGCGGGCGAAGTCCTGGTCGAACGAATAGAGCCCGCCGACGTTCGCTCCGCCGGGCAGGTTCCCCAGGCGATACTGCATATCCGCCTCGATTGAGGCGGTGTTGCCCTCGCCGAAATCGGTAAATCCTGTCGTATCCGATGAGTCAACCGTGTTGATTAGGCTGGCGGTTACCTTGAAATCCGGTGACGGCATCCAGAGTCCGCCCACGCCCAGCGTGCTGTAAGGCAGGCGCAGCGCCAGGCTGGAATTGAAAAGAAAATTGGCGTTCATGAACTGCCTTGTGCCGCGGCCTGAGGCGAATTCGTTCAGATCAGCATCCAGCGTGTCGAGTTTGCCGGCGGAGATCGCCAGTTGCGGAGATAGAAACTGCGTGTAGTTCAGATCGGTGATGGCGATGCAGACGCCGTCGTCCAGATTGGCGGTCAACGGGAAGAATCCGTCGGTATTGACCGGCAAGATCGGCCCGGCGATGCCGTTGACCGACTGGCCATAGCGCGATTCGGCCCGGATGGTGACCAGCGCCCCAGGGATCAGGCCCATTCGCATCAGGTCCAGATGAACCAGGGTATCGACATTTCCGCCATACCGGCCGCCGGTGTCGCGCCCGCCATCGACGACGGTTTGTGCCTCCTGCGTCCAGTTGACGTCAATTTGAACCCCCTTCTGCGCCAATGTGGTTCGTCCGCCGTCAAAATCACCGGCAAGGTGAGAGCGGGCTGAAAGATCGCCCGTGTAATCGGGAATTGGCAGCAGGCCCTTGGGTTGCTTCTGCGCCAGCGATATGCAAGGCAGTCCGAGCACCACACCCAATAGCGCGAAACCGGCAATTCTCATGATCGTCTCGCTGGAAAGAGGCTGCGAACCTGAGGCGACACATACAGTTTCCCCGCCAGAACTGTTTTCACCGCGACAGGCAATTCGTCGCCCGCGGCGATTTTCAACACATATCCGCTGACACCCGCATCAAACGCCCGCTGCACGAGAGCGGCGTCGTTGTGCACGCTTACCACCAGAACCCGCGCGCTGGTGTGGATGGCCTTGATCCGCGCCGTGGCAGCGATCCCGTCAATGCCAGGCATCGCGATGTCGGTCACAACCAGATCCGGAGCCAGCGCCTGGGCGGCACCCAGCATCGCAAATCCGTCGTGGACCACCGCAACAACCTCGCAATCCGGCTCAAGCAGACCTCGAAGCCGGTCAGCGACGGCAATATGGTCCTCGGCCAAGAGCACGCGCGGACGCTCCATCCGAACTCCTATGCGATGAGAATCACCGGCGGTGACCCGAAGTGACTTTCCGCCGATTCTGCAATGCGTTCACGCGCGAAAATGAATGTAGATTTGCGACGCGATGCGATGTAAGAGAAAAAATACGGAAAGCGAGCCCGTATTTTTACGGGGTGCGACCGTTAAGATTCGGTGAGTCCGCTACGGATGGCATATTGCACGAGTTCCGCCGTGCTTTGGATCTGCAGCGATCCCATCATCTCGTACTTATGCGTTTCAACCGTTCGCGGGGAAAGATCGAGTTCGGAGGCAATCTGCTTCATGCTCAAACCGCGGACGATCAGCTTCAAGACCTCCCGCTGGCGGCTTGTAAGCTTTCCACAACTCGGCGTTGACTGGCCCGAGATTTCCGCAAAGACACGTCTGGCGATTTGCGGGCTGATATGAACCTTGTCATCCAGCACTCCCCGGATTGCGGCAACCAGTTCCTCGCCTGCCGCGCTTTTCAGCAAATAACCCGAAGCTCCGGCACGGAGCGCCTCGACGGCCAGAGGCGCTTCGCTGTGCATCGTCAGGAAAATTACCTTGTAATTCAGCCCTTCCGAGCGCATTCGGCGAAGGGCTTCCAAACCACTCATGTGGGGCATGGAGATGTCGGCGACAATGACGTCGGGCCGGTTTCTCCGAGCGGATTCGAGCATCTTCACGCCGTCGTCAACGATCCCCGTCAGCTCGAAATCCTCTCGAAGATAATTCGAAAGAGACTGCACCAGGATCGTATGATCATCCGCCAGCAATACCTTGGTCTGCGGCATTGGGACCTCCTTCCAGAGGCACGTCGATCTGAATGTTAGTCCCCCGCTGGGCATAAGAGTCAATTATTATTTCACCCTGCACCAGGCGGATTCGCTCCTCCATGCTCATCAGTCCCAGTCCTCCGGAGTAATTTGACTTTTTTGGATCGAATCCGCAGCCATCATCGTCGATCCTCAGCCGTAGACGGCGTTGATCGTTTGTTAGCGAAATCTGAACCCGCTTGGCTTGCGCATGATTTACGACGTTTCGAAGTGCTTCCTGGGCAACACGATAGATGCAAAGCGACAGATCGGGTGGAATTGCATGATCATCGCCATCAGACGTAAATGACGTCTCGATCCCCGTTTCACCTTGAAATTCCATGCAATGCGCTCGAAGTGCGGGCACCAAGCCGGCATGCTGGAGGATGCCCGGATGCAATTCATGCGACAGGCTTCGCACCGATTCGGCCAACTCGATTATCTCGGCTTGAATGGAGGCGATTTCCTGCTTTAGCGCATCGCCTTCCTCGGGCAGCCGCCGCTTGATTCCGCTCAGCCGGATCGATAGCGCGGCCAGTTGCTGGTTCACGCCGTCGTGCAGCTCGCGAGAAATTCGCTTTCGCTCGGCTTCTTCAGCGACAATCAGTCGCCCAGCCAGGTCCTGAATCTTCTCATAACTGGCGCGAAGGCGTGATTCGCTTTCACGAAGCGACTGCTCCGCGCGCTTCAATTCCGTAATATCATGACCAATGCCCTGCAACTCGCAGGTATTGCATCCATCTCCATCGGAAACGACATAATCCACCCACTGCTGCCAGCCTATGGTCCCGTCCGGCCGAATCACTTCGTGATCGACTGGACGAACCGTACGATCGCGAATGATGGCCTGCACATGATCCAGCGTCCACTGTCGTACTGCTTCGGGAATGAGTTCGATATATTTTCGACCAATCAATTCTTCGCGTGGTTTTTTGAAGTAACGGCAATAGGCGTCGTTTACAAAGATCAATGTTGTATCAGGGCGATAGCGACAAACGAGTTCCTGCTGGGTTTCAACAACTTCCCGATAGAGTCGCTCGCTATTTCGAAGGTCGGAGGCCGTTTTTAATTGCTCGCGCAGCAAGGCCTTTAGCAGCAATAGAGGAAGACACATCGCGATCAGGAAATATTGGAGATGAAGCAGGTTCTCAGCAGGCGCATGGGAAACGAATGGACCGCGGTTATGGAGCGCGCCGTTGATTGCGATTGTGCTTATCAACCCGAGCAACGTGATTAAGCCACCAGGAACAAAGCGAAGAGAGGCCCAAGCCAATAAGGGAAAGATCATGAAGACAGTGACAGGAAATAGGCTTTGGGGATCAGCTCGATCAAATACCAAAGCTGCTGCGATGAACGTAATCCCGGTGAGCAAAACCCCTTCAAAATAGCGGGACTCTCGAATATTCGCTATCCAACTGCGACCATATGTCCAAGCCGTCAAAATCAGTGGTAGCAGCACTAAGCCCGTGAGCATGTTGGATAGCAACCACGCCTGAAAGACTATCCAAAAACTCGTCGATGAATGGCGCAGTTCAACTGCTCCTGCACCCACCAGGGCTCCGGCCGCGGGCGCAATCACAACTGCAAAGGCAATAAATACTGCCATCGAACGAAGATCTTCAAAGGGATCGATCCGGCGACTCAGTTTTCTAAATCCTAAAGCCGCAATCAATGCACGAAGAACATTGGCAATTTCTGCGATAAACACAAAGGGGCTAGCTTGTTCATATTGCCAATGAGGCCATAAGTTTCCAGCGACGGCCGCCAGAACTAGGATCCACCACGACTTTACGGGCGTATGTATCAATGCCGCTGCCAAGACAGCATAAGAAGGAAATAGCACTGCTGTGCCAACGCCCGGAAAAATAAAGACCGTTCCGAGCCACGCGCTTAGATAACAACCGATAATAATAAGAATCGTGATTACCAGGATCCGAGCATTCAATGACAGGGATTGCCCACCTCTGAGTGCAGAGTCCGGTTGGTTGAAGTTGAAATCGACACTAGCCACAACACTCCCGCTTCATCATCCGGTTGTGCTGGCACGCGGTTGGTTCGACTCATATTGAACTAGCTACAAGTGTTCACAAATAATTATAAACAATGTGATGACTTCATCGCAAAAATATTAATTTAATAAATTCTTGCGGGCACCTTGGCCTAATCCCGGCGACGCTCTATTCAATGGCCGTTGGGCCGGGACGCAAGGTTTTCGCCACGTCGGATACACCAACGTCGCGTTCTGCGACGGACACGCCGAATCGTTAAAGGATTGCTTTACTGACAACAAAGACGGCGCGGCCAATGTCTCGCTGGGTACAGGCTTTCTATCGAAAGATAACAGGATGTACGATCCGCAATGAGCGAGCGGCGAGCGAACTCGCTTACAAGCGCCCCGTGAGGCGCCGTTGGATTTGATCATTTGCACGATCATTTTGCGCCTTGAAACATCATTGGACGAAGCCGCGCCGCTGCTGGAAATGCTGTATCCCAAATACGCAAGAGCAACTTCGCGAGAGACTCACTGTATTCGCATCATAATCATCATAAATCTCGTAGACACTACAAATTCCGGCGTTTAGGTCGTGATCCGGCAGGCTTTATCAATTCCGCGCGCACAATATTGTTACACTGACCACGTTTGAGCTTTTCCACCGCCGGGGATTGTTATGGATGAATACCTTTGGCCTGCGCGCCATGTGGCGGAATTTGCGTACTGCCCGCGACTGTTCTACCTCATGGAGGTTGAAGGGATTCATCTTCCCAATACGGATACAGAGCAAGGCAATCTGGTTCATCGCCGCGTCCATCGGCCTAGCGCAGTTAAAAGTTCGGATGGCAATGGTAACGGCGATGAAACCGATGAGTCGCGCCCTCATACCGCGCGCAGCCTGACATTGACGAGCGCGGCACTTGGCTTGACCGCGACATTGGACCTGGCTGAAATCAACGGCAAAGTTGCCATTCCCGTCGAATACAGAAAAGGCCGGCCTCGTCATCCATCCTGGACGCCACCGGATGATCCCGGTGAAAACGATCCCGCACCACCCGGCGCGGAGCCTTGGCCAACCGACCGCGTGCAAGTCGGATTGCAGGCGATTCTTCTGGAAGAAGCCGGATACACGGTGCCGGAAGCGATCCTTTATTACGCGGCAGAGAAGCTGCGCTTGCGCATTGCTGTCGATGCGACACTTCGCGAAGAAGCATTGAGTACGTTGCGCGCTGCAAAGGAAACAGCGGCGACGAAGAAACGACCGCTACCTTTGGTGAATGATCCGCGCTGTCTTCGCTGCTCGCTGCAACCGATCTGCTTGCCCGATGAGGTCAATCAGCAGCGGGCATGCGAAGAATCCGTAAGTCCGCGCCGCATTTGGCCGACCCGCGACGATGCGCTACATGTCGTCGCCCAGCAAGACGGCACGCGCATTGGCATCAGCGGACTGGCGCTGAAAATCACCGATAAAGACGGACAGGAGAGTCGGAAAATCCCCATCGCCAGTTTGGAAAGCCTTGCCGTGCTTGGCGGCGTCCAGCTCTCCACCCAAGCACTGCACACCCTGGCAGACCGCAATGTTCCGGTTGCATTTATGTCGTCCTCAGGCCGGTTGATCGCGATGGTCGATCCGCTGGATTCTGTCAGCGCCGATGTTCGTCGGGCCCAGGTCCGCATATTTGACCAACCTGATCGATGCCTGGAACTGGCTCGCGCGTTGATCTCCGCGAAGATCATCAACCAGCGGGTTCTCCTTCAACGCAATCATTCCTCCATGCCGGACATGGCGATGGAGGACCTTTTAACGCAGGCGGAAGCGGCGCGGAACGCCATGAGTCTTGATGTGATGCGCGGCCATGAAGGCCAAGCGGGCGCCATCTATTTCGAGCATTTCTCCGGCATGTTCAAAACACCGATCGCCAACGAATTTGATGCCAATGGTCGCCAGCGCCGACCCCCACCCGACCCGATCAACGCGGTGCTCTCGTTCGCTTACACCATGCTTGCGCACGAATGTGTCAGCGCGTTACGGCTGGCGCGTCTGGAACCAACCCTCGGCGCATTCCACACCTGCCGCCCCGGGCGGCCCGCTCTGGCGCTGGATTTGATGGAACCGTTCCGCCCGCTGATTGCCGATTCCGTCGCCGTCTCCTGTTTCAATCGCGGTGAACTGACTGAAGGGCATTTCCAACGCACCGCCGCAGGTTGCATCCTGACCGATTCCGGCCGTCGCGCTTTCTTCGGCGCCTGGGGACGGCGCATGGATACCGAAGTCACCCATCCGGTTTTCGGCTACAAGCTTTCGTACCGTCGAATGTTGATGCTCCATGCAAGAATGATCGCCGCCTGGTTGCTTGGCGAAGTGCCAACATTGGCATTTCTGACCACGAGATAGAGAACTACGGATGAACGCGGATGAACACAAATTGGTCTTTACTGGCAACTGACAACTGGCCACTGACAACTTGGAGTCAATCATGCGCCGCTGCTACATCGTTTTTTATGACATTTCCAATCAAAAGCGCTGGCGCAAAGTCTTCAAGATCATGAACGGCCATGGCGAATGGTGGCAATACTCCGTCTTCTTCTGCGTTCTAAAAGAGATCGATCGCGTCCGAATGCAAGGCCAACTCGAAGAGGTGATGAACCTCAAGGAAGACCAATGCGTGATCGTCGATCTGGGCCCTGATGAAGAAACAGCCCGCGACGCCGCGACCGTCCTGGGATCGAGCCTGCCGAAGGGGGAAACGGGGATGGTGGTGATCTGATTCATTCAGCGGATAACCGCGTTACGATTCGCATCGGCGAGTGTAGAGCATGCCTTAACGAGTAAAACGAGAATTTGCGTCATTTCAACGCGCGTTTGGATCAACCAAACGTGCGTCGAGATAACTTGTTCGCATGTTTGATTCAGCCAAACGAACATCTACCTCGCCTACTCGCGCGCTTAGCAGGTTCCGACGCGCGTTCAGCTCAACACGAATCGCGTGCGTCTGATGTAATCGCGCGTTTCCAGCATCCTAACATTGTTATTGCTGGATCAACGCTCTTTGCGAATCAGTCGATTTGCCTTGCGCGCATTCGACAACGCGCGCCAGAAGTCGTGTTTTGATATCGACCGGCCACTACGGTATTCAAACTCTGAGTGAAGTCGATCAAGTTCGTCTGTATATGGAAGGTCATCGACCGTGGATGTAGTTCGAGCGTACAACTCTGTGACAATTTCCTTGTGCGCATTGCTGAGATAGAGGCGCGACATGATTCCGCCTTTCGATCAAGGGATACATTTGGAATGAAGCGACAAAGCCCCGACCCAGCCGTATCTACCGAAAGACACGGCCGGGTCGCGACATGTGAGACAGCTTAGAACTGCAAGGCCACATCCTTGCCAAACTGCACGCCAGCAGCTTCGCAAGCCTGCTCGATAATGTTCTTAATTGATCCTTCGCTATTGTTGACATCCACGTACAAGCCGCAGGCCAACTTGCGGCTATGGTTGTCATTTTCACCGAGGTGCGGACTACCTGGGAAAAGGGCTTCTCTAGTCCGCGCCACATAAGGACGCGACCGACCACCGCGAATGTGTTCCAAGCATCCCGGTTTAGTATTGTGCAACTCGTCGAGAATGTGGACGAGAATGTCGCGCAGACTCTCGCCGGCGTGAGGTTTTCCAAACAAGACGTAATGCTTTTGGCCATTGGCGCCAACAAGAGCACTACCCCCGTCACCGTCCGAACCAGGAAGGCATCTTCGCTCTGGATCGGTGAGCGACAGCCCCATGTGCTTCTTTAGGTAAGCCTTAGTTGCCAGACGCGCCTGTCGGTTGGAGATGACTGAACCGGCAACAATACAGATGTTTTCCCAGTCGCGGTTGGATTTGTTCCAATTGACTGTTGCTAGGTCCAGCAACTTTCCTTTCCAGTCGTCTCGATATTCGCGCATGATCTCGCCGCCAATTCCTCCGATCGCTCTCAGAACCACAGAGTGTGACGAAATACTCCCTTGGCGCAGATCCATCGCATTCCATTCGCCAGCCTTGACCTTGCCCCAGGCCGGAATTGCTTTACTTACTGCGGTCCAGAATTCAACAGCGGTTGTAACCATTTCGTGATGAGAAGCAGTGTCCATCATTCCACGGAGCAATTCGGTGTTTGCATCGTAAATCGACGAAAGGCTGAACAGCATGCGAGAACGAACCGGTAACGACACTGCATCCTTGTCAACTTGGTCATGGAAAACGGAAACTTTGTCGCAGACCTCAAGCGTGACAAGAGACATCGGATCACGCTTGTCGTACAAGATGTCGAGCGACTTAGACGTTTTGACGACGAAGCGGTTCAGGTCTGAGAACATCTGCTGAACGCGTGATCGGCTTTCGTAAGGAAACAACAAGACCGAGATCGATTCATCTGCGAGCGCCGGATTCTCCTTAATGGCAGCAGCGATCGCCGCACAGCGATGCTGTCCATCATTGATGACGAAGTTCGCGTCCTCGAAGTCCATCTCCAACGTGCCCAACATCGATGAGTCGCTGACGGGCTTGAAATTAATCGCTGATTCATCTGACACCCGCGACGATTGACTGTCGCGTGCCGAGCCGTATCGTCATCGTATGGGGCGAAAATACGATACTCGGCTCAATCGCTTGTTGCGCCTGCTGTCCGCGATCCAGGGGCGGCGCGGGTTGAACGTGCGCGACCTGGCTCGGCTGTGCGAGGTTCATGTTCGATCGATCCATCGCGATATCAGAACGCTCAACGAATCGGGATTCCCGTGCGCGTTTGATCCCGAAACCCAAGGCTACAAGATCGCTAAAGGCTTCTTCATGCCGCCGATCGAGTTCACGCTCGACGAGGCGATGGCGGTGGTCGAACTGCTCGAACAGGCAGGGGATGGCAGGCAGATTCCGTTTTACGGCGCTGCCTCGCGCGCCGCGGAGAAGCTCCGTTCGCAGCTTCCCGCTGTCATTCTCGGCGCCGTCCAGCCAAGCGATGGGTGCATTCATGTCGATCTCGCCCGCTCACAGGCGGACGATTCGTCCCGTGATGTCTACGACCAGGTCCGCGCCGCCATCGCGCAGCGGCGCATGCTGCGATGCAAATATGAACCCGCCAAAACTCACTTGGCCGGAAAGAATGGCGACGATGAAGCATTCGATCTACACCCTTATGCGCTCTGGTATTGCCAGCGCGCTTGGTACGTCGTCGGCCACCACAGCGGGCGCGGCGCGATTCGCCGGCTGAAACTCAATCGCTTCACCTTGATCCGCGCGACGGATCGGCCGTTTGCCATTCCCGACGACTTCAACCTGCACGCCGATCTCGGCAACGCCTGGCGCATGATCCGCGGCGACAAGTCCTATCAAATCGCCATCCGTTTCGATCGCGAATTCGCCGACACCGCCAGCGAAACCCGCTGGCATCCCACGCAGCAGGAAGAATGGGACCACGCCGCCGGCTCAGTCACGCTCCGCTTCACGGTCGATGGCCTGGACGAAATCGTCTGGTGGGTCCTCGGCTACGGCCCCGGCGCGACGGTATTGGAACCGCCGGAGTTGATCCAGCGCGTCAAACAACTCGCCCGGGAAAAGGTCAAACGATACACGAAGAAAAAACGCAGGCCGCGCTGACTCCGCCTCACTCGCCGGCGAAGGCGATGTTTCCCGGATGGATATCGAGTAGCGTGTACCCGGTTTCCAGCCGGAACATCTCGGCGACGTGCAGCGCATCGGTCCAGCGCTCGCCGAACAGCTCCTCAAGATGTCGATGATGCTCCTCGATCACGTCGGCGTCGAAGTCTGGAATCTCGTGCGGCAGCTTGGCGCCGGCGAAGTCGAGGATGAAGGGACGTGTGACGATCGTCATCTCGATGACCCGTAACTCGTCATCGAAAAGGATCAATTCCGGGACGTTGTGACTGGCGACCCGAAGAATCTGCCTCCGCGTCAATAACTGGTAGACATCCCGTTCCCGCTCAAAACGCTCGCTGCGATCGAAGAACTTCACCGCCGTGTGCTGCGCCGTTCGCCAGACGGTCCCATCCTGCCCCACGCCGGCGCCGAGCTTTTCCACGCACAATCGCGCGTGACGCGCATGAAAAGCCGATGTAAGATCAGGACTCATGAGTCTTCCCGCCAATCCAGCTTCCACTAGGACCCCGGCCACGCGGTGGAACTACGTGGACGTGCAGGTACTGGACGGCGATCGCGTCCTTCATCCCACGCATGTCTCATTTGACCGGCTGATCTTCGCAGAACCTCCGAAGCTTTCCTCCGAATTTGTGCAGATCATCATTACCAACAATGGCCAGCCGCATTCAAGCCAAGCCCGCATCCTGCCGCATGAAAGCACGTCCACGCGCATACCCATTCAGCTCATCGAGCACGAACAAAAAGCCTCGACCAGGCTGACCGCCTGATCGAGACAATGGGGCCGCGCTTCATCAGCGCGGAAGGTGATGCAGTCTGAACAACTCGCCCATCAATGGGCTACCTTCAATGGGGCCGCGCTTCGCCAGCGCGGAAATGAACTGATACCTTATAGCCCATTGAAGGATGAGTTGTAAAGAGAAACCATTTTTCCTCTTGACGATTCAGAACCCGAAGGTAAAATGCCGTCGCCCCAGTGAGGTTCAAGCTCCTGAGGCGACGTATGGCCGGTCGGCATCGGATGCCTCGGGCCGTGGATCGAGATGTCACCTTCCATTCTATCGTGTGTCCCACGCCCGTCCAGTAGCATCCGCTGGCGGGACGTTTTTGGAATGGTGCTTCATGTCCACTTTTCAGAATCGCCTCGCGAAGGCATATCTTCAAATTGGTGTTCCTCTGGACCGTCTTCCTTATTCGCATGGGATGGACCGACTGATCAAATCTGTCCACACAGATGATGGAAAGTTTGCGACCCATCAGGAGTCGTGGAGAGCGCTGGTCGATCTCCGCAAACGTGGCCTGCTGCCGAAGCTCGGCCGAGGGCATAAATCGTCCTGATTTTGCCCTCGTTGAATAAATCGGAAAATGTTCTCGCAGCACTGACATCATGTTGTCACTCTCCGCTGCTATGTTGTCTCGATGAGCCGAACCGACCGCGGCACGGACGCCGACTTCGGCGAGCTCAGTCGAGCCGGGCGGGCGTGGTGGCGGGCCGTGCTGCGCACCGAGCGCGATCGCCGGCTGGCGATTCGGATGGGCCGTCCCATCACCGCCCCGAACCTCCGCCGCCTGCTGTCACGGCGATTGGCGAGGGTTGGAGCGGACTGGCCCATGTGCGAAGATGCCGCCCGGCACATCAGCTCGGCGTTGGCGGCTGGAATGGGACAATTTATCAACTCAACACCCGCTACATGCGGGAGGAGAAATACGAACATGGGAACGGAAGCTAAGCAACTGAATTTTGATACGCTGAAGGACGCGATTTCGGGTCATGCGGCGGCCATTCGATGCAAGACCATTCTCCAGCCAGCCGCCGGATGCGGAACGAAAGTCTTTCCGCCAACGCACGCCGGCGGCGTGTACGCGACAGAGCAACGGCGCGTGCCGGATAAGGACAAACCTGGCGAAACCCGCGTCGTCGATTGCGTCCTGCTCGATTCGGTACAGTCGCAAGCGAATCGGATCGAAGACGCGCTTCAGCAGGCGATCGACGATGGAAAACTATCCATGCCGTTGATCGTCGTGAACTTCGGCGATGCCGTTGCCGATGTGCAGCGCGTTACCAGTCTCCAGGCTCCGCACCGCGCCGCTGACGCAATCCTGCGCGACAGCCTGACAGACCAAAAGGACGAAAAGGGCAAACCGCTTCCTTTCCGCAAATCGACTATTGGCGAAGCGATTACCAACAGCAGCCTTGCCAATGCCACGGGACAGTTTCGATACTGCCCGCACGCTCTATTCCTCGGCGTCTGGGACTCCACTGGCCCCAAAGGCGGCCTAGGAGCAAAGTTCGCGCGGGCGCTGGTGAGCGAGATCGTGGGAATTGATGCGGCCTACGGCGTTCGTACCGGGAGCCGAATTGATCCGATTCAAACGAAGACGAGCGCAGGGCCGCTGTACACCAAGGACGTTGATAAGTTTGGTGGTATCGAATGGACACTTGATCCGAACGAAGCGTTGAAGGACAAGAAGACGAAGAACCCGATTCTGTTCTCTCGTGGAAATGTTGCCACGGGGAAGCCAGGTGATCCAGCCAAGGCGAATCACGGAAACATCCCGCCGACATTCAGCAAATACGCCAAAGGTGCGGAAGGAACCGATCCGCTCACGGGCGAAGACGCTCGACAAGGTGCAATTGCCGCAGGTGGTACGACAATCGACCATGCTGAACACACCGCCGTCCTCTCCCTCCCGCAGCTTCGGCGATTGCGGTTTCCGCTGAACGGCGCGCTCAACTCGGATCCGAAAAAGCAAGCCGAGATCGACAACGCCGCCCGCACAGTGCTGGCGGCACTGGCGCTGGTCGGCCTGACGCTCTCACTCGAACGCGGCTGCGATTTGCGGTCGCGGTGTCTCCTGTTCCCCGAAGGGCCGCTCAGTTTCGAGTTGCTCGAAATACCGGGCAAGCCGACGCCGATTTCGCTCGATTCGGCACACGCGATCGCCATCTACAACGAAGCCGTTGAAAAGGCGATTGGCGCAGGTTTGCCGTGGCATGCAAACGCTTCGCTTCTGGAAAAGCGTGAGAAGTACAACGCAATTACGCTCTCGCCCTCACCCGAGTTGATCGCGTTGGCGAAGAAGAGCGAAGAACTGGCCAAAGCTGGAGTCGAAGGAGACGACGCGACGGGAGGTAACACGTGAAGAGCTTTTCCCTCGTCATCGAATACCTCACCGGCTACGCCGTCGCGACCGATCCGGCCAACCGCGAGCAGGCCGAATGGCCGCCGCACCCAGCGCGCGTCTTCATGGCGCTGGCGGCCGCCCATTTCGAGACAGATGGTTTGCCCGAACAAAAGCAGGCCGGGCGAGCCGCACTCGAATGGCTTGCTACGCTCGATCCTCCCGATGTGACGGTTCCTCAGCATACATTGCGTGAAGTGCGAACCGTGTACGTCCCCGTCAACGACCAGGCCGGTGGAGATGCGCTGCTCATGCGGTCGCGCCAGCCGAGATTCTTTCCGCGCGTTCACATCGGCTCAGAACCGCTACGGCTGACCTGGCACGCTCCCGATGATCCGCCCGCCAATCATCTGGAAGCACTTGAATCGATCTGCCGCAGTGTCACGCGGATTGGACATTCATCATCGCTGGTATGGGTTCGGCTTGAACGCAACACCGGCGTCAAGCCAACACACGTGCCGGATGAACACGCGCTCGAAAAGGGTCTGCGGATTGCTGAAGCCGGTGCATTGCAGCGACTGGAATACGCCTTCAACAAGTCGGCGATCGAGGAATTCACCGCTCTTGAGGCACAAATCAGCGCTTCAAACGGCAAGGCGAAGAAACAGCTTCAGGAAAAACTCAAGGAGCGATTCCCACGCGGCCAGCCGACATCGCAACGACCGGTGTTCTCCATCAGCCGGGGTTATCGACCTATCGCGCCGCCGTCGGCCGATACGCCGCAATCTCCGTTCGACCCAAACTTCATCGTTCTGCGCGAATCGGACGATGCGACGCAAACATTTGGCCTCGAATCGACGGCATTGGTCACTGACTCACTTCGCCAGTTGATTATGCAACAATCAACGGTGCAGCCCGTTCCTCCATGGGTTGGCGGTCACGAACCCAACGGCGACAAGCTGACATCTCAGAATCACATGGCGTTGATCCCGCTTGCATTCGTCGGCAGGCATTGGGTGAAAAACGAGCAATTCGCCGACGGACACCTGATGGGCCTGGGCATCGTGCTCCCGCGCGACGTATCCTATCGGGAACGGGCAAAAGTGCTCTCGTC
Source organism: Tepidisphaeraceae bacterium (assembly GCA_035545895.1). Lineage (GTDB taxonomy): Bacteria > Planctomycetota > Phycisphaerae > Tepidisphaerales > Tepidisphaeraceae > DASZXJ01. The sequence continues at coordinate 5,975 of DASZXJ010000119.1, read as the reverse complement.
GATCCTGTTCGATGAAAAGACCAACGAGCCAAAAACGCTTCCATTGACGATGGGCAAGGCCGGCGCATGGAAGCTCGTGCGCGAAACAGACCTCTCGCCGAAACGAACGCTGCAAACGCTGACTTATACAGCCACCGGTGCGTCATGGGCATCGGTCACGCCGGTGTTGCTGGACCGGATGCCCAAAGCGGATCGCTTGAAAGACCCGTGCACCTGGCGCGAGGAAGTCAAAGGCATCATCATCAAATCATGTGAAAACGTCGGCTTGCCCGCACCCATCGCGGTGCGAGTTGAAAAGACGCCGTTCTTTCTCGGCTCGCTGCGCGCGATGCCCGGCCAAGGTGGGTTCCCGCAACTTCGCAAGGGCAAGTTCCAGGTGCATGTCGCCATCGAGTTCGACCGTCCCGTGCAAGGCCCGGTGCTGCTCGGGGCCGGGCGATTTCGCGGTTATGGACTCATGCGGCCGTGGGAAAACGGGGAGGGGCGATGAGCCTTTCGATCGATCGATTTGATGAGTTCTTTCGTGAAGCTGTTAGAAACGAACAGGGGAAGACATACGACCCATTCCCCTGGCAGACACGCCTCGCGAGGCAGGTGTTCAACGAGGGCTGGCCCGACTGCATCGACCTGCCTACCGCCAGCGGCAAGACCGCCGCGATTGACATTGCGGTGTTCGTGCTGGCGTGTCAGGCGGGATTAGAAACGAACCAACGCACAGTTGGCCGGCGGATTTTCTTCACCGTCAACCGGCGAGTGATCGTCGATGAAGCGTTTGAACGGGCAAAGAAACTTGCCCAGAAACTGCTTGACGCAAAAGACGGCATTCTCAAGGAAGTCGCCAACGCCTTGTATGAAATCAGCGGCGATAAAGATGCTCCGCCTCTCGACATCGCCCAACTTCGCGGCGGCATCTACCGCGACCGTGCCTGGGCGCGAAGCATCACCCAGCCGATCGTCGTCTGCACGACCGCCGACCAACTCGGCTCGCGGCTGCTCTTTCGCGGCTATGGCGTGACCGATTCCTCCGCGCCGATCCACGCCGCGCTGTGTGGCTGTGACTCGCTCATCCTGCTCGACGAGGCCCACGTTACCCGCGCGTTTTCACAAACGATGCAGCTTCTGACGAGGTATCAGCAGGTACGAACGAGCGAAACGACGACGATCCCGCCGATGCGTTTCGTCCAGATGACTGCGACACCGGCAGATGTTCCTGAAGACAAGCGTTTCAATCTCAAGCAAGAGAATTGGAACGATCCACGGAATATGAAGTTGAAGGAACGGCAGGAAGCGTCGAAACCTGCAAAATTGATCGATCTGAAGAAGAAAAAATCAATTGTCGACGACGTTGTTGAGTTTGCACAAAGCACGAAACCAGATGGCGCGCTGTCTACCGGACGTAAAGCGGTCGGCATCATCGTCAACCGTGTGAAAACCGCGCGCGATATTTATGAAGCGCTTGTGAAGGAACATGGCGAGAATGTCTATCTCATCATCGGGCGCATGCGTCCCATCGATCGAGATAAACTGCAAGGCGAATTACGTGATCTGGTCGGGCCGGGTCGGCCAGAAGTCTTTCCTACTGAAGCCAAGCCAGTCTTCATCGTCGCCACGCAATGTCTCGAAGTCGGGGCCGATTACGACTTCGATGCCCTCATTACTGAGTGTGCCAGCATCGACGCGCTGCGTCAACGCTTCGGACGCCTGAATCGTAAAGGACGAAAGAATCCTGATGGATCGCCGTTCGAAATCTTTGCCGCCATCGTCACCAACGAAGAGTCGCTCAAAGGGGACGATCCTATTTATGGCGATGCGATCAAGCATACTTGGGAATGGCTCTGGTCGAAGAAGGATACCAACGGTGCTGTCGATTTCGGCATCTTCAATTTCAAGCCGCTATGGCAGGGAGTGGAAAGCGATCACGCGACCTATCTCGACGAAGATGCGCCGAAACGTTTGTTGTCTCCGACTCAGAGCGCTGCTGTGCTCCTGCCCGCACATCTCGACACCCTCTGCCAGACTGCGCCTTATCCCGAGCCAAGCCCCGACGTCAGCTACTTCATCCACGGCCCGCAGCGCGACAACGCCGAAGTGAATGTCTGCTGGCGAGCTGACTTGTGCGACGATCCCGACCAGTGGCCCGACATCATTCGGCTGCTCCCGCCGACATCGACCGAGTGCATGACCGTTCCCCTGCGCGATCTCCGGCGATGGATGAACGAGACAAAATCCAAAGACGATCGCGACGCCGATGTCCCGGTGCAGGCCGATCCTGATGAAAAACGCCCAGATTCACCGGATCAAACTCGCCGCAGCGTCGTCGTCTGGCGCGGCACGAAGGAAATCAAAGTAATCGACAGCGCGAACGAGCTTCGTCCCAACGACACGGTGGTGATGCCGATTGAGTATCAGAATTGGAACGCTCTCGGCCACATTCCCGAGCTAAAGCCAATCGATCATCAGAAACAGGATGATGAGTCTGACGAAGCGTATGAAGCAAGACGCCTTCATCTCTGGCGTTTTCAACTCAATCGCGCGATCGATGTCGCCGAGCGGGCAACGCGCGAGTCAAAGTTGCGCGTCATCGTGCGCATCCATCCCGCATTCGAGAACATTGATTCGCTTCGTGGCTTGTCCGATCCCGATTTGCGCCTCGCGCTCGTCGATCGGGGTATCATCCCGTCGGAATGGAACAAGAAGCCCCTCGCCCGCATCGAGCGACATTCATATCGAGATTCCGATGACGACAATCCCGACTCAAAGCCCGATGAAGTGATCGTCTTCAAGCGACTGCTCGATCCACCCAACAAGCTCGTTCTGCCAGCAATCGATGAAGACGACGGCGAGGACGATCTTAGTGAAGGAAACAAATTCATCCCACTCGACGATCACACGAAACACGTCGAGGAGCGATTGGCGGCCGCGCTCGGCAAGCTTCATCTGGGTGAGATTGAATCGACGACCCGTGCTTCAGCGCCGCTTCATGACATTGGCAAATCTGACGCGCGATTTCAAGCCATGCTCGCAGGCATCACTCCCTACGAGGCGATGATGTTGCCGAAACTGCTTGGCAAAGGCGATGGCGTCCGCCGCACACAAGTCGAGCGAAACGCCATCTTCGAGCGAGCGATGTATCCACGCGGGTTTCGACACGAGATGCTCAGCATCGAATTGATCGAACACATCAAGCTCGAAACGGATCTCAAACATCGCGATCTGCTTCTGCATCTGATCGCCGCCCATCACGGCTACGCCCGGCCATTCGCCCCTGTCTGCTTCGATGAAGCAATCGATGACGAGCTTCGCTCTGTTCATGTTAACGGCAAGAACATCACAGGCAGCGAGCGAAAAGCATGGACACCCTCTCACCGCTTCGACTCCGGCGTCGCCGAGCGATTTTGGAAGCTCACGCGCGAGCACGGCTGGTGGGGTCTCGCGTGGCTCGAATCCATCCTTCGTCTCGCCGACCAGCAGGCCAGCGCCGCCGAGCAGGAAGGAAAGAACAATGACTGACAACAACGGCATTCTTCTCAAAGGCCTCGACGGCTCGAACCCGCTCGCCTTCCTCGCCGCCCTCGGTACGCTGCGCACACTTACATTGGCGCTGCCGGACGAACCGGTGAAGATGAGTTGGGAGCAATACGAAGGCGCCTGGCGGCCGCGGGTGTGGTGCTCGCTGGCGAGGGATGGCGATGCGCTAATCGAAAAGCTTGACAAATTGCTCGTCCGGGATCGCTCATTACATCCGACTCGATTCATCGACTACAAATCATCGAACAAAGAAGCCGTCGCGTTCTATCAATCCGTTCGTGACGGCGGCCCAATCCCACCAGAACAGGATGTCTGGATCGCATCATTGACGAACGACATTCACCCCGACGCTACGTCGCCGCTCCAACTCACACGAAGCGACTATTTTGTGGGGAACCTTGACCAGGTCATGGCCAACACCACTCCTGACCATCTCCGTAAAGCGCTCTTGCTACCCTGGCGTTATGATGACCCATTGAGCGGGCAATCGCTGCATCTTGAACCTACTGAGGACCGCCGACACGTATATCAATGGAATCAACCCAGCGGCGATCCGAATCGCAACAAATCAGGCAACATGCTCGGTGCGAATCGACTAGCCATCGAGGCACTGCCTCTTTTCCTCGGCCTTCCATCAACCAACCCGGCCCGACTCTTTATGACCGGATGGACCGGTGTTCGTTCTGACGATTCAATGTGGACTTGGCCGATCTGGAAACCCCCAATCCCGCTTGATGTCGTCAAAAGTACTCTGTCGCTCGGCGAGTTGCAGGCTATCAAGCCACAACCAGATCGGCTGGTCCCTGCCGGAGTGGGCATGATCTATCGATGTCGCCGCATTCTGGTTGAGAAAACGCCAAACCTCACTCCTTCTGTTTGTGTAATATAGATGGACTGTACTCGGCGCCGGTCGTCATTGCGGATTCGGATTGATGGCGGCGGTGGGTGATTGATAAAATCATTGATGTGATCCGGCGGGGAAAGTGTGATACGCTGTTTATTCGAAGGTGATACATGGGCGCAAGCGGACGCAAAAGGGTGACGAAGATGATCGGCGCGACGGCCGAAGGGTTGCCCGACACGCCGCGGAAGATGGGCAACGTTAGGTTGTCCCGCATCGTCCACGGCCAGGAGCGCGGCTGCTCATATTGCTTTCCGCATGGCATCGAGACGAACAACGGCACCGCACGCAAGAATCGGCGGTCATGGAAGAACCATCGAAAAACCAAATATCGTCTGAAGAAATAAAGCGCTAGTGCTCCGTCACACCTTGATTTTGGGATAACCCGCCCGCGCAGTTGGCGCAGGTAAAAGCCAAGAAACCGCGTTTCCCCGCAAATAATGCGGTTGATGCGGTTTCTCAGGGGTCTCTATTTGCCCAGGACAGGATTTGAACCTGCACGCCTTGCGGCGCTGCCACCTCAAAGCAGTGCGTCTGCCAATTCCGCCACCTGGGCGAGGTAACTCGATTATACGGCCAGCCGATCCGGTGTCGAGTTGAACCTGCCGACGCTGCAAGCACGGGGTGCGTGACACTTTACGCGGCCCGCGTTTCAGAAGGACGCCCCAACCAGTAGTATGCCGAGTGTTCATCCTCGCTGAGCCACTTGCTTCGCAACGCAAGAATCGTTTCGGCTCCTTCTACCCTCCAGAACTGTTCCGTGCCTTTCACCCGTTTGCCGAATAACTTGACTCCCGATTCAGTAATCCCCGATCCAATTGGCCAGCCGCGGGATCGGTAGGTTGGATAGTCCGTGTGGTTCCTGTGTTTCTCGAAGTAACCGACATTGCTCGCCAAGACGCGACGCGGATGACCTGGGCCATCGCTTTCCAGTGGCTCACCCGCCTGGGCGGACAGGCGGAGCGTTTCGGGCAGTTGCACCGAGCCGCGCATCGCATTGAGCAGATTGAACGCGGCGACGTGCAGCAGCAGCCCGGCGTCGGAACTGAGCTGTCCAGCACAGGGCTGGACAATCACGGGCAACTGTGGGAGAAAATCAAACGTCAACTGATCCACGCCCTGCGACGACATACGCGGCCTCCGTGCTTTGGGTTAACTCTTCTTCGCAAAAGCAATTAAACCACACGAAGGCCCGTCGCGCGGGGGGCGATGAATAATCCGGGTTAAGGGCAAATCGACCGATTTGACCGAGCCGGGCGCATCGGCTAACGTCACCGCGACTCCCGGAGAGGTGGCAGAGTGGTTGAATGCGCCGGTTTCGAAAACCGGTCGGCCCGCAAGGGTCGCGGGAGTTCGAATCTCCCCCTCTCCGTTTCAATTCCCGCTCTAAATGCGGTGTTTGCAGTTGGTTGTCGTCAGGAGCGAGGGGACCATCTTCGCGCGTTGAGACTCCGTGGAAGTCCGTTGGAATCCGCTGAACATCGCCTTTTAGGCGCAAGCTGGCAGGCAAGCTAAGACCGGTTTTTCCATGAGTGCCTGTTGCCGA
>DASZXJ010000118.1:0-28054 GCA_035545895.1 Tepidisphaeraceae bacterium | reverse complement strand
TCGGCGAATCCATCGAAATCGCGAACGATCGATACACCATCATCGGCGTCCTCGAATCGCCCCCGCAGGGCGGTGGAATGTTTGGTGATAACGGGGAAAGTCTGGAAGTTTATATTCCATTCACGACGGCATGGCGACGATTTCGCATTTTTTCGATCAATGTCAATGCCGCCGCGCGCTCGCCTATGGTTGCTGATGAAGCTCGCGCTGAGATTCGATTTTTCCTGCGCAAATCCCGACGCCTCAAGCCCGATGAGCCCGATACATTTCGCATTGAACTGATTCAGCAATACCTGGAGCAGTTCAATCGAGTGGCTGTGGCAATCACGATGGTGGCAGCGGGCGTGGTGAGCATTTCGCTGCTGGTAGGCGGCGTGGGAATCATGAACATCATGCTCGTCTCCGTATCGGAGCGCACGCGAGAAATTGGATTGCGAAAAGCGGTCGGCGCCCGCCCGGCGGCGATTCTTCTTCAGTTTCTGGTGGAAGCGGTGATGATTTGTCTGTTTGGCGGAGCATTGGGAGTGCTGGCGGGACATTTGCTGACCGTGGGCATGGCGTCGATCCCGGGCGCGCAGTTGACGCGCGCTTATATTCCCGCCTGGGCTGTGGCACTGGCGTTTGGGTTTGCTGCCACTGTTGGACTGGTATTTGGCATGTTCCCCGCGATCAAGGCGGCACGCCTTGATCCAATCGAGGCGCTGAGACATGAATAATCGGCTGGCTATCTGCCTGGCTTTGTTTTCCACACTTTCCATCGCGTGCGATCCGTATGGCGGGGCGGTGATGGTTCCGCCGCAAAAGCTTCACGATATACAAGGATTGGATTTATCGGCCAACGCGTCTACTCAACCGACCACCCAAGCCAGCACGCAGCCAACGACCGAGCCGGCCGAAAAAGTGACCATCACCCTCGCCGAAGTCAGGCAAATGGCTCTTCATAACAATCTCGACCTGAAGGTCGAATTACTCAACCCGACTATTTCAAAGGCGGGGCTCAGCCAGGAGGAAGCACAGTTCGAATCCACCTTCGATACGAGCGCAAGCTATAGCGTCAGCGATTCCCCTTCGAACGATCCATCCAGAAACGTTATTCTTGGAAGCGGATTTAACAGCACCAGCGTCAGTCCAGGAATTACGGTTCCGCTTCGCACCGGCGGTTCGATCCAGGTTGATTTGCCGATGAGCCGGGTGCAAAGCAACGATTCCGATCCGACGTACACGACCAGTCTGTCGGCATCCATTTCTCAGCCGCTTTTGCGCGGAGCCGGCATCGAAACCAGCACGCATCGCATGCGGATTGCGGCCTACGACTATCAGATCAGCCAGGCCCAGGCGAAACTGGAAGTGATTCGAGTGCTCGCCGATGCGGATCGGGCTTATTGGCGGCTTTATGCCGCAAGACAGGATCTTGACGTCAGGAAGAAGCAATACGACCTGTCCGTTTCTCAGCTTGATCGCGCCAAGCGCCAGGTTGAGCATGGGCTTGCCGCTGAAGTGGAAATCATTCGTGCTGAATCGGGCGTTGCAGACAATGTGGAAGCGGTAATCGTTGCGGAAAACGCGGTGCGCGATCGCCAGCGCGAATTGAAGCGGATCATCAATCAAACCGGGCTGGAAATGGGCACGCCAACGATTCTCGTCCCTGCGTCGTTGCCCAGGCCGTTGGAATACAAGTTTGACCCCGACAAGGTGGTGAAGACCGCCCTGAGCCAGCGAATGGAGATGCTGGAACTGGAATTCCAGATTCTTCAGCAGGCGAGCAGCGTCGCATTCGCCAAACAGGATTTACTGCCCCTGGTTTCCATGAATTATCGTTATCGAGTGAATGGGCTCGGCCCGACGCTGGACGATTCATTTCAGCTATTAAACGACAAGCGTTTTGAGGACCACAGCGTGGGTTTGCAGATCCAGGTGCCGCTTGGCAATGAAGCCGCCAAAGCGCGTCTTCGCCAGGCGCTGGCGGGTCGAATGCAAAGGCTGATGACTAAAGAGCAGCGCTCGCTGGCGATTCAACAGGAAGTTTACAACGCGCTGGATACGATTCAGGCTGACTGGCAGCGAATCCTTGCATCGGAAAAGCGGACCATACTCAATTCTCGTCTTCTGGAAGCGGAAATTCGGCAGTTCGATCTGGGATTGCGTACCTCCACAGATGTCTTGAATGCCCAAACCGCGCTGGCGGATGCCCAGTCATCCGAGATTTCCGCACTCACTGATTATCAGATTGCACAGGTTGATCTGGCCTTTGCCACGGGCATGTTGCTGGGCGCTTCCGGTGTGTCGTGGGATCCGACACCTGCACCGCGGCAGTGATGTTCGTCGGCAGACTCGGCTTATTTTCACAAAATTCCCATCCCAGCCGGCTCGCGAACGTACTGCACAGATGTTTATTTGCTGGACACCTGCCGCTTGGCCCACGATAACTCCACCCCATGACCGTGCTGAACCGTGACCAATCGATCAATCAACGCGATGTCTTCGCAGCTAGCGGCCTTGCGAAGACGCTGCTGTTGGTGGTCGCCATTCGCGCAGTGGTTTTTGTGGCGGGCGCTCTGGCCAATTACAACACGATTCCACCTCGACAGCCCGCCGATTTTCCGCCATTGCTCTGGACCGCATGGGATGGTCAGCATTACGTTTATATTTTACAGAACGGTTATCCCGCGGACGTCAGTCATCCGGCGTTTTATAAAATCGCATTTTTCCCCGGCTATCCGCTGGCTGGACGGGTTCTGGCGACCGTGATGCCGCCACATATTGCCCTGGTCGCGATTTCCAACGCATGTTCATTGATCGGATTTGCGTTTTTTTACATGTGGGTGCTGGAATTGGCCGGGCGCCGGACGGCAGTGATCGGCGTACTCATCCTGGCAACCAGCGCGTCGGCTGTGTTTTTCTGCGCTGCCCTCACCGAAGGGCCGTTCTTCATGTTCGTGTCGGTTACATTGTGGCTGATACAAAGGAAAAGACTTTATGCGGCCGCCGTAGTCTGCGCGCTTGCAACATTTACCCGGCCTACCGGGGCCGCACTAGCGGGAACTCTTGGCATGCATGCATTGCTTCATGGCCCCGGTCCAACCTGGACTCGCCGATTTGTGCATTCGTTCCTAATTGGATTGATCGCTTCTGCGGGCGGATTCGCATATTGGGGCTTTCTGACCACCCGATTCCACGACCCAAAGGTCTTCACCAAGGCCGAAGATCACTGGCAGACGCTCGATAGCGCGCGCGTTGAACGGGGAAAACAAACGGGCGAGCCGGAGCGTTACAGCAAACAGTTTTTTATTGACCGTTTATCGAAGCCTCAGGCGTGGAACTATGGGATTGCTGCGATCGTCCTGATTCTGACTCTGGCGGGATTCGTCATTCCCGGACCAGTTCCGAAAGTGTTGTTCTTACTGCCGCTGGCGATTTTTATCATGACTGCATTGCCGAACCATGGATTGCGCGTCAGCTCGGTTGTGCGTTATGAATCCGCGAGTATTCCGTTGTTTTGCGCAATCGGCTGGTGGTTGAGCAAACTACGTCGGAGCGGAGTTGTCCTGGTGTTGCTCGTTCTGCAGATGTCGCTTCAGGTTTACTATGCGGTCATGTTCTGCCGATGGATTTGGGTTGGCTGATATGTTGGTTTGCAGCTTGCGGGCCAGCCTTTCCGCTTCGGCCATTCGTTGTTCCGGGCTGCGTTCAAATTCGGGTCCGAAGTTGGCGCGGGTCGAAACGAGATAGAGTGGACGACCTTTGACCTCTTCAAAGATACGCCCAATATATTCGCCCAGCACGCCGATGCTGAACAGAATCGCTCCGCCTACCACGCAGATCACAGCCATCAGACTTGTCCAGCCGCGTTCGGTGTAGCCAAACCACTTGGTCAGGATCGCCCAGAATGCAGCAACGAACCCAAAAAGCGCGACGGCGATTCCAAAAAACAAGCTGACGCGCAACGGCGCTGCTGAAAAACTGCATGCGGCGGTCCAGGCAAATCGTATCATCTTGCGAAGCGGATATTTGGTCGATCCGGCAGCGCGGGGCGGCCTCTTGAATTGCACGGCGGTCTGCGAAAAACCAGCCCAGGCAACCATTCCACGCAAAAAACGATGTGTTTCGCGCATCTCGTTCAACGCGATCAACACCTGTCGGGATACAAGACGAAAATCGCCCGTGTCGGCCGGCAGATCCTTGTGGATGAATGTCCGCATGAAGCGGTAAAACGCCCATGCAGTAAAACGCTTGAACGAAGATTCGCCGGTCCGGTCAATTCGTTGACCGTAAACGACGTCATAACCCTCGCGATACTTCTGAAGCATTTCCAACACGACATTGGGCGGGTCCTGGAGATCGGCATCCATCACGACGATCGCATCGCCGGCGGCAACATCCAGGCCGGCCGTAACCGCAGCCTGATGTCCAAAATTCCGCGACAGCCCGAGCACTCTGATCCGTGAATCGGCTTGAGCCCACTGCAAGGCCATCGCCAGCGTATCGTCGGCGCTTCCGTCATTCACAAGAATGATTTCAGTGGGGCAGGCAATCATCGCCAGGAGTTCTTCCAGTTCCTGCCGAAGCATCTTGAATACTTCGTGCTCGTTATAGACCGGAATGACGAGCGAGAGCAGCCGCGGCTCCTGGCGTGGTTTCAACAAATGAAAAGTTTGAGACATTTTCTGACCATCCGACAACTTCGAGAGATCGAGGTGGCTGATTCAAAAATGGAATTATCCGTAGAATGTCGCCAAACGCAACCTCAAATTCAATCCGATAAAATGGATAAACTCCGCAATGCTGTCATGCAGGTGGGATAATGTAAAAAAACCTCGTTTTTGCCCGAGACAGTTGAGTTATTGAACCAATTCAACCTTCCCTGTTTCGGCTTTTAATTCGTTTAGAGGTCCGAGTCGTTTTACTTCGGGGAATGCAACCGCGCTGAATGCTACGATCACGACTGTACCCACGCCTCCAACCACGACCGATGGGACAGCGCCAAATGCATAGGCCGTGAGACCCGATTCAAGTCCGCCCAGTTCATTGGATGAACCGATGAAGATTTGATTCACCGCTGAAACCCGTCCGCGCATCGAGTCCGGGGTAAGCATTTGCGTCAGTGAATGTCGAACCACCACACTGATGTTGTCGAAGGCGCCGCTGAGAACGAGCATCGCAAAGCTCAGCCAGTAATTGCGAGACAGTCCGAAGACGATCCATGTCACGCCGAATCCCGCCACGCACCAAAGCAGCGTCACGCCCGAGCGTTGAATCGGACGCCGATGCGCTTGGATCATCGCCATGGAGATGGCGCCAATGGAGGGGGCTGCATTGAGCCACCCGAACCCGGTGGCTCCCACATGCAAAATCTTCTCGGCAAATACGGGCAGCAGGTATGTTGCGCCTCCAAGCAGCACAGCCAATAGATCCATGGTCATCGCGCCCAGCAGGATTTTCGTTCGCCAAACGAATTTCAGGCCGGCCATGAGTTCGGCGATGTCGGATTTGCCCGATCTCTTTGGAGGCACGTGCTGCTCGGGCAATTTCCAGATCAGGATGGAACACAAAACGAAGAAGACTGTGGAAAGCAGATAAGCAAGCGCAATGCTTCGCGCGCAAACGAATCCGCCAATTCCCGGCCCGATCACTGACGCGGTTTCATAGAAGCTGGCGTTCCATGCAACGGCATTGGGAAAGACTTCGCTGGAAACCAACTGCGGCATGAGCGCTGCCCGCGCAGGACGGCCGAGTGTTCCTCCGACGGCGCCCAAACCCAGAAGGATATACATCGCTGGAATGGAGTAGTGCCACGACTGGCGATATTGCGACAACCATGCCATTCCCACGCAACTCACGGCGCAAATGAGCATGGTGGACATCATCAGCCGCCGTCGGCTGCGCAGGTCCGCCAGGTGTCCTGCCGGTAATGTGAGTACGAGCATGGGCAGCGCCAGTGCCAATCCAACCCAACCCAAGCTGAGCGATGACTCGGTTTTTTGGTAGATCTCATAACGAGCGGCGACGACCTGCATTTGCCCGCCAATGACGGAAATAAAAAAACCGCAAATGAACAGAAGATAGTTTCGCTGGCGAAGGGCGACGTAAGGGTCGTGCTTTGGCGGTTGGGGCTCGTAATTCAGTTTCACAGAGGATTGGAATCGTAACGGCTCAATCCTTGGCTGCAAGCGATTGGCATTTTGGGCAAAAGCAGGTCGATCGGCCTCCCAGAACGATTCTTTTTATCGGCGTTTTACAATTGCGGCACGGCAGGCCCGCGCGATCGTAAACGCGATGCAATTTTTGAAAAGCCCCGCTGCCGCCTTCGGCGTCAACATAATCTTTTAACGTGCTCCCGCGATGCCAGAGGGCTCGACGAAGGGTTTGCTTGATCGCGCGATTGAGCCGAATGATCTGCTTTTCACTCAACTTATTGGCGGGCTTAAGCGGATGAATTCCAGAAGCGAAAAGAGATTCATCCACATAGATATTGCCAAGCCCGGCAACTACTTTTTGATCGAGCAAAGCATTTTTGATCGCGCGCGAGGTCTTGTTGAGTTGTGCCCCCAGCTCTTTAGAGCGAATGGTAAGAGGCTCCGGCCCGATGTCATTTTCGCTCGATTGTTGGCCAATCCACCAGACTCCGCCGAATCTTCTCGGATCACAAAGTCGCAGTTCAAAATTCGGAAACTTCACGATGAAATGAGTGTGTTTTACAAGGGGAGTGTCGGGTCGATTGATCGTCAATCGTCCGCTCATGCCGAGGTGGATGTAGAACTGATTGTCGCTTCCCAGCGAAAAAACGATCCGCTTGCCGCGGCGGGTGACTTGGGTCACCGTTTGGTTCTTCAGATTGGATTCGATATCAAAGCCTCTGGGGAGAAGAAAATCGGCGCGATTGAGCTGAACGCCTACAATCCGCTGACCGACAACCGTTGGAGCGAGCGTGTTAACGATCGTTTGAACTTCGGGAAGCTCGGGCATTCTGGAATCTCGATGGTTAAGGAATAAATCGGCTCGCCAAGGCAACCATACGGTGGTCGAATTGTATTTGCTTCGGGTATGATCTTCGACCCCCGGGCCCAGGATTTAAGTCAAGGAGAAAAGCATGGAGCCTCAGATTGGTCTGGTTCAGCCTCAGGCGACCGAACTCGCAGCCGATGAATTGGCAGCGGTCGAAAAGCTTCAAAAAGCCTATCACGAGCTGCGCGCTGAACTTGGTAAGGTGATCGTTGGACAGGAAGCGGTCATCGAAGAACTTCTGGTGGCCCTGTTTTGCCGTGGACACGCGCTTCTGGTCGGCGTTCCTGGCTTGGCCAAGACATTGCTGATTTCGACGCTATCGAAAACTTTGGGATTAAGCTTCAATCGAATACAGTTCACGCCCGACCTCATGCCTTCTGACATCACCGGCACAGAGGTGATCGAGGAAGACAAAACGACCGGCGGCCGACAACTACGATTTGTTCGCGGACCGGTTTTCGCCAACGTCATCCTGGCGGATGAAATCAATCGAACTCCTCCAAAAACTCAGGCGGCGCTTCTCGAAGCGATGCAGGAACATCAAGTAACCGCCGGCGGCAAGCAACACCGGTTGCCGCAACCATTTTTCGTGCTGGCTACTCAGAATCCGATCGAGCAGGAAGGAACTTATCCGCTTCCTGAAGCCCAGCTTGACCGATTCATGTTTAATATCAATGTGGGCTACCCCACTGAAGAGGAAGAGTTTCAGATCGTTCGATTGACCACGCAGAGCCGAAAAATCGATCTCCAGCACATCCTCAGTGGTGAAGAGGTGGTGCAGTTGCAGGAAGTGGTCCGCAAAGTGCCTGTGGCCGATCATGTCATTCGTTATGCACTGCAATTCTCGCGTCTGACTCGCCGCACTGAGTCGGGCGTGCCCGATTTTGTCAACGAGTATGTTAGCTGGGGAGCAGGTCCGCGCGCATCTCAATATCTCATCCTTGCGGGAAAGGCTCGATCGCTGCTCAAGGGGAGGTATCACGTCAGCACGGAGGATATCAGGCAGGTCGCGTTGCCCGTGCTTCGGCATCGCATTGTCACGAACTTCAATGCCGAGGCAGAGGGAATTAAGAGTGACGTGATTGTTCGCAAGCTGATCGATCATATTCCGCGCCAGCAATACGATCAGCTTGATGCAACGGTGGCCAGGATGCTGCCCGATCAGCCTGCGGCGTGAATCAACCAGCTCTCTCCATGGATTGGTGACAGAGAACGATGGCAGCTTCAAGCGCTGAGGATTATCGCAAGTATCTCGACCCGCGCACCTTGGCGCGGATCAGCAGCCTCGATTTGCGCGCACGCCTGATCGTCGAAGGGCTGATGACCGGCATGCATCGCTCGCCTTACCAAGGCATCTCGGTCGAATTCGCGCAGCATCGGCCCTATGTGCAGGGCGATGATATCCGCCACATCGATTGGAAGGTTCTGGGCAAGACCGACAAGATCTATTTGAAGCAATACCTGGAAGAAACCAACCTGCACTTGATTTGCATTGTCGATGCGAGTGAATCGATGGGATATGGCACGGTGCAGGCCAAGGGCGCCGGCAGGGGAACGGGTGTATGGACGAAATACGATCACGCGACCGCCATTGCCGCGTCATTGTCCTACATGGCGATTCAGCAGCAGGACTCGGTGGGGCTGGCGACGTTTGATCAACAGCTCAGCCGATATTTCAAACCGAGCAATTCGCCCGGCCAGTGGAAGACCATTGTCAACGAACTCCAGCAGATTCCACGTTGGAATAAAACCAACATGGGAAAAATTCTGGATCAGTTGGCTGAGAAACTGACGCATCGAAGCCTGCTCGTGATTCTCAGTGATTTTTTCGACGACATCGGCAGCATCCGCCAGGGATTGCGGCACCTGCGTTATAAGAAACACGAAGTCATGGTGTTCCAGATTCTTGATCCGACGGAAATCGAATTCCCGTTTGAGGATGTCACTCTTTTCAAGGGATTGGAAGAGCTTGGCGAATTGTTGACCGAGCCGCGTGCCCTGCGCGACGGCTATCTCGAACAACTTCGTCTCTTTACCGAAGACCTGAAAAAGACCTGCCGCGGAATGAATATTGATATTCAGCGATTCAGTTCCGGGGATCAACTGGACGTCGCGCTCAGCCAATTCCTGGCCACGCGCTTGGCGAGCATGAAATGAAGATAAGGAACCATAGAGATCACGGAGGACACAGAGCAAGGAAAGAAATGATTTCTCCTCTGTGTTCTTTGTGATCTCTGTGGCTGAATGATTCTGCACGACTCGATGAACATTCTCGCTGCTGGTTTTGTGACGCCCGTGTTCTTCGTGGCGGGGGGATTGCTCGCTTCGATTCCGATCATCATCCACATCCTTAATCGCCGCCGGTTCAAGACAGTGGAATGGGCGGCAATGGATTTTTTGCTTAAAGCCCTTCGAAAGAATCGCAGACGGCTGCGATTCGAACAATGGCTGCTGCTGGCGATGCGTTGTCTTGTGCTGGCGATTCTTGGCGCGGCTTTGGCAAGGCCTACGGGATGCGAGCAAAGCACTCTTGCGACAATCGCCGCCCGGCGATCCGGAATGCATGTGATCGTCATCGACAACAGCTATTCGATGGCGTATGAAGCCGACCGTCCCGACGCAAAGACACATCTCGACCAGGCCAAACTTCTTGCAAAGCAGCTTATCGACCGTCTGTCGGCAGGCGGAGAATGTGTATCAATCATCACCGCGTCTCGCCCGGCCACGACCATTATTGCTCGCCCGAGTTATGATCTGGACGGCGCGAGAGCAGCGATCGATCGCATCCAACAAACTTTCGGCGGCACGGATCTTCTGGGGGCCATGCAGAAGGCGCTTGAGATCGGCCGCTCAGAAAGTGGCCAGCCAAGTCGTACATTATATTTGTTCACCGATTCAACTCGCAGCGCATGGGATATACCTCAGGCCGACGCAATGGCGGCGCTCGGCAAGGAACTCGCCGGCATCTATCACATCACGCATTTCAATTTGGCCAAGCCGGGGCAATGGAATCAGGCGGCGATATCAATCAAGCCCGGGTCAAACCTTTTGCGAAGTCAGTTCTCAAATGATTTCCAGGCCGTGCTACGAGGGTATGGCGCTGAGAATGATGCGCTGCTGCAATGGAAACTCGATGACACAGTGTTGCCCGGAGCGGGGCAGATCAAGCTGGCGCTGAATACGCCGCCGCAAACCCAATCGCAGGTAAAAATTCCCAAGGGCGGCTTTCACGTAATCAGCACGGTGCTGACCAGTGATAACCGGTTGAAAATCGACGACACGAGATGGCGTGTCGTCGATGTTGCATCCGAATTGAAAGTGCTGATCGTTGAAGGCGAGCGAGGCATTGGTCCTCTGGCCGGGTCGGGTGCCTTTTTGCAACTCGCACTCGCGCCACCAAGCGAGGAGGGCTCTCATATACTGGCAAATCAACAGCGTACCAACAGCTATGTTTTGCCTGAACTGATCAGCGATCTTGAATTGGGAAATAAAGTGCTCGGCGATTACCGGGCCGTGATTCTGGCTGGCGTTTCCCAGGTCACGCCTCAGCAGGTTGACCAACTGCAGGTTTTCGTGAAGCAGGGCGGCACGCTCATGCTGTTCATGGGCGAACCGGTAAACGGTGAATCATACAATCAGGTGCTTCTGTCTCGCGGGCTGATGCCCGGAACCCTGACCAAGCGAATGAGTGTCGCAGGAGATCAGGCGCCCTTTCATTTTGACTTCAAGCCATACAGTTCGTTGCATCCGCTGCTGAGAATTTTCCAGAATCTGGACAACACGGGCCTCGACACTGCTCAAATCTTCACGTACTGGCAAATGGAATTGCCCAGGGACACCAAGGCACAGGTTGTTTTGGAGTATGCCGCGGATGAGAAAGGCCATCATGATCCGGCCATTACGGTTCACGATCTTGGCGATGGTCGCGTGGTGTTTTACTCGACCAGTGCCAACTGGGAATGGACCAGTTTTCTCGCCAAGCCCGCATACGTCGCTCTGATGCACGAACTTTTGGCCGGAGATATCACAGCGAACGATCGCTGGCTGAATCGTACAGTCGGCGAGCGAGTCGAAATACCGCCAACCATACAAATGACAAGCCCGCCGGTTCTGAAGGATGCTCAGCAATTGGACATCATGGTCGAGCAGGCGCAAACGCCTGATGGTCGAAGCATCTATCGAAGTCCTGTGATCGAAAAGCCGGGGCTTTTGACACTTACTGCTGGAGATCGAACTTTCCCGATAGCCGTCAATGTGCCGGACGATGAGGCTGATATTCGGCCGCTCGATGCGCCCGCCATCAAAAAGGCGATGGGCGATATCAATATCGCGCTGCTGGATGACCAGTTGCCGCCGCCGGAGCAGGTGCAAAAGGCTGCAAACGACTATGGCTGGAGCGTCATGGTTGCCGTATTGGCACTGGTGATCGCGGAATGTTTCTTTGCCATGAGGTTTGGACATTACAGGAGATAACGATCTCGGTATTTGTGACCGGTCACTTTGAGTTAGGTAGTGATGCAACGTCTGATTGAAATCATCCTGGGATTGGAAAAAGGGTTTCTTTCAAAAGAAGGAGAACTGAGCCTTTCGTTCAACCCGTCCTGGCCATGGCAGCAATATGTGGGAGCGGGGTTTTGGAACTTTTTGTTGATCGCCGGCGCGCTGGCACTGATTTTTTACGTTTACTCTCGCGAAGGTCGATCCCGGCAAACGAAAGTTGTTCTTGGTGTAATTCGCGGTCTGTTGATCGGGCTGGTCATTGCATTGTTGAATCGTCCCGTATTGACGCTTGGCCAGAGCCGCCGCGAGCCATCCATTCTGCCCGTGTTGGTTGATGACAGCATTTCAATGCGGGTGCGCGACACGGCCATTACGGAAGGCGGAACTCAGCGGGGACGTCTCGAAGCCGCAGTCGAACTGCTGACGCAGGACGATCGCGAAATCATTCGTCATCTGAGCCGCGTTCATACACTCAAGTTTTATCGGTTTGATTCAACGGCCATCCCTCTGATTCCTAATCCGACGACTCAGCCGACCAACACGCGCGATCCCGAGCAGATGATTGGCACTGCCGAGGCGATTGCGCTCGCAGCCCTTCAGCCGACTGGCCAGAATACTCAAGTCGGAAAGTCGATCCGGGCGGTGCTTGATGAATTGCAAGGCCAGCGAATTGCCGGCGTGGTCGTATTGACTGATGGCCGCGATACGCCCGCACAACCCATGGCGCAGGTACTGACCAGCCTGGCGGAATCGGGCGTGAAGGTCTATCCGATTCTGGTTGGCTCGGACAAGATGCCGACCAACGTATCAATCCAATCCGTGTCGGCGGAAGAGAGTGCGTTCAAGGGCGATATCGTAAATGTCCGTGTAAATATTCGCGGCAGCGGTTTCCCAAATGGACAGAACGTTGCGGTTCAATTGAAAGACAAGCACACGGGTCTGCAGATGCGCGATCCAAATGGCAGGCCGATCGAGCAGACCGTTCATCTCGACAACGACACCGCTGCCGAAGCGGAACTGATATTCAAGCCAACACAGGTGGGACCCCTGGATTTGGTCGTCGAAGCGGTCAAACAGCCCGGCGAGATCGACGACGAAGACAATACGCGCGATCTGCAAATCAACGTATTGGACGCACACATCAATGTTTTGTACGTCGATGGTTACCCACGATGGGAATATCGCTACATCAAGAATGAAATGATTCGCGATCAATCCGTCGAGATTGCGTGTCTCCTCACCAGCGCCGACCCTTCATTCAATCAGGAAGGCGATCGCCACATTGTTGCATTTCCCGAAAGCATTGAAGAACTGATGGATTATGACGTGCTTTTGTTCGGCGATGTCGATCCTCGCCAGTTTTCTGAATTGCAGCTTCAGATGGTTGCAGATTTTGTAGGCAAGCGCGCGGGCGGATTTGGCATGGTGTCCGGCCCTCGGTTTTCTCCGCTGGCCTACCGTGGAACGCCGATCGAAGCCGTGTTGCCTGTCAATATCGCCAAAGTTCAGCCCGATGAAGGTGTCCCGATCACGCAGAGCTTCAGACCGGTGCTGACGAAAGACGGCGAAGCATCGTCGGTCTTTCGTTTCTTCCTCGATCGCGCAGCCAATGAAAAGTATTTCCGCGACGATATCCAGGCGCTGTTCTGGTATTGCAAGGGGGTCGCAGCCAAGCCAGGGGTTGGCGAGGTCTATGCTGAACATCCCACGGATGTTGGCCCAGACGGCCGGCGAGCACCCCTGCTCGTCCTGGGCCGATTTGGGGCCGGCAGAACTTTGTTTTCCGCCATCGACGACTCGTGGCGTTGGCGCTACTACACGGGTGAATCCGTTTTCGACACCTACTGGGTCCAGCAACTTCGATATCTTGCTCGCAGCAAAAAGCTGGGGCAAAGGCGAGTCACTCTCGCGGTTGGCCGGCCGGTATATGAGCTGGGCGAACAGGTTCGCGTGACCATGCGCGTTCTTGATCCGTTACTTTTACAGCAACTTCCAGAGCAGATTCGCGTCGATATTCTGGATGCAACAGGAAGGGTTATTAAGCAGGAATCGCTGGTCAGGCAGGAAAATCAGCCTGATTTATACATGCTGTCTTACTCCGCCGATCAAATTGGCAAGTTTGTCGTTCGGTTGCCTGCCCTGGCCGCAGGCGCGGAGGCCATGCAGGTGCCGCTGGAAATCAGCGTTCCTAGGCTGGAACTGGCCCAGCCACAGGTGGATCGCGTTTCCATCAATCGGATTGCTTCAGAAACGCATGGCCAGGTTATTGAAATCGCCAAGGCACGACAATTGCTGCCTACACTTATCCCTAGTGCGGCCAAGGTGATACCGGTCGAATCGAACCAGCCGCTATGGGATGCTCCTTTGGCCATGGTTTTGTTCGTTTTTCTGATAACAGCGGAGTGGTTGTTGCGTAAACTCTATGGGATGCTGTAGTAACGTCAGACAGGAGCCCCATCGGTAGGAGATGATCTATGCAGCCAGCACTGTTGCTCGAATCGCTCCAGACGGTTCGCAAGCGTGTCAAGCTCCTTGGGGTGGCGTATGGTATCGGCCTGGCGGTTGTGTCGGCGGTTGGATTGTTGCTTGCCACGATTCTGATCGATTACTGCCTGAACCTTCCCGGCATTCCGCGGCTGGTCGTGATCGCGGCGGCGGTTGCCGGTGTTGGTTACGTCCTGGTTCGCTGGGTCATCAAGCCGGCGCTCGTGCGTTTGACGCTCAATGATATCGCTGGCCGGCTGGAACAGGCATTCCCCGAATTTAATGACCGCCTTCGCAGTACCATCGATTTCGTCCAATCCGATATCCCCGGCTCAGCGTTTATGAAAGACCGGGTTGTGCGAGAGGCCACAAGTCTGGCTGAGCGACTCGATTTGAATCGCGCGATCGTGGTCAAGCCGGCCTGGTATTCGCTGGGTGCGGGAGGCGCAGCGATCGTGCTGGCGTTGCTCATTGCTCTGCTTGCTCAAGATTATGCATCAGTCGCATTTTCGCGGCTGGCACATCCTTTCATGCTCAATGCCTGGCCAAAGCGCGTGCAGATGGCGCTGACCGGAAATGTGCCCACACGAGTGCCCGTCGGGCAGCGCATCGACGTGAAAATGAAACTGACGCGCGGCGATTCCAGCTCTCGCAAAGCAATCATTCATTACCAATACGATGATGGACCCGAGCAGCGCGAATACATGACCCGCGGCAACGATGGCACATACGATGCCAATCTCGACGCCCGCGTGGATTCCGGCAAAAACCTGGCGAGCCTGAAAATATGGATGGAATCCGGTGATGATCGAATCAATCTCAATCCCATCACGGTTGTTCCTCGTCTGACGATCAAATCGGTCGAAGCACAGCTCACGCCTCCTGCATATGTCACGGACCAGAAGTCAACAAGCGTCAATCTCGCAACAGCCCCAGCGCTGGTGGCGGATGGTTCGCGAGTGGCGTTGAATATTGCATTCAACAAACCTTTGGACGCTGGCGCGAGCGTCGAAATCGTTCCTTCCTCGCCGGAAATGGCTAGGCCTGATGTGAAATGGACCACTTTGGCAAGTGCCGCGAGTGGATCGGGCATCGCGGGTGAATGGACTGCGCGCAAAACCTTGCGTTTTCATCTTCGCGCCACCGACACCGACGGATTTACAAACAACGCGCTTGAAGATTTCGAAGTGATTGTTCGCCCGGACCAGATGCCCTCCGTTCAAATTGAAAATCCGCGCAGAAATGAAGAGCGAACGGCGCAATCATCCGTCCCGCTTGCCGGTTTAGCGGAGGATGATTACGGAATTGAATATTTGAAGCTGGTCGTTGAACGTATCGGCGACAAAAAACACTGGGAATTGCCTCTGCTTGGGACCAGCGGTGCTGCCGAGGGAGTTGTTTTAACACGAGCCGAAGGCTCGCTGGATCGACTTCGCTTGCGCGCGGCTTATCAATGGGATTTGTCCAAGCTTGCCGACGCCAATCTAAAGGCCGGCGACGTTTTGGAATATTACCTGGCTGCGAAGGATAACTTTTCACTCGATGGTCAAACGCATCAGGAAGTGTTGAGCGGGCGACTGCGCATATCGATCATCAGCCCTGAGGACCTGATCGCCAAGGTGATCGACGATTTGCGGCAACTGAAGAACCAGGTGCAGGGTGTGCGCGCGGCCCAGGATCGAACACGCCAGCAAACCGGTGAATTGGCGGATGATATGCGCCAGCGCCAGCAACTGGACGCGGCCGACCAGGCCGCACTTGCACGGCTGGCGAATCAGCAGGCCACCAGTGCCGCACAAGCAATGCAAATTGCCGGGCGAATGGCGGAACTCCGCCAGCGGCTGGCGGAAAACCGCGCGGATTCGCAAGAGCTTTCCAATCTGGCTCGGGATGTGGCCAACGACCTGGAACAGGCTGCTCAGAATCCAATGCGCGAGGCCACCCGTCAGCTTTCGATGGCTGATCCGCAATCGGGTAATCCACAAACTCGAAACCCGTCGGCCCAGCCCGAACAGAATGCCGCCGTACCTGAAAACAACGATCAGCAGGCGCGGAATTCCGCGACGGAAAATGGCAACCCCACCACTCAGCAAGGCGCTGCCGGCCAGCAGCAGGCCAATCAATCCAGTGGGCAGCAACCCCAATCGGCCGATGCTTCGCAACAACAGAGTGCCCAGCGTGATTCGAATGCAAACGCGCAGCCGCAATCTCAGCAACGCGATGCCAATGGCCAGCAGGCCAATGCACAAGGCCAGCGAGGCAATCAGCGCGACGCTCAACAACAAAACGCGCAATCCGGACAGCAACAGTCCGATCAACAGCAATCTGCTCAAGCCGGCAATCGATCCGGTGGTCAGCTGGGCCAACAGCAACAAGGACAAGCGCGGAATAGCCAGCAGTCGGGACAACAAAGCGCTCAGGGAGGTGCTCGCTCCGGTCAACAGGGTCAGCAGCAATCCGGCCAGCAGCAAAGCGCTCGATCGGGCGGCCAATCGGGTCAACAACAATCCGGCCAGCGACAACAAGGACAAGCGCAAGCTGGCCAGCAACAATCGGGTCAACAACAGGCCGGCCAACAACAGCAGGATCAATCTCCCGAGGCTCAGCAGCGTCAGCAGGCATTGGCTCAGGCGATGGAAAATCAGCAGCAAGCCAACCAGCAGCTTGATCGCGCGCTCGATCGCATGGCGGCCATCGGTTCGCTTCAGCAGCAAATCCAGCGATTACGAGATATTCTGACCCAGCAGCAGCAGATCAGCCAGCAGACCCGACAAATTGGTCGCGACAATGTCGGTAAGACGCCCGAACAGATGCAACAGCAGGATCGCGACAATCTCAACCGGGTGGCCGACGAGCAGCAGCGGCTGGCCGAGCAGACCAATCGCGCGATGGAAGAAATGCGCCAAATGGCCGGGCAAATGAATCGCTCGGACCCCTCCGGTTCGCAAGCCATGCAGCGCGCCGCACAAACGGGTCAACAGCAACAGACCTCACAAAATCAGCAGCGTGCTGCGCAGCAGGCCCGCAACAATCAGCAGGGCCAGGCCCAGTCCGCCCAGCGCCAGGCTGAGCTTGGTTTGGAACTGATGGTCAACGAGCTGCGCGAAGCCGAACGGCATAAACTGGCTGAATTGCAGAAACAACTCGAAGAACTTCAAGCCCAGATCGATAACCTCATCCGTCGTCAGGCCGGGCATAACCTTGACGATGTCACGCTTCAGGGACAGGCCAAGCTCGAAAAAATGGATGTGAATGTCATCGCCGAATTGATGAGCCTGTCCGAGCGTCAGCCCGCGGATCAGCAGCAGACGCCCCAGCTTCCGCAGCTTTCAGCCGCTCAGGAACAAACCGAACGGAATACACGCGACCTCGGCAAAACAACCGAAGCGATTCCCAACGGTGCGGAACCGGGATCACATCTGACCCGTGCCGCCAGCCGCATGGAACGGGCAGCCATCAATATTCGCGCTTCCCAACTCGCCGAAGCGTACGACCCGGCTCAGGTCGAGGCACTTTCTGAACTTCAAAAAGCGCGCGATGCGGTCAGCAAGCAGCAGGAACAAGTTGACCAGCAGGTTCAGGATCAACAGCGTGAAGGTTTGCGTCAACGCTACGTCAAGATTCGCGACGAACAGATAAAGATCAACGATGAAACCAAGCGCATCGACGGCACGCGCGGTGCCGATGGCGCGATCGGCCGGCCCGAAGCAGTGCGCCTTGGGCAGCTTCCCAATGAACAGAACGACATCGCAACTCGCACCAATGCCATCAGTGAGGACCTGGCCAACGTCGGCTCCACGGTCTATATCTGGGCCAACAAGGACATCGTGAATTCGATGGGTGAAGTGAAAGAGCAGTTGGGCAAGCAAGCGACCGGCGCGGCGACTCGCGACGACCAGGCCAGAGTGATCGAGCAACTGGATGCGATGATCAAAAATCTGGCGATCCGTCCGCGCTCAAGCCAGTTTGCCCAGGACAATCGCGATCAGGACCAGCAGGACAGCCAGGGTGGTCAGCAAGGCCAACAAGGCCAGCAGCGTAATCGCGGCCCGCGTTTGCCGGCCGAAGCTGAATTGCGATTGCTTCAGGACCTCCAGCGGGCTGTCAATAAAGGCACCAAAGTCGCCGATGAACTGCCGAAAAAAGAGCCGCCCAAAGTGGTCGCGCTCGGCACTCGTCAGGGTGATTTGCGAGATCTTCTCGATCAGCTTTTGAAAAAATCGTCTCAGGACAAATTAAAACTTGGTCCCGAACCTGACAAAAAGCAGCAACTGCCGGAAGAGGCCAATCCTGAACAGATCGAAAATCAGGAACTCGATCAATCGTTGCTGAACAGTCGTCCCGCAGCCGATAGTTCTGAAAAACAGGCCAACTTGATCGGCGATCGCATGGCGCGTTCCCGACAGCGCCTGGAAGATGTCGATTCGGGCAAGATCACACAACTGATTCAACAACGAATCATCGAAGATTTTGACTCGCTGATTCAGCAGGCCCAACAGCAACAGGCACAGACAAGAAATAGTCGTCAGCGCCAACAGCAACAACAACAAAGGCAGCAACAGCAGCAGCGTCAACAACAAATGGCCCAGGCCCGTCAGAATCAGGGTCAACCCCAAAATCAAGGTCAGCCGCAAGACGAGTCTAACAGAAATCTGGTTGGCGCAGCACAATCCCAGGCGCCTGGGGCTGGTGAGGTTCGCACGGATGTTTCCAGGCAAATCCGCGACTCTGCCGCGGAATGGGGACAGGTCACACCTCGACTGCGCGATGCCGTTCTTGAAGGCGCCGGCGAAAACATCATGGAAGACTATCGCAAGATGGTCGAAGAATATTATCGCTCGGTTGCCAACAAGGGCGCTGGCAACGGTCAGTAGGATGTTGAAATGATCGGACTGGCGAACATCCATCACGGAAGATTACGTCTCGGCATCATTTTGCTGGCGTTGAGCCTGGCTGCGAGTTTCACGTCAAGTGGTCTTGGTCAGATCATCAGGAATCCACAGCCGGCCGAGCCACAGATCGCCGCACAGCCTGGATTGGTGCGCGGCGACGAGATCACCGAGCCATTACGGCAGGCGGTTGAAAAGGGATTGGCGCGGCTTGCTTCGCGGCAAAAGGCCGATGGTACGTTTGGTATTACCGATGACGCGTATGGCGCTACTTCGGCTGTGACTTCGCTGGCGGGCCTGGCATTTATGGAAGCGGGCAACTTGCCGGGCCGTGGAAAATACGGCGCGAATGTGCAGAAGTGCGTTGATGCAATCCTCAAAGCCTCCCAGGAATCGGGCCTGCTCGTCGCCGAGCAGGCGCATGCGGTCATGTATTCACATGGCTTTGCGACGTTGTTTCTTGCGGAAGTATACGGAATGACCGGCGACGACAATGTAAAGGAAAAGCTTCAGCGGGCGGTTCAACTCATTCAAAAGGTGCAAAACCCCGAAGGGGGCTGGCGATACCAGCCTGAGCCTTTTGATGCCGACATTTCGGTCACTATCTGCCAGGTTATGGCGCTTCGCGCCGCCCGCGACGCCGGGCTGAAAGTCGAAAAGGACGTGATCGACAAGGCAGTCCTGTACGTCCGGCAATTGCAGAATCCTGATGGCGGTTTTAATTACCAGGCCGGGCGCGGGCAGAACAGCGCGTTCCCGCGATCCGCAGCCGGTGTGGCGGCGCTTTACTACGCGGGCATCTTCGAAGGGGATGATCTAAAACGAGGCTTGGATTATGTTCGCGCCGGTCCCGAAGGCGCGGTCTTTTTTGGCGGTGGACGCGGCGGTGGCGGCGGCCAGCCCAATCATTACTTCTATGGGCAATATTACGCGGTGCAGGCGATGTTCCTTGCCGGCGGCAATTACTGGGCAGAATGGTTTCCACGCGTTCGTACGGAACTCCTGGCGAAGCAGGACAAAACGTCCGGCGGCTGGCCAAACGGAGAGGTCAGCGAGGACTACTGCACCGCAATGGCACTCATCATCCTGCAGGTTCCCAATCGATATCTTCCCGTCTTCAGTGGCAAGGGGCCGGGTTCATGAAATCTCTTCAAACGCGCGCCGGGCGAATACCGAATTTCGCGAACAATCAAACGGAAATCATGCGCTGGATGGCGGTGTTCCTGCTCCTGTGCAGCGCTGTTGGCCGGGGCCAGGACAATTGGCTTCTGACAACCACCGATTTTCGCTCCCAGCGCGCAACCCTTCGCGCCCTGGACGCCGACAGCATCGGGATTTCGGTTTCCGATCGTGAACAGAAGATCAGCATGAACCACTTTCTGCGGATTCAGAAGATGGATTCTCGCCTTCAGAACACGGGCAGGTTTGTTGCGGTGTTCGCCGGAGGCGATCAGTTGCCCGGCCAACCGCAATCCACCCAGGGCGAAAATCTTCTTTGGGAAAATGCACTGCTGGGAAAAGTCAGCCTGCCGCTTAATTCGATTCGCGCCATTGCGCGGTCAGGGGAGGCCGATGTCGCGCCTCAAGGTGCGACAGCGACCGAAGATGTTGTGACTCTGGTCAATGGCGACGTCATGCGGGGGATTATTGCAGGCATCGACGATGCCAACGTGAGAATACAGTCGGCCACCGGCGATTCAACAAGCGTGCCCCTCGTCAGCATTCGCCGGGTGTCGTTCGCAGCCGTCGGAACGCCTGCAACCAATTCGGTTCCTCGGGCGCGCGCGTTTCGAGTTGGACTTGCTGATGGCTCGACGATGACTGTGACATCCGTTCAACTGACCGGTGACAAGATGACGCTCGCGATGCCGGATGGGACTTCACGATCGGTTTCCAGTCTGGCGGTCAATTCCATCGAACAGGTTGACGGTCCGGTCGTGTGGCTTTCCTCTTTGACTCCCACGGAATCGGTTAGCCGCGCTTTCTTGGAACTGTCATGGCCTGCCCGAATGGATCGGGCCGTGGACGGTGAACCCATTCGCTTTGAAGATCGGATTTATTCCAGAGGCATCGGTGTTCACGCATACTCGCTTTTGTCTTTTCCGATCGATCCTTCAGCGCAGGCGTTTCGAACGCAATATGCAATCTCAGGTGACTGGCCATACGCCAATGTGACCGTTCGCATCAAGCTCGACGGCCAGGTTGTCCACGAGGCCGGCGACGTTCGCTCGGGCAAAATTTCCCAGCCGGTGGTCATTTCCGTGACTGGGCATAAAACATTATCGCTGGAAGTGGATTACGGGCAGAATTACGATGTGCAGGACAGACTGAACTGGATCGAACCGGCGTTTCTCAAGTTTGATCCCAAATCGATTTCACCGGATCATTGAGTATAGGGACGAATCAGATTTTAAATGAATCAATCTCAAGCTGACCCACTACTGGAATTTTCACGGGAAGCGCGGAATGAGCGGAGCCTTGGCCTCAAATGTAAATGCGCGGTACGGAGCATTGGGGCTTATTCGGCGCAACAAAAAAGGGCCGGTGCTCGCCGTTACACCGGCCCCCAATCAGGCTGCTCGGCCATAACGGCCGAAGACCCACAGCCATACCTTGGTTATCGGCACGTCCCCGGGGGTGCATTAGAAATTCCCTGCCGGTGGCATCGGGCATTGCTTTGACTATAATTCGCACCCCCATGAGCACTCCTCGCCCGCCCGCGAAATTGGCCTTGGAAGATGGAACTGTCTTTACCGGCCGAGCATTTGGAGCTTCCGGAACTTCCGAAGGTGAGGTCGTTTTCAATACCTCCATGACTGGCTATCAGGAAATCCTGACAGACCCTTCCTACAAGGGGCAGATCGTCACGATGACCTACCCGTTGATCGGTAACTATGGAATCAACACCGAGGATGTCGAAAGTCGTCAGCCCCACGTGGGGGGATTTGTCATCAAGGAATTGTCCCCAATTGCCTCGAACTGGCGGTCGGGTATGACGCTCGATGAATATCTGGCTCGCAACAAGATCATTGGAATTGAAGGGATTGATACGCGAGCGCTGGTGCGAAAAATTCGCATCACAGGAGCCATGCGTGGAATCCTTTCCACGGAGATTCTGGACGATGCGCAACTGGTTTCCCGGGCTCGGACCGGCAAGGAAATGCTCGGCGCCGATTGGGTCAAATCAGTCAAGCCGGATAAAAGTTATGCCTGGAATCAGGATCAGGGTGAGTGGAGCATCGGCAAAGTCGAACGAGGCGATGGTTTGCACGTGGTTGCGCTCGACTGTGGTGCGAAACACAACATCCTCCGGCATTTCAGTCAGCGCGGAGTCAAGGTCACGGTCTTACCGCCTGAAAGCAGCGCTGAGGAGATACTGAAACACCAACCAGATGGGCTGTTTGTCAGCAACGGTCCCGGCGATCCGGCTGCCCTCGATTATGCGGTCAAGCCGCTGATTGGGACGCTGGGCAAGGTTCCGATATTCGGCATCTGCCTCGGCCATCAGTTGCTGGGTCGCGCGATTGGCGCCAGCACTTATAAATTGAAATTTGGTCATCGGGGCGGCAATCAGCCGGTCAAGAATCTCGACACGGGGCGGGTTGAAATCACCAGCCAGAATCACGGCTTTGCAGTCGATCAGAAGTCACTGGAAGAAAAGGGCGGCGTGGTCACGCACATCAATTTGAACGACAACACGGTTGAGGGTTTTCGCCACAAGACATTGCCGGTGTTCAGTGTTCAATACCACCCCGAGGCCAGCCCGGGGCCTCACGATGCGGCGTACCTGTTTGATGCGTTCGTTGAAATGATGAAGACCAAAAAACCGCCAAGCGGCGCGCGATTGAAAGAACTGCAAGCCATGCGGGATTGAAATTCTGGTACTGGTGCAGTTTGATGTGACACGGCCTTTCCAGGCCGTGCAGGCTATCGCATGAGCTGGAAAGCCCATGTCACAATAAACTTTCCTTTTTCTTCAAACTGCACCAGTACCGAAATTCTCCGTACAAACCGGGGGGCTCGGCTTGCTGACTGATGTCCGTATGTGCTCTTATATTGGGGCATCGCATACCGTGAGTTTAGCGCGTATAGTATTCCGCCTATGTCATTGGAAGTTGGAATTGTTGGGTTGCCCAACGTTGGGAAAAGCACGATTTTTAACGCATTAACGGCAGCCGGAGCGCTGGCGGCAAATTATCCGTTTGCCACGATCGAGCCCAATGTGGGTGTCGTGGCCGTGCCGGATTCACGGTTGAAACTGATCAATCAGTTCATGGAAACCGAGAAAATCGTTCCCGCGGCTGTGCGAATCGTTGATATCGCCGGAATCGTTCGCGGCGCGAGCAGCGGTGAAGGATTGGGCAATAAGTTTCTGTCCCATATTCGCGAAGTCGATGCGATTCTTCACGTGGTACGTTGTTTTGCCGGAGGCGATATCATTCACGTCGAAGGTTCGGTTGATCCGATCCGTGATATTGAAACCATTGATGTTGAACTGGCGTTGGCGGACCTGGAGACGGTCAGCAGTTCCCTCGATAAATCTCAGCGCATGGCGCGCAGCGGCGACAAGGACGCCGCAGCGCGGGTTGAAGTGCTCAAGCGCGCTCAGGCTCAATTGGATCAAGGCAAACCCGTGCGGCAGTTGGAGTTCTCGCCCGATGAAAGAAAGGTTCTCAAAGGGCTTGGCCTGATCACCGCAAAAAAGGTGTTATATGTGGCCAACGTCGATGAGGACGATGCTCGAGGCGAAGGCGCGCTTGTCATGAAAGTGCGAGAGCGCGCCGCCCAGGAGGGTGGGGCGGTCGTCCCGCTTTGCGGCAAGCTTGAAGCGGAACTTTCCGAGCTGGAAGAGGCCGACCGCAATGAAATGCTGCAAAGTCTGGGTTTGCAAGAGCCGGCCCTGGCGTCATTGGCGCGGGAAGCGTATCGATTGCTCAATTTACACAGCTTCTTCACTGCCGGCCCGACGGAGATTCGCGCCTGGACCATTCCAATCGGCGCCACCGCACCGCAGGCAGCGGGAACGATTCACACCGATTTTGAGCGGGGATTCATTCGCGCCGAAATCTACGGCATTGCTGACTTGAAGCAATTCAAAACCGAGGCCGCCATCAAGCAGGCTGGAAAGCTAAGGGTCGAAGGAAAGAATTACGTCATGCAGGACGGCGACGTCACGCATTTCCTTTTCAATGTGTAAGTCCGGTCAGTTTGCCGGCAACGCAGCCGCTCCTGCCGCGGGGGGCGGAGCACTGGATTGGTCCTTGAGCTTAAGGAACCTGGGATCCGTCGTATCCTTTTTCAACTCCCGGGTTCGCAACGTGCCTTGAGGATCGAGCAAGAGCATGTACTGTTCGTCGTTATGGCTGGGATCGTTGCGGACATCGACCGCGGTCCATCCGGTGGCGTAATCCACTTCGCCGTCCACTGAGCCAATCGCATCGCCGGGCGCAACCGTAAAGACCTTGCCCTTGGGTTCACCGCCTTTCCAGCGGAATACATGCACGGTAAATGTGCCCGTGCGGGACTGACCCGATGCAATGAAGAAGCTGATGGTGGAAGCAACATCGATTGAATCCGACCACTCGCTGGCAGCGCTTTCCAATGCCATGACTTCCGCGAGCGCGCGATTCTTAACCGCCGTCAGAGCGGTGAAGACGGGATTCTTCATTTTATAGCTGACGCGATATCGGTAAGTGGCGCCAGGCTCGGCTGTATCATCGTGCGCCCATCCGATGATGGGCCCAACATTTTTCCATTGGTGGGGGTCAAATTCGCCGGATGGGAAGGCAAATTTCCCATTGCCCTCCGTAACAAGTCCTTGATTGCTAGGGGCAGCCCCTTGGGGTGGTTGTTGTGGCTGTTCTGCCGGCTGATCGGCATCACCCGGATCGGCAGGCTGATATTGTATAGGCCGTGATGGATCATTCGGTGCGAATCCCCGGGCTCCGCGCGCTCCACCGCCGCGTGGACCGCCTCCGCGGGGTCCAACTGGCGGCGCCGCCTGTTTCGCGGCCGCCTTCTTCGCCAGATAAATCGCTGTCCTTTGCTGGGGAGTAAATCCAGAGGAAAGTATCCGGGCATCGTCCCAGGCAACATAGTCTTCAGCTCTAAACGCCGGCTGACCTGCGGCGGCAACGATTTCCTCCCCGGGCACGCCCCAGTCATCGCCCTTTAATTTTGTAAAAAATTGGGGCTGTAAAATCTGCAATGTATGTTCGCCTGCCCATTTGAGATAAGTGTATTTTGTACCTGGCGAGGCCGTGGCGGGTGGATATGCGGGAGGGGTATGCATGCTCAATGGAGCAATGACGGTCTCCTTGCCCCACGAACCATCGGATTGAGCCTGCTGCCTTTCAAGAACCACCTGAATAAATGATGTGGCACTGGAAGTTTTGGGAACCTTGCAGGCATCCCACTCCTTGGCCAGGAGCGTGGGGTCAATTTCAAATCGCACGGTTACCCAGCATTTATCAATGCCAGCCACGGGGGTTGCTGCCGCATCGCCCGTCTTGGGTGCTGCCGCAGTTGCACCAGGTGGCGCGATCGTAGTCAATCCCGTGCGGATAGCCACCATTTTGGGTGTCGGAATCTGGGGCAATTTTTCTACCGGACCATTCCCCGGAATGAATGGCTGCAAAGCCGCCTTGACGGGGTTGACAATTTGGGGCGCATTGACATCAGGCAATTGGACATCGCCATGGGGGATCAGTACGAGAGCTTCAGTCCAGGGATCTGCTCGCTTACCGCCATAATTAATTGCATTGACAAATGCCGTGGCGTAGTGGGGAACTTCAATTTTTTCCGCCGGCACACCGGTTTCGTTGATCTTAACTTCCAGTGATGCGCCGATCTTGTCCCAAATGAACGGATCGACTTCGCTGGGACTCATTGGCGACTGGCCCGGCGCTACCGTCACCTTGACGGGCGGGGCCATCAGATTGATCCACGCCATGTAAAGCACGTAAACCAATCCCAGCGCCAGCGCCAGCCATTGAACCTTTTGTTCGAGCAGGTCGAGAATCTTTTTCATGGTGCACCCGACAATGTTGTCTCAAGTTAAAAAACGCGTCACTGACATTGCTTTATTTCGCAGCCGGTTGTGGAGAAGGAATTCCTAAAGACGCCCTCGTAGCCGGCGGCATATAGGGGGTGGTCGATTCACGCATGACCAGATCTTCGCAGTCGATCACGAGTTCCACGACCGGTTTGTCGCCATAATAATAACCCTGTGTTTTCCTGAACGCCGGATCAACGGCCGTCACACTGCAATTTGTGACGGTAATGTATTTTCCGCGAGACAACTCCTGTAAAACCAAGGGAACCTGTTCGGCGTCGGCGTACACCACAAGCTGAATGCGAATGCAGTCATACAGGCCATTGGTTGTTCGCCCGGTGGAGTTGAACGAACCGTAGGTCTTGGTGATGGGCTGTCCCGGGTCAACATTCGCTGGAGTAACGCTCGCGAGCGCTGCTGCCGAGTATGGCCTGAACATGTCCTGCGGAACCCGGATCTTAATCAAATGTTTCACCGGAGAATCCATGACGTTTTTGGAATTCTTGTTTGCCGCGGCAATTGAATTAATAATATCTTCGTGCAGCCAAAGGCCCATTTGGGCCGAAAAAATCTGCCAGGTTTCCGGAGTCGTGTTGTTTGGCACCAGGCTTTGAAGCATTTCAAAAGCAGTTGGATCGACGTACACTTGATTTTTCTCCGCCGCCTCGCGACGCATGTCATCCGGAATATGAGGCAGGGTGCGACCTATTTCTGCCTCGATTTCCGCGGCATTGAGTGCCGGTCCTCCAGTGGGGGAGGGAATTGCGTTGGCGCGAATCGCCCGCTCGACTTCCTGTTTGCGAGCGTCCGTCTGCTGAGTTGAAGGTAGAAACACACCGTTCATCAGTTTGATGAGATAGGAGTTTGCTCGCGTGTCGATCTGGGCGAGATTCATCGTTGCCTTGTATTGATCGCGGAACGTCAGCGCCATGTCAGTGCCACCCGTAGGCAGGGAATTGGGAACCAACAACTGCCGGGGAACCAATTTCACCGCAGCAGTATATACGGCGTCTTTTTCCGCCTTGAACTGGTTGATCAGGTTGGTTCCCCAATCGATCACCGGCTGAGTGGGAAAGCGATCCAGTTTTTTGGCCTCGGTTTCTTCCAGGGCGAGTTGAGGCAGATGGCGTTCCTTGGTGAGCAGGGAATTCATGGCACTAAAATCGGCGCTGTGGCTGGTGGCTTCAGCCTGAAGCTGTTGATATTTGCCGGTGATGACGGAGTAGTAGACAACGACCGCCGCGATTGCCACGATGCCGCATATGATGCTCACCAGGTTCTTTTTAAGTAGTTCAAGGATGTTTTTCATGATGTGAGCTCCGAACTATTGTGCTAATGCCGTTGGCGTCGCAGGCGCTGGGGCCGGGGGATCCAGGATGACCACGATGACGACCGAGAAATCCAAATCATTGCGGACGTCTTCGCCTGGAACGAGCCGATCCATGTATGGAGCGGGATCCTCGATTGGCTGGCCATTGGGTCCCATGATCTGTGGCAGCGACTTTTGAACGGGGGCTTCAGTGCCGGTACCCGAATCGATCGCCTGGCGCCGCGCTTTTTCAATGCGAATCTGGTCGAAAGCATTGCGAATTTCGCCGAGCCGGACACCATCTTCTCTCACGAAATTGGCTTTAGCCAGCACGGCACGGACAACCTGGTATTCTTTCTTGGGGTTCTTGTCGGTCGGCTTGATGTTCAACAGATTTTCACAGAACGTTCGTTGGATGAGAGTATATGCGTTTTTGTTCGGGGAGCTTCCTTTGATCGTAATCACGTAGCCTCGCCGCGCAGCTGCTCCCGGCGTGCTCGGTGCTGTAGGAAGCGCGAAGATATCTCCACCACCACCCTGCTGAGCGTCACCGGACTGGTCTGCGCTTGCCCCAGGAGCGGCATCCATGGTCGGGCCCGACGAACCGCCGGCAGTATCCCGGATATAAGTCTTAAAATTTGGATCGGGCGCGTCGATGACCGAGTTCACGTTGGATGAATAGGTCGAGATGATCGCCCGGATGAAGATTTGCTCGCGATCGCCACGCGGGATTGATTTTATGAGTTCAGGCTTGCCTTCCTTGAAGCCTTGAACGACAGCCGGCTGGCCCAGAGGTGCGGCTGCCTGAATATCATG
>DASZXJ010000117.1:0-23691 GCA_035545895.1 Tepidisphaeraceae bacterium | reverse complement strand
TCATCGACCAATCCGCTTGTCCGATTCGTCATATGGCGCGCACTTTTGTGCAGTTTCATGGAGCCTACAGACAAGAATTTGATCCACAGATTTCACAGATGACACAGATTAGGAAATGAAGGGGGAAAAAGAGAGAACGGTCAAAAGACCGTGGGACTTGAATTGTGGGGTGAAATTCATCTCCAGTTGATCGGGTCCCCGGGCAAAGCCCGGGGCTTTAGCCCCGGGGCTGTGGGCATTTCGGATTTCGGATTTCGGATTGTGGATTTGGGAATTGGAGTTGCGCGAAATGAGTCCGCCTGGCGCAACAAAGGAGCCATTGGTCACTGGATCTTCGTCATTCTGATTTGGTCATTCGTCATTCAGGTTATGGTCATTGGGATTTTGTTGGTCATTGGGACTTGGCCATTGGTCATTCGATCTCAGAATCAACGCCACCCCCCGCCACTGGTTGCCTAGCGAACGAGGCGGGGTTCCAACGTACCCTCCTACGGGTAAAGTCGCAGCATTCGCCTGCATTACGGCTGGCAGCGCAGCGACGTTATCCTTCAAACACCATGGGCTTTAACTTCCATTTCGGGGATTGTCCGAAAAATCGGCAGGGATTGTTGTAGAAGATTTCGATGGCCTGCTGTTCGGAATGACCGCGTTTGCGGAACTCCAGGCAGGTGTCGGTGAGCATGCTCGGGCTGCTTTCGCCCCAGTCGGCTGCCGAGTTGACCACGATCATGTCCGGTCCGAACTGCTCGAGAATGTCCGCGCCTCGCTGGGGCGTGACCTTGCTGACGGGGTAAATCGTCAGCCCGGCCCAGAACCCGTTTTCGCGGGCGATGCGGATCGTGTGCTCTTCGCAATGATCGATCAGCACCCGGTGGGGCTTGATGCGGCGGTCGTTTTTCAAAATATCGACGATGATGTTCGTCCCCTTGTGTTTATCTTCCAAATGGGGGGTGTGGATGAGGATTGGTTGGTCGAATCGGGCAGCCAGATCGACGTGTTCTTCGAAAACCGTGATCTCGTTTCGGGTATTTTTGTGAAGCCCGATTTCACCGATGCCCAGTACGTTGGGACGATCGAGCAGGCGAGGGATCAAAGCGATGACCTGCCGGGATAATTCGACGTTTTCAGCTTCCTTGGCGTTGATGCAAAGCCAGCAGAAATGGTCGATTCCGTAACGGGCGGCTCGTTTGGGCTCGATGTCGATGAGCTGCCTGAAATAGTCGGCAAAACTATCAGCGGATGATCGGTCAAACCCCGCCCAGAACGCCGGCTCGGAGACCGCGGCCACGCCCGCTCGAGCCATGTAAAGATAATCGTCGGTGGTTCGGCTGACGCAATGAATGTGCGGATCGATGAACTTCATTTTGGATTTTGGATTGCGGATTTTGGATTGGAAGGCGGGGGAGTTTGGTCGCTGAATAACAGTTGAACCCGCTCGGCCCGGCTGGGGTCGGCGCTGTTTAATAGCTCGATGGCCTGGCGAAGATTACGCAAGCGCGTATCGGCGCCAAGCAACTCTTTGCCGCCCTCGGCTCGCTGGATTCGGTCCAGGTCGGCCGCGAGCGACAGGCATCGCCATCGCATTTCGAGGAATTGCTCGTCCAGCACTTTCTTGGCATCGCGCATGGTTGAATATTGTACAACTTACCGGGCGATTTGTGATGATTGAGTCGTCGGCGAGGCCAGATCGTAAACCACGAAATGACCGGAATCTCTCTGAAAATAGTGGCTATTCAGGTATTCCAGAAGCGGAGGCACGAGGTGATTGAGGTAGTTCTTCGGGACAATCATCACGCGCACGGGCGCTTTCCACGGGCGAAACGCATCGAAGGAAAGATCGACCGACGTATCGTCGAGGCGGCGCTGAAAGGTGGGTAAATCCCATATCTGCCGGCGCACGCCGCGGTCGGCGTAGTACCAGAAGGCCAGGCTTTGATCGCTTTCCGCAATCATGGCGATTTGATCGGGCGGCGTGTTGTCGCGGACGGCTTTACCGAGGTCTGCAAGGGAATAATCGAAGGGTCCCGGTCCGATTGGTGTGAGCACGGTCCAGGTATTCCATGCTGCAAAGCAAGCCAGCCCGACGGATAACGCGATATTCGCCGCGACAGCCGAAAATCCAATCCGTTTTTGCATCCAGCAAAAAACGTCATCGATTAGTAAAGCAGCGGCGATGACAAGCCCCGGCGTGAGTGGCCACCACCACCATTCATGCTGATAAACACCCTGCCGGCCGATCAAAACGTGCAGCAGTCCCCAGATCAGAAGCAAACCCGCCGCGCTGTCGGCTGGCCGGGAAAATCGTCGAGCCGCCGCAATGGGCAGCCAAAGCAATCCCAGAATCGAAATCAGCAGCGTATGCCTGGCAATTCCCAATTCCCACACGGCATGCCTGAGCCATTGCACGAACGAATACGCGCGAAACGAATCGCCGCTGGTTCGAATGGCGCGGTGACTAAATTGTTCCACCAGCCACCACCAGCCGGGCTGACCCATGGTCAGGTATGCGTAAACGCCTAAAAAATAAACTGTGCTGATCAATCCGAATGCGACAAACCAGCTCCACTGCCGGGAATTTCGAGTCAAAACGAAATGGATGCCGAGAACCGGCAGCAGAAAAAACGCCGGCCAATCGGTGACGGCCGCCCCGAAAAATGCAGCGGACAATATGAGCAGTTTTCGCCCACCCGGGCAGTCATGAAAACTTTCATAAGCCGTCACCGTAATGATCGCAAAGAAAACGAGTTGCGGGCTGATGACATCGGCAAGTCCGCCAAACATGAGCGTCAATGGAATCGACGCAAAGACGGCTGCGGCAATAAGTCCGGCACGCGGGGCGGCACGGCGCTTAAGCAGCAGATAAATTGCAATCACACACGCCAGCGTGAAGATCGTGGTCGGCAGACGCACGGTCCATTCACCGGGCAGAACGTCATATTGCCCGTGATAGCCCGCCAACGCATCGACGATTGCAATCAGAAAAGCCGTGGTGGGCGGATGATTGGCGTAGTAAAACGGTTCCTGCCCCTGCCCCATGCTCATTACGGGGATGCCGTGAGTGATCGACCAGTCATATCGAAAATAATTGCGCGCGAGCAAACCGAAAAACGCGCCGCATCCTTCGCTGTCGCGGCCGAATGGAACATCCAGCATTGCCAGTCGATATGCGCCGGCAAATAGAACGATGGCAGCCAGCAGGGCGGTCTCAAAACGCGCGCGTTGGATCACGACGAGAGTTTACACAATTTGCCGGCAAACAGAATTATTGCGCAGCCGCCTGGGTGGTTGGAACGGCCGCATCGGTGCGGGCGATGTTGGTGTGATCAACGCCATCCAGATAAATCGTGCCCCACGTGCCGGGCCGAACCTGGGTCATGACTTCCTTGGGGGCAGACCAGAAGTAATCGGTCGCCTGCTGGAAATTGTGGGCGTGCATGTTGAACGCGATCACCGGCTGATGATGCGGATCATATCCGTTCATCGATTTGGCGGGGATGAACATCTCGACGACGTAACGATCCGGCAGAACGCGTGCTGCACTTCGGATATCCGGGTGCGGAATCAGATTGTCCTTCAATGCATCGCCCGGGCGGTGCCACTGGCCGACCGTGCCGAGCAGGCCATCCTCGCCCGGCCAGGCGTTGGGAACGAAGAAGAACTGATTGGAATAGACGTCGATCGTATTCTGATCCGAATGCACCGGGCGGGTGGAGAGCCAGAATTCAACATAGTCGCGTGTCCACCACCATCCCTTGGCGGGGGCGCCGGAGATATCGTGATCAAAAACCTGCAGGCCGATATACAGGCCCTGGTCGGTCCAGCCGAGGTATACATCGGGCAACGGCAGGCTTGATCGATCCAGGCCGACCGTTTGCGAATGACGCACGCCAGCCAGCCTGCATTCCGACGGCCAGTCGCTGAGTTCGCCGTTGAGGCTGATCTCGCGCGTCAGGTGAGGCACATGCATGGCGGGCTTGTCGGCAAAACTCTCGCGCCATACGTCCGCCTGCGAATCATTGATCGATTCGGCGTGAGCGGGGTTAAGCTGTGGCGAGGTCTCTTTCACCGCCCGTGCCATCAGTTCGTACGGGTTGTCATCGATATCGACGATTCCGAAATTGACGTCTTCGCCGTCGGAAGCGCGGCCGCTGGCGGGCTCGTCGCTCCACTGGAACCAATCCACGCCGATGATGTAAGGCACGCGGGCGGCGCGTGTCGTCAAAAGCCTGTAGCCGTCGGCCCGCGCCTGCTGATCGAGGACCTGCGCCGCGAAGCCGACGGTGTTCCGATCCCCGCTGCGACCATCCAGCGAATGGAACGAATATTCGGAAATAATAATGGGCTGGCCGGAATCTTCGTACATCATGCGGAACATTTCATTGTCCAGCCGAGCGTCGGAAACATAGTAGTTAATGGATTGCGCATCGGTCAGATCGCGGCTGGCGCGAACCACTTCGGATGGCGCCTGCCCCCGGAAACGCACACCAAGAATCAGATGGTTCGAATCGTACTTGCGAATCAAGCCGCAGGTCAGTTTGAAATAATCCTGGCTTAAATGTGAAAGCCACGTGCTGAACAGCGCGTTATAAGCATGGGCCGAATCGTGCGGCAGCGAATTCCACGCGTCGATCTCGTTCCAATCCTTCAGATCGACATGCCATTCACGATTGAATTCTTCCAAGCCGGGCCAGATCGATTTAATGACTTTGACGACCTCGCGGCGGTTCGGATCTTCCGGCGAAAGCGTGTCAAAAAAATGGGATGGCCCCGCGCCGGCGTCGCTCCAGTCGAGTTCATTATCGATGAAATATCCGACCAGCTCCTTGTTATCCTTGAGCGGAACAACCTGCTGCGCGACAGCCTGTTCTACAACCGTCGCCCATTCCGGGTTGTAAACCCGGCGAGCGCCCGGCTGAACCCAGGTCGAAAGATTGAGGTCGCGTGTGCAGGGGATGTCGAGCTGATGAAAAACGGGATTGGACCAGGCGCCCAACCCTTTGAATCCGGTTTCGAGCACGCGGGCAGCAGTTTTCTTCGCCCAGGCTTGCAGGTCGCCTTCGCCGCCGGGCTTGCCGGTCCAGTCGTTGGAGACAAAGTGCACGCCGTTCTTGTCGCGGCCAAATTGATAGGGTTGAACGGTGGTGACTGTATTAAGGAATTCCGGCTTATCCTGGGGGGAGACGAACCACCATACGCCGGTGGTGGTTTGCGCGAGTCGCCAGTGACCGGCGGCTCCACGAACCAGTTTGAAAACAGGAGCGGCGGGGGCGCTGGCTTGGCTTGGTCCGGCAGTTACAGCGGCGGCCGAACCGAGCGGTTTGCTCAATTCGATGGCTGCGGCAGCGCGACTCGGGTTCGCATCGCTGTTAGGGGTAAAGTAGGAATGAACCCACAGTCCCATTCCTAATAGCAAAACTGCGGCAATGGAAATCCGGTCCATTACGCCCTTCCAGCCCTCGGCAGGGTTAAATCCATAAACGACTTCATGCAGCCTATGACTGACGACCAGGCATAGCCGATTTGGCAGGCTTCTCCCGTCTTCGGGACAGCTACCGGATACTGGATTGATATCGGTCGTCATCTAATAAAGGATTAGCCCAAATTTGGGGCTAGTCAAATTATCTAAGTTATTATTTGTCAATGGCTTGTGCATGATTTCACGAACTTTTCCCGTAAGTTTTCGTATATCTTTTTGTGATGCGTTGAACAGGCCCTTGGATACGCTCCCTGACGGGTCATTCAGAAGTGCCGTATCGGATTGGACTTGACCTCTTCATTGACGAGGATAAAGTACGCCGCACTCGGTTTTTCCAGCGGGCAACTCATGTTGTGACCGTGGGATCGGCCGATAAATGGTTTCAGACAAAGGAGCCGTCGTGATAAGTGAGCCAGCGTAGTGGCTCATGCTGACCGAAGCCCTGTATGGTCGGCATGGGCCGATCGTCCAGTGAGCTTCGCAAGCGACAAATCGAAGCTCGACTGCCCTGAGCAGATTTCAAAGGGCAGATTCACCCGCAGGGGCCGATCCCGGTTTTGACCGGGAGCGGTAGTCGCCAGAGTACCAAGACGATTGCCGCGGAACGGTTTCCCCGGCGGGTTTGCTTTTTGATGGAGTGACCATGCCTCGCGATCTCACCAAAATTCGTAACATTGGAATTTGTGCTCACATTGACGCCGGGAAGACCACCGTCTCCGAGCGCGTTCTCTATTACACCGGCAAGATCCACAAGATGGGCGAAGTTCACGAAGGCACTGCCGTTATGGACTTCGACGAAGAGGAACAGAAACGCGGCATCACCATCAATTCCGCTGCCACTACGTGTCCATGGGATCGCAACGGCAACCGCTACACGATCAACCTGATCGACACCCCAGGCCACGTCGATTTCACCGCTGAAGTCGAACGCTCGCTGCGCGTACTCGACGGCGCGGTTGCAGTCTTCGACGGCAAGGAAGGGGTGGAAGCGCAGTCCGAAACAGTGTGGCGACAGGCGACCAAGTACAGCGTGCCGCGCGTCTGCTTCATAAACAAGATGGACAAGGTCGGCGCGGACTTTGACTTCAGCTTCAACAGCATCATCGAGCGATTGGGCGCTCCCGCCGTCGCCGTGCAGATTCCCATCGGCCAGGCTAACACGTTCAAGGGAATCATGGACCTGATCCGTGGCGTGGCGATGTATTACAAGCTCGACGACGACAAGGACAAGGGCAAGACGATCATCGAAAAGCCCATTCCCGAAGAGGAAAAAGAGCGCTTCGAACAGTGGCGCCACACGCTGCTCGAAAAAGTAGCCGAGATGGACGATGCGCTGACCGAAAAATACCTGACCGATCCCAACACAATCAC
This sequence comes from Tepidisphaeraceae bacterium, assembly GCA_035545895.1. Lineage (GTDB taxonomy): Bacteria > Planctomycetota > Phycisphaerae > Tepidisphaerales > Tepidisphaeraceae > DASZXJ01. Next base: position 16,844 of record DASZXJ010000117.1, on the reverse strand, counting down.
CGAAGCGGAAATCCGAGCCGCCCTGCGCAAGGGAACGATCTCGTTCAAGCTGCATCCGGTGTTCTGCGGTTCAGCTTTGAAATACATCGGCGTGCAGCGATTGCTGGACGGCGTGGTTGACTATCTGCCATGCCCGCTCGACATGCCTCCGATCAAGGCCCACGATGTCAACGACCCCGAAAAGATCGTCGAGCGCCACCCCAATCCGGAAGAGCCGTTCTGTGGCCTGGCGTTCAAGATCGTCAACGATCAGCACGGCGATCTGACCTACGTGCGCGTATACAGCGGCAGGCTCGAAAAGGGCAGCCGCGTTCTGAACAGCAACCGCAACAAGCGCGAAAACATTTCGCGCATGTTCCAGATGCACGCGCAGGATCGCAACCCGATCGATGTGGCTGAGTGCGGCGACATCGTCGCTTGCATTGGCATCAAGGAAGCGCTTACGGGCGATACGCTTTGCGACCAGGACAATCCTGTTCTGCTTGAACGCCCGACGTTCCCCGATCCGGTCATCAGCATGTCGATCGAGCCGAAGACGGCCGGCGACAAGCAGAAGCTTGGCGAAGCGCTGACAACACTTCGTCGCGAGGATCCGACTTTCCACGCCAATTACGACGAGGAAACCGGCCAGACCATCATCGCCGGCATGGGCGAGTTGCACCTGGAAATCCTTCGCATGCGTCTGACCCGCGATCACAAGGTGGACGTCATCGTCGGCAAACCCAAGGTTGCCTACAAGGAAGCCGTGGTCGGCAAGGCCGTCAATATTCGCGGCAAGCACGTCAAGCAGTCTGGTGGTCGTGGCCAGTACGGCGACTGCATCATCAACATCGAATACTTTGATGGCAACGGTCCCGATGGCAAGCCACTCGATGCTGATACGCTCAAGAAGATCGGCTGGAAGGACAATGTTGCGTTCGAAAACAAGATCTTCGGCGGTTCGGTTCCGAAGGAATTCATTCCGTCGATCGAGTACGGCGTGCGCATGGCCGCCAAGACCGGCGTGCTCGCCAGTTATCCACTAATCAACATCAAGGTCACCCTGGTGGATGGTTCGTATCACCAGGTCGATAGCTCGCAGATCGCGTTCGAACTCGCTGGACAGCTCGCTTTGCGTGAAGCCGCCAGCAAGGCCGGTCTGACGCTGCTCGAACCGATCATGAAGCTTGTGGTGACGACGCCTGAGGAATTTGTCGGCAACGTCAGCGGCGACCTGAATCGCCGTCGCGGAATCATCAACAACTCCGAGCAGCGCGGCAACACGCGCGTGGTTGAAGCTGAAGTGCCGCTGTCCGAAATGTTCGGATATACAACGGAACTTCGCTCGATGAGCACCGGTCGAGCCAGTTCGGTGATGGAGCCGCTGAAATATGCCCCCGTGCCGACCAACGTGAAGAACGCGATTCTGGAAGAGATCAACGCCTGATCGCGAACTCTGTTGATTATCCGAAAGCCCACGGCTTAGCCGTGGGCTTTTTTATTTGATCGGTATCGATTGCGATCAGCTATCTGGCAAACTCGAACCGTAGATTCACTTCTGGATCACCTGCGAACTTTTGAGTGCCCATCCCAGCAACAATAATCCAATCGCAAACACCCAGCTCCCTGCGACCCTCACGACGATTTTCGTCCAGTCCCACCGCAATGAAATGACCAGAGCCGCCAAAAGAGTGACGATTACAAACAAACTCACCATGATGCCGATGAATTCGAGCAAGCCCGCGGCCTTGCCGGCATCTTGAATGGCGGTGCCGTTGGCATACCCATGCGCTATGCCGAGCACAATCGCCACGATGGCGATGATCGGTGCAGGCAAAGGCAGATTCGTCGCGACAAGGATTCCGATGATGATGAATGAGATGCACTGAAACGGAAACTCTGTTTCGTGTTTGGCTTGCATGCCGAAAAGCCCGCCGATGAGCCATGCAATGGGCAGAATAAACAGCGTCCATCGACCCGATTTGGGTCCGCGCTGCCCGGCCAGCAGCGCGAGAGCCATCACCGGAATCAAATCATCGACCGAAAGCACCAGATGTCCAATTCCATCGTAAACCGGTCCCAAGCCGGTGGTGACCAGATGAGCATCGGCGGCATGCGGGAAAAACAGGATGACCGCGATGGCGATCGAAACGTTGTGCAGGCATTTTACGAGTCGGCGATTCACAAATTCCCTCACAAATTCTGCATCAAGCTCACGGCGGTTTGCGGCTGGGGCGCTTCGTCGCCTCCCTTGTATGCGTCCCAGACGAAATAGAGTCCGCCGACGAGTATCAGCGCTCCGGCGGCGCGAAGGGCGACCCTTCCCACCGGCCAGCGATGCACCAGTCCGATCGCAATGCCGCACGCATGCAGTGTACCCGTCGCAATGACAAAACCGATGCTATAAAGCATCGCGCTTTGTCCCTCTTCCATTTCCGATCCATGTGCGTGGCCATGAAATAATCCGAAAGCTCCAACAAGCGCTGCCGCGAAAAAGATGAATCCCTTCCTCCTGGATCGAACTTCGCCCAGCACCATCGCGCCAAGGAGCACAGCCGACAGGGCAATGCCATATTCGACACCCGGCAGATGAATTCGGATCAGCCCCAGAAACCCGCCAAATGCCATGACCATCGGAAATACGACCGGCAGCAACCAAACAGCAGGAGCGCCTAACTGCGCGCCCCAGATGCCGACGGCAATCATCGCCAATATATGATCCCAGCCCGACCAGGGATGCTTGAAACCATTTGCAAATCCCGCGGCTTTGCCCGTTTCGACATGAGCACGCGCCGACTGTGCCCAGCAAAGAACAAGAGCCACTGCCAGCAACGCAGTCAGATTTCGTTTAAGCAGTCGATTTGCATCGATCATGTGTACCCCATCATGATAAGGGTCCGCTGGATCGTCCAATATGCGCCGAGCCCGCCAACCACATAAACCGGAATCTGCTGCACCCAGTAAGGCCAATAGATTTCCAGCTTTCGGAATCCATGTTCCAGGCCGATGATGATGAACACAAAAAATAGCTGGCCGATTTCCACGCCGACGTTGAACATCAAAAGCGCCAGCGGAATTTCGTGTCGCGACAAACCCAGTGAAGTGAGACCACTGGCAAAACCGACGCCATGCAACAAGCCGAATGCAAACGCCACCACCCACGGATGCCTGATCGTCAGGCTGCTTTGCCCGCGCTGTTTGCGAATAATCTCCGGCCCGAGGAATAGGATTGAAAGCGCAATCGCGGCGTTCAAAGGCAGAGCAGGCGCAGCCGTGTAGGTCAATGCCGCCAGCGCAAGCGTAATGCTGTGAGCGATGGTGAACGATGTGATCGTCTTGGCGAGCATCCAGCGGCTATCGACGATCAGCAGCAAACCCAACACAAACAGAAGATGATCGATACCCATGAGAATATGTTCGATTCCCTGCACCAGAAACGTGCCGGCCTTTTGCACCCAGCCGGGCGCGGCTTCCACGATAAATGAATCGGTGACAGGGGTCAGGCGATACACCTGCGTCGATTCATCCGGCCGAACGACTCGCACCAGCACATCAAGCATGGCCGCCCATTTGGGGTCGAGCGAAATGGTTTTGCCGTCCAATCCGCCGGGGCAGGTGATGATGGTTCGTTCGATGAACGAATCAGCAGTTTGCATTCGCTGTGGTTCGGGATCAGTTTTGCAATCGGCAGGTAGATCCGGGTGCAGGCCGCGCAGCTCATCCTTTGCTGGCAGGGTCCACAACATCGCAAACGTTTCCGGCCCGGTCTGGCGAAGTTCCAGGTATCCCAGCAAAAGATCATGTGCTGACGCAACCTGCGTCAGGAGGATCAGGGACAGAATGAATACACTTCGCCGAATCATTGTGCCTGCGTGGTGGCCGGTGATCTCGGATATTCGATCACCACGTTGTAATGAGTCTTCGATTTTTCGTAGGCTGCATCGCGGGCTTCTTTTTGTTTGGTTGCAGTCCACACGCTTCGCACGGTTGAGACGATCTCTTCAAACGCCGGCAATGCGCCGGTGGATTTATCCCGGAAAATGTCGGGATGCTGGGTATAGAATTCACGCAACTGATCGTCGGTCGGCAACTGCAGCTTGGCCTGGTTCTGGTTGTAGGATTCCATTCGCTGTCGCATCAGTCGGCGAATGGCCTGGTCGTCGAATTGCAGTTTCAGTTTGTCGGCCTCGCGACAGAGAACTTCTTCACGAACATAATCCTGAATGACTCTGTCGAGTTCTCCAGGAGATGGAGGATGTTTGAAGTCAAGAGTGAATCCGCTCGCCAAGGCGTCGATCTGCCTGGCGGAAACCACGATTTGCTGGGGCTTTTCGATCGTCCAGTTGCCCAACAACCGAAATCCGCCAAATAAAATCGCGCCAAGCATGAGGAAATGAACCAACGGCTCGTGCAGGAATTTCATTGAGTTGCCTTATCCTCGCCAGTCTAGCGGATTGGGAAGCCCGCGACTATTCTGTTCCCTGGACAGGATCAAGTACGCATGAATAAACCACGTGTTGCCATTTTGGGGCTGGGGATCATGGGCACGGGCATGGCTCGGCGCGTGCTTGGGGCGGGGTTTCCCTTAACGGTTTTCAATCGCACAAAGGAAAAAGCGAAAACACTTGCATCCGAGGGATCTCGAATTGCGTCAAGTCCACGCGAGGCAGCTGAAAATTCCGGCATCGTGATCAGCATGGTTGCTGACGATGTCGCATCCCGCGCCATGTGGATCGGAGACAACGGCGCATTGGCTGGCGCTGCGCCGGGCTCGATTTTGATCGAATCAAGCACACTCACCGTGAAATGGATCAAGGAACTTGCAACATTGGCGACTGCGAAACAATGCGAGTTTCTCGATGCGCCGGTCACCGGCACTAAGCCGCAAGCTGCGGCGGGGCAGTTGAATTTCATCGTCGGCGGGGCCGAAGCGACTCTGACCAAAGCCAAGCCCGTGCTCGATGTCATGAGCCAAAGCATCACCCATCTGGGTCCGGCCGGCAGTGGTGCGATGGTCAAATTGATCAATAATTTCCTGTGCGGCGTGCAATGTGCATCGCTCGCGCAGGCGATCGCGTTTATTGAAAAAACCGGATTAAAGCGTGAGCAGGCCTTGGCCATCATCACCGAAGGCGCACCGGGCAGTCCGTTGGTGAAGACGCTGGCCAAGCGCATGACCACGCCCGATTTCACGCCTAATTTTATGCTGCGCCTGGCATCCAAGGATTTGAAATACGCCATGTTCGAGGCGGGGCAGGTGAATCTGCAGCTCACAATGGCCAGCGCGGCGATGCAGCAATTTCAACAGGCCGAGGCAGCCGGATTGGACGAAAAGGATTTGTCAGCCGTTGTTGAGCTGTTGCGGAAGACGTAAAAATCGATTGAGGAAATGCATGTCAGCACATCAGGTTTTAATCGCAGGCCAATGGAAATCCGCCAACTCATTAGCATCTTTCCATGCAGAGAATCCTGCGACCGGAGAGAAACTGGCCGAGGAGTTTCCCATCAGCAAATGGGCGGATTGCGACGCGGCTTTATCCGCGGCCGTTGATGCGGCGGCGCTGCTGCGAAAAATTCCAGCCGAAATGATTTCCCGTTTTTTACGAACATACGCCGATCGAATCGAGGCAAACGCATCCAAACTCGTCGAAGCGGCCCATCTGGAAACTGCCTTGCCGAAATCACCAAGATTGGCGGAGGTCGAATTGCCGCGCACGACGACACAGCTTCGACAGGCGGCGGATGCTGCATTTGAAGGCTCGTGGTCGCAGCCGACGATCGATTCGAAGCAAAACATTCGCTCATACCTCGCACCAATCGGTCCGGTCTGTATTTTGGGGCCGAATAATTTCCCGTTTGCGTTCAATGGCATCAGCGGCGGAGATTTCGCCGCCGCCATCGCTGCCGGCAATCCGGCCATCGTTAAAGCGCATCCGTCACACCCTCAAACAACGCGGCTACTCGCCGAAGAAGTCGTGATCGCCTTGAAAGAGTCAGGCTTGCCTCCCGCGACGGTTCAACTCCTTTATCACATGAGCAACGAAGATGGATTGAAACTGGTATCCGATCCGCGCACTGGGGCGATTGCGTTTACGGGCAGTCGTCGCGGAGGGCTGGCACTCAAAGCTGCGGCTGATGTCGCGGGTAAACCGATTTACCTCGAAATGTCGAGTGTCAATCCAACCGTGATTTTACCGGGCGCGCTTGCCGAACGATTCGAGAAAATTGCCGATGAATTTGCCGGCAGTTGCCTCATGGGCAGCGGGCAGTTTTGCACGAACCCGGGTTTTGTCATCCTGCTGGCCGGACAATCCACCGATGGTTTCATCGCAGCCATTAAACAACGATTCGAAAAGGCGCCATCCGCACCGCTTCTTGGTCCTGGCGTTCACAAATCTCTGATTACCGGTATTCAATTGTTACAACAGGCCGGCGCCAAATTGGTGACGGGCGGATCGGCTGTTTCAGCGCCAGGCTATCGTTTCCAGAATACTCTGTTGCGAGTCGATGGCGCGCAGTTTTTGCGTGAGCCGAAAAGACTGCAGAGCGAAGCATTTGGCAACGCATCGCTCTTTGTCGTTGCCCACGATATCGCCGAGGCAAAGCTGATCGTCGATCGATTGGAGGGGAATCTCACGGGCTGCGTCTATTCCTCAACGGACGGGTCGGATGATCCCTTATACGACCAGATTGCTCCGAGCCTTCGAATTCGCGTGGGCCGTATGCTGAATGACAAAATGCCCACCGGTGTCGCGCTAAGCCCGGCCATGAATCACGGGGGGCCTTATCCTTCCACAGGACATGCGGGATTTACCGCGGTCGGAATTCCCGCTTCAATGCGGCGTTTTGGCATGCTTTACTGTTTTGATGGTGTTCGAGCCGAACGATTACCGCCGTTGCTGCGCGATAAGAATCCGAACGGAAGGTGCTGGCGCATGATCGATGGGCGATGGACGCAACAGGATGTTGGCATGGTTTAGCCGTTTTCAGGCCATTGCCGCCGCTTTTGCAACTCTTTTTTCATGCCCCTTTTCATCCGGGAGTTTATCCGCATAATGATCGGGCTTGCGTCGTTGGAGAACCGGCGAGGCAAAAAGGAATCACGAGGTATCGCTACATGGGTCCGACCAACACCGCTTTGGTCAGTTTATACAAGGCCGATCAGCAGCTTCGGACTGCACAGGCGAAATATGACTCGGCCAACAAGGACGTACGCGTCCAACAGCGTCGTGTCGATGATCTGGCCGAGCGACAGCGATTGGCGCATGCCAGGCTCATGGAAGTCCGATCACAGTCCAGCCAGGTTGAACTTGATCTGAAAACTCGCGACGAACACATCGAAAAGCTTCGCACGCAGCAGCAAAATTCAAAGAATAACAAGGAATATCAGGCTTTCCTCGTCGAGATCAACACCGAAAAGGTGGACAAGAACAAGATCGAAGAGGAATTGATCAAGCTGATGGAGCAGGTTGAAAAGGGCCAGGCCGATGAAAAAGAACTGACCGGGCAACTGGAGTCTGAGAAAATCCGACTGGAGACAATGAAAAAGGAAATCGAAGGCAAGCTCGTCACCCTGCAGCAGGAAATCGATTCCCTGCGAGGTCCGCGCGAAAAGGCTTTCGAAGCAGTTCCTCCCAAGGCGCGAGACGTATTCGAGCGCCTGGCTGATCGTCACGAAGGCGAAGCCATGAGCGCTTTGGGCAAGCCGGACCGGCGCCGCGAACAATACATATGTACTGCTTGCAACATGGAACTGGTCACCGACGTTTATAACAAACTGCACTCGCGAGACGAACTCCAGTTTTGTCCAAGCTGCCAGCGGATTCTGTATATTCCTGAAGAATTGCCCCCTGAAACCGCGGTGCATAAGAAGAAAATCGCCAAGCCGCGCAAAGCCCCCGAAATCGGAGCAGCCCCCCCGCGCCAGCAATCCGCGGTCGATGTCTTAAATTCGGTGATGCCCGACGAGGACGATCTAACCGACAGTTCCGGTCATGATCCCCAACAATAGCCGGCACGCAATGCGTGCCAGACCCTCTGTGCAAATTTAACTTGACGATTTCCGGAGACTGATACACGATTTGTTGTCATGCCATGTTATTTCTTCACCTATCACACTCCCGGATGGAAATGGTTGCCGAAAAAAGGGCTGTATCTTTAAGACTGGTCCGGAGCTCGTTGAGCCCCGGCTAATTGGTTTTTAATCCGAACTTACTTTTCACAATGAATGAAACCCTTACTCTCGAATTCGACGGCGGTTCACGGGGCAATCCCGGTCCCGCGGGGATTGGCATTGTTGTGCGGGCTGCTGATGGAACCCCATTGGTTACGCTTGGGCGTTTCATTGGCAGGGCGACCAACAACGTCGCCGAATATCGCGCTCTGATCACCGCAATGGAAAAAGCTTTGGAACTCGGCGCTAAAAAAGTCCAGATTCGCGGCGACAGTGAATTGATCATCAAACAAATGCGCGGCGAGTATCGCGTCAAAAATGCCGACCTGAGAGAACTCTACGACGAAGCGCAGCAACTGTTTCAGCAGTTCGCCCAGGCGAAATTCGAGCATAATCTGCGCCATAAAAACAAACTCGCTGACAAGCTGGCCAATCTCGCGATGGATCGGAGGATGGATGTCACCGAAGCCGAAGAATCGCCGATCGACGTCCCCGCGGCGGTTGAATCCAAACCCGGTGATCGATTTGCTTGTCCACGCTGTGGTTGCGTGATCGAAATTCGGACGGCTTCGAACCTTCGGCCACATCAGCTTCGGCCGTTCGTCTGTCAGTGCGGAATGCGGATGGATCGCCCCTGAAAACGCTCATAGGCGACAATCGTCTTCTTCAGTAAACCGCCATTTCAGGGTAAAAAAGCCCATGCGCCTGTCGAAAACTTCAGGGGTTTTCACGCCTTGGCCCCTTCAGCGCCGATAATCATCTCATAAGCGCCGCCGCGAGGTTGTCTTTTATGCCGTCTATGGGTCAGCATTGCCCGTTTCTGAACCGGGCAGATGCACGCTGTAGTGAAGCCTTTAACCTTGATCGACTCGATCACGCGTTCAAGTATTGCTTCGGGCGATATACGTCATGCCCGATCTACGTTGAATTGTTGATTGAGCGTCGCGTGCGTCATTCGGCTGCTGAAGTTGCGGATCATTCCCATGGGTACAACGGCCACATCCAGGTCACGGTCCACCGGAGCTTCCGAAAAGTCGAAACGTCTGCCGGCGATGAACCCGTTCCTGATCTACCTGTCGGCGGAAAGAGGACTGTCCGATAACTCGGTGCAGGCGTACCGCCGCGATTTGCAGGACCTCGAAAGTTACTTTTCCCAGCAAAAACGATCGATTTCCAAAGCAAAGGCCGATGATTTTCGCGGCTATCTCCAGGATCAATCCCGGCAAGGCCAATCGACGCGCACCGTCGCGCGCAGGCTGGCGGCCATTCGTTCCTACCTCCGTTTTCAAATCAGTCTTGGTCAGGATACGACCCCCATCCTCCAGCAATTGGAACGCCCCAAGCCCGAACAATCGTTGCCAAAGATATTGAGCCGCGCCCAGGTCAACCAACTGATTGCCACACCCGATCCCAAGTCGCCTTTGTTTGCACGGGATGTGGCCATTCTCGAAATGCTCTACGGTGCGGGACTGCGGGCCTCGGAATTGTGCAGCCTCAAAGTGGCCGATGCGAATCTGCAGGTTGGATGCGTGCGTGTCCTGGGCAAGGGAATGAAGGAACGAATCGTGCCGCTAGGCAGGGCAGCCATCGAATCGCTGCAGCGTTATCTCGCCGAATGCCGGCCGAAACTGGATCGATCGGGTAAGGGCAAAGAGCTGTTTCTTTCCCGCACCGGCAAATCGATGGAACGAGTTGGGCTTTGGATGCTGGTTGAACGCTGCGGCCGAAAAAGCGGGTTGCTCAGGCACATATCGCCTCACGTATTACGACATTGCTTTGCAACGCATTTACTCGGAGGTGGGGCCGATTTACGCGTCGTACAGGAATTACTTGGCCATTCAGATATCAGCACGACGCAGATCTATACGCACGTTGATACATCCAAATTGAAATTGATGCACACCAAATACCATCCGCGCGGATGATTAAATCAGCTCGGCCGGTTGCAACTTGGGAATGCGTTTCTGCTGAAGACACAGCGCTAAAAATAAGTGTCTCAGCCGATCTTCGGGCAGTTGTTCGAGGTATTCGTGAGTGAAATCCACGGGAAATGTGGCGGAGAACGACTGAATCCGCTCGATCAGCAGATTTTGTCGCCAGGTCGAAATAATTCGAATCAATTCTTCAATTTGCTCGTGTTGCAGCATAAATAGTCCAATCCATTGGGCTAAATGAACAGGTCAATCAGCGTCCCTTTTTTGATATCGGGCCTCCGGAAGACCACCTTAACTAGCGGCTGCGGTGGAAGGGGTATTTGCCAGGGCAAAACCTTCCATGGCGGCTGAATCGGCAAATCGTGATGCGTCGAACGTTGCGGCTCGCACGGAATCATCTGCGGTGGGCATTCGACCACACGCGGAGTTGGATGAATCACAGGTCGTCGCTCATAGCGAGGTTCAGGGTGTATGACCCGCCGAGATTCATATTTTGGCTCGGGATCGATGTGCCTTCTGGAATTGAACGAATCAGAAGTAATCGTATTGTCAGGACCAAACTTCCCACCCGAGATGTCGGCTATGCGAATGGCGTTGCGCAAGAGTCGCACCACGCTCAATTGCGAGGCTGCGACCACCAGGGCTGCTTGGTCCTGCGGAATCACATTCGGCTAAAGCAACCGAAGTGCGCAGTTCGTGCCACGCAAACGCTGCGCGTGTGAATCGCTCGGCCAGACCGTGTTAAAATGTGAAATCGCGGTTTTAACCGGACCGGCGAGAAGCTGTTCCGGTTGTGACGGATGTTGACTTAAGGCAACATGGCTGGTCTGGGATGTCGATCCGATACGACTTATGCGAACCGAAGAACTCGATTTTCATCTTCCTTCCGAGTTGATTGCACAACTGCCGTCGATGGATCGAGCCGCGTCTCGACTGCTGCATTACCGTCGGACGGACCGGTCGATCATACATCGCCAATTCAGCAGGCTTCCATTGCTGCTGCGAAAGGGTGACCTGCTTGTCTTCAATGATGCCCGCGTGATTCCTGCCCGGTTCACTTTGCAAAAACCAACTCGCGGGCGGATTGAGGGACTTTTCATTTCCCAAGCCGCTGACGGTGTATGGAATGTCTTGCTTAAAAATCTGGGCTCGGTCAAACCCGAAATGAACCTCCAATTTGTGGGAACCGACATCATTGCCCACGCGGTGGCGAAGCTCGAAGAAGGGCAATACCAGTTGAAGGTGGACTCGCTTGAGCCGGCGATCTCGATTCTCAACCGTATTGGACGCATGCCTTTACCCCCTTATATCAAGCGGGAAAAGGAGATTGATTCGCGGGATGACATGGATCGGCAGCGTTATCAGACGGTATATGCCCAATCTCCCGGTTCAATCGCGGCACCAACTGCGGGGCTGCACTTCACGACCGTCTTGCTGGATGCCATTAATCAAGCGGGAATTGAACGCACGAATATTACTCTTCATGTCGGCCTGGGAACATTCAAGCCAGTCGCGGTTGATCGACTTGAAGATCACGCGATGCACGTTGAATCTTATTCGATCGATCAATCCGCAGCCGACGCTTTGAATCGAGCCAAGGCCGAGAAACGGCGAATCGTTGCCATTGGCACCACGTCAGCCCGCGTGCTGGAAAGCCAGCCTGCCAACGAGTTGTTTCGAGCGAAAAACGATGAAACGTCGATTTTCATTTATCCGCCATATCAATGGAAACACGTCAATGCCTTGGTGACGAATTTCCATCTGCCGCGAAGCACATTAATTGCTTTGGTCGCCGCAACGATCGGAATCGAAGAACAAAAGCGGGTTTATCAGGTTGCGATTGAGGAGCGGTATCGCTTTTTCAGTTACGGAGATGCGATGCTGATCGAGTAGCAGCAAATTACTCGCGAGCCGACGCAGTGCGGTTGGTATACAACTTGGCGTCGTAATTGTAGAGCACCCTTGCAATTTGCGGCGGAGGGACGGCCAAATCGGGGGAGGCGGGAACCCCTAAATACGCCAGGCTGCGCTCCAGTATCCGTTTGGCGGCGGGGGCGGTCACTGTGCCACCGTAATGGACCTTCGTCGGGTCTGGATCGTGCAATACGATCGCGATCACCAGCCTGGGATTTTCGTACGGCGCGCCGCCGACAAAGCTGGCGTGATAGCGCTCGGCATACACGCCGCCGCTGGCCACGTGGGCTGTACCGGTCTTGCCGAACAAATTCCATGTTTTCGAGCGCGCGCTGGTCGCGGTCCCTCGCACGGGCACGTCCGCCAGAATCCGGCGGATCTCGGCTGCTGTGGCCTGTGTCACGATTTCCGGATCATCCTCAAGTCGCGGCAGGGCGCTGCGAGCAATGACGTCGCCGTCCTCGTCCAGCAACCCCTTGATGATTCGCGGCTGCACCAGTCGTCCGCCATTGGCGTATGCCGACATCGACCGCGCGAGCTGCAACGGCGTGACCATCACCGAATAACCCTGAACCGATGAAACCAGATCGGAATTGCTCCATTTGCCCACCGGCCGCAGCAAACCGCGGTCTTCTCCGGGGAGTTCGATTCCGGTCGTCTCGCCAAAATGCCATCCGTGCAACGCGTCAAAGACATTTTGCTTGCCAAGCCGTTCGCCGATCATGGTCATACCGATGTTGCTCGATTTAACCAGCACATCCCACACGGACAGGTTTTCGTAGCCGTGCACGTCAGTGACGACTTTGGATCGCAACGGCGACTTATACGTCGCGCCGTGAATCGGCATGATGTCATCCACATGGATCAGCTTCTTCTGAAGCGAAGGGCCAACGATGAACGGCTTGATCGTCGAACCCGGTTCGTATGAATCGAGCGTCCGATTGCGGCGCAGCGCCGGAGGCGAGTCTTCCAGATTCTGCGGGTTAAACGTCGGCCAATCCGCCATCGCCAGCACTTCGCCGGTGTTGGGGTCCATGACAACCGTTTCGGCGGTCTTGGCGCCATGCTCTTCGCACGCGGCCGCCATTTCCTGCTCGGTGATCATCTGGATATTCGCATCGATCGTCAGAATCAGGTGTTGCCCGTTTTGAGGCGGCAAATAATCTTCCGCATTCACCGCGATCGCGCGGCGGCGGGCATCTTTCATGGCTCGCTTGAATCCATCTCGGCCGGCCAGCGTCTTTTCGTATTTCAGTTCCACCCCTTCCAACCCTTTGCCGTCAGTTCCCACGCCTCCAAGCACATGCGCGCCCAGCGAGCCCATCGGGTAATACCGCTGATTGACGGGAGTGAATCCCAAGCCGGGCAGTTTCAGTTTTGTGATGGCCGCTCGGGTCTGATCGTCGATGTTGTCTGCAATTCGCAGGTAACGACTGTCGCTGCGATCCTCAAGCAACTTGGTCAGCTCCCGGGGTTCCTTATCAATCAATTGGGCGACCTGAGAAATGGCCTTTTCAATTTCAGTTTCGGTCAGGCCAGCTTCTTCAAGTTGTTCGACGAAGAATTCGGGATCAATGAACAGGCTGGTGGTCTGAATCGTGCCCGCCATGAGCAATCCGCTGGAATCGAAGATGCTTCCCCTGCGGCTGTAGAGCGGCTCATCCTGATGTTGCTGGCGTTCGGCGCGGCGAATGGTGTTCTGTCGCCCGTATGTTTCCAGCCACGCCACGCGCCCGATCAGCGCAAGCATCAACGCTCCAACCATCACCATGGCCAGTGCAGCGCGAATGGGGCTGAAACGAAGCATGCGCGGACTCCTCGGGTCCGATAATTTATCGGCCAAATGCGGCCTGAAGGTTGAATTCCGACTGATTCACGCAAATCGGGCCGTTTCAACTGGTGCGGCATGCCGACGTCAATTAAGATCGCGCCACGCCTGAGTGTTCATATGCAGGAACCGGCAATTCCAGCCCTGCAACCTGATTGCAAGCCAGTTTCAGCCGCCACGCGATGGGCGTGGTTGCTTGCCGCTTTTTCTCCGGCCCTGCTGCCCCCTTATTTCATCTTCAAATATCACGTGAACTTCATCTGGGCCGATGCCTGGGACATGGCGGACATACTCGTTCGTGCCCATCAACATACATTGACGTTTTCCAATTTCTGGACCCCGCACAACGAACACCGCATGCCGATTCCGTACCTCATCATGTTTGTGCTGGCCAAGCTCACGCATTGGAACACGTTGTTTGAGGTGCTTTTTGGTTATGGCATGGTCTGCTTGAATTCCGTGCTGGTGGCCATATTGCTCAAATCGATCGCTTCGCGAAGCGGGCAAAGCATGAATTGGGTGGGACAATGGTTTCTGATCAACCTTCTCTTATTCAGCCCGATTCAAGTGGAGAACTGGACCTTTGGTTTCGCCGCATGCCAGAATTTTGTCCCGATTCCATGCATTGTCGGCGCGATATTGCTCATCCATTGTCGAGGCCTGAACTGGCGAACCCTTGCGCTTTGCGGGCTGCTGATCGAAACGGCTTCGCTTAGCCAGGCCAATGGTTTACTGGGATGGTTTCTGATTGTTCCATTGATTGCAACTGCGGATATTCCGCCACGGTCCGCAAAATTGAAACCGCTTATGCTTGGCTGGCTGATGATGACAGCGGCGAGTTTCGCGGTGCAATTCGTCGGGTATCAATCGAATCAACTGGCAGCGCGATATTACGCGGCCAGTCTGACAGGTCGTTTTTGGTATTTCCTGTTATTCCTGGGATCGCCTTTGAATTTTGGAATGTTTGAATACTACTCGATATCGATTCTTGCGGGTTTTTGTTTGCTGGCGGGATTTGTTGCGCTGGGCGTTTGGGGCTTTTGGAAGACCGCATCGAATGATGCGCAACGCGCCGCAACGTCGCTTCCGTGGTTGATGCTGGGAAGCTACGCAATCGGCAGTGCGTTGCTCGCCGCAGCGGGCCGAGCGGGCATCGGCATGGCACAGGCCTCCACAACGCGATATACGACGATTTCAATCTGGCTGATCATTGCGGTCATTGGCCTGTTCCCGGTGGTAATCAAACTTCCTTCAAATTCATTGAAGTTCGTCTCGATCGGATTGCTGCTGGTCGTCGTGATATGGGGCGACTGCCGATCGATTGGGGAATACGCTGAAGCGGCGCGTGACCGCCGAGCGGGTGTCGCGCATCTAACCTTCATCAATTTTGTTTTCGACAAAATGGGCAAGATGCTGGTCTCAGATCACCCAGGCGTACCTGCGAACGCAAACGTTCTCAATCAACTTGGGTATCTTCATCCTCCGTTGGTGTTGAGTCCGGACATCAATCGACTGAAGGCGCCCGGATCGGACTCAGAGAGGGTCAAAGCCCAAACCGGGTCGGTCGAGGGTGGGCAGCAAGTTGAAGATAGCACGGTCGATCTCAACGGCTGGGCCATCATCCCGGATCGTGCACGAATGGCCGACGCGGTTTTGATCAGCTGTGAGACAGACGATCATGAGCAGGTGCTGTGCGCGATTGGTGACATCTACATCCACCAGATTGATACTTTGCCCGAAGTCACAAACGGTCATCCCAAGGGATTCTGGATGGCAAAATTCCCCGGCAGCCGCCTGCTGGTCGGTTCGCGCGAAATCATTTGCTGGGCCTACGACGCCGAGCGCCAGTTGGCATTTCCCCTCGGGGGTCTGGCTCTTCAGACTCAACCTACAGGGAAGTAACCGCATGGCCTGATTATTTTTATTCCCTATTCAGATTTCCGTGCCTGCTTCCGATTCTTAAATGGATGATGGTGAACGGTGAAATCGGTATGGAAAAGGGATGACAAGGTGATTAGGACAAGGGGAGTGGGGGACAAGGAGACAAAGGTAGCGGAAGATCGAAACTTTCTTATATAGCCCCGGGCATGCCCGGGGGATTATGTAACCCAACAATGTCGCGAAATGTCCCAAAATGTCATAGCGACACCAAAAACGCAAAACGAACCCAATTATTTCCCGCGCGATTGTAATTGCCGGCATGGCCTGAAGTTGGCTTAAACAGTTGCGCGTTGACCATTGATCAGAAGTTGTGTTGACGTTTCGTATGCCATCTCGGGGGTGAGCTGGGTCATGCAGCGATGGTCCAGCGGGCAATTCTTCTTCTGGCAGGGTCCGCAAAAGACCGGGACAGCGAGCTTTCGCTCTTTGGCAAAATAGGTTTCGGTCCATTCCGGGTGCGTGGGACCGAAGATGGTGGCGACGGGCACGTCAAATGCCGCTGCGATGTGTCGCGGGCCGGTGTCGTTGGTCACCATGAGGTCGCATCGACGGACGATGTCTTTCAAGGCTCCCATCGTGCAGCCCCAGCGAGCCAGATCGACCGGGGCATGGTTCATATGACGGCTGATTGCATCGACAATCGCCCGTTCGCGCGGAGCGCTGCTGATCATCACCGTCGCGCCATGCTCGGAGATCAACCGGTCCGCAAGCTTGGCGAAATATTCGGGCAGCCAGCACTTGGCTGCGCCATATTGAGCACCCGGATTGAGCACGACCAGCGGCGCCGATCCACCCGAGGCCGGTCGATGCAGGTCCGGGTTCAGTCCCGCGCGGGAAAGAATCTGCCGGGCTTCGCGTTTTTCACTTTCGGTGATGAACAGTTCGAGCTTGAGATCGCGATGGGTCGAGCCGAGGTATTGCGCGATTCCCAGGTAGTATTTAACGATGGGGCTGGGAATGAACTTGCCGCGTTCTTTGACAGGAAGGAGTTTGTCGCTGAGCAAAAAGCCGCGTCCATCTCGATCGTAGCCGACGATCCGGTCGATGCGCGCCATCTTGCAGATGAGGGCGCTCT
>DASZXJ010000116.1:0-23412 GCA_035545895.1 Tepidisphaeraceae bacterium | reverse complement strand
AGCCGCCGAAGAAGAGAGCGACGCAGACGCAACTGGTGGTAATCATTCCCAGGTATTCGCCGAGGAAGAACAGGGCAAATCGCATGGCGCTATATTCGGTGTGATATCCGCCGACCAGTTCCTGTTCGGCTTCAGCCAAATCAAACGGCGCGCGATTGGCTTCGGCGTGAATGCAGACGAGGAACAGCAAAAACGCCAGCGGCTGGGTAAACACATTCCACGCGGGAACGATATGTCCCCACATATACGCCTGTTTGTTGACGATCTCGCCCAGATCCAGCGTGCCGAACATCAGCACGATGCAAAGGATGCACAGGCCAAGCGGGATTTCGTAGGAGATCATGTTGGCGGTCGCGCGCAGGCTGCCGAGGAAGGAATACTTGTTATTCGATGCCCACCCGCCGACGACGATTCCATACACGCTCAGCGACAGCACCGCGACGACATACAGCACGCCGACGTTTAGATTGGCGATCTGGAATGGCCACTGATAGGTGACGGTATTGGCATCCTGGGCGATGATCGTCGCGCCGGCGGTAATCGGCGCGCCAACCGGCACGGTGGCTTGCTTGATTCCCCCCCAGGGAATCACCGCGACCGAAATGATCACCACCACCATCATGATGCACGGAGCGAGGGTAAATAAAATCCCATCGACATGGCTGGGCCGATAGTCCTCTTTCAATACGAACTTCAAGCCATCGGCAATCGGCTGAAGCAACCCTAACGGCCCGACTCGATTGGGGCCAATCCGGTCCTGCACCCAGGATGCGATCTTGCGCTCGAGCAAAATCATGTAAGCCACAGCGCCAAGGGTCGCTCCATGCACAACAAAGGCAATGAAAACCCAGGGGGGAATATGTGTTTGTATCCAGTCAAACATATTTTTTATTCAGCCACAAAGTTCACAGAGTACACAGAGCAAGAATTCGAAGCACCCATTCTTATCTGGGTCATCCGTGGTTCCCTAATCCTACAATTCAACAAACTCAAACACCGGTTCTTCTGACTTTTCGCTTGGCATAGAAATCGAAGCAAACGGTTCGCCCATTTGTTCGCGGACGACCTGGGCGCTGTACAGCCCGGTTCGGCCCTGCAATTTGTAATAGACATCGCCTTCGCGCATCGCGCCATTGGGCGGGGTGATCGCGGCGGTGAACGGCTGAATCCTGCCGGCGAAGTTCTCCCAGCAGCCATCCTTCTCCGCCCAACTAGCTGCGGGCAACAGCGCATCGGCGCCATCGGTCAGCCGGTTGGGCAGGATGTCCTGCACGATCTTCACACCTTTGGGTAATTTCAGCGTGTCCGTCACCCAGTTGCTGAGATATCCGCCAACAATCCACCCGGCCTTGAGCTTGGTGGATTTGGCCAGCTCTTCCAGGCTCATCGTCGCACCGCCCAGCATGGCGATGACGCGCTCAACACCTTTGCGATTGGGAACTTTCTCGGCCTGGATTGTGAACGTCACCTTGCCGGTGGCCGGATTTTTGAAGACTTCATTTTCGCCGGTCGTCGGCACGGGGCCGAGAATGAATGTCGCCTGTGGATCGACGGAGCGAATGTATGTGCCCAGCAGCCATGCTTCTTCACACGACATCATCGGGGACAGCATGGCGTAAATCGTGCCCGGACCGTTTTCGCGAACGGTTCGCTTCAATTCTTCATTGGCATGATCGATCGCGTGCTGAAGCGACGTTTCAATCTGCGTGCCAAATTGCGACTTGGCGGGTTTGGTCAATCGTTTGTCATTGTGAACGGCTTTGTAGCTGTATCGCGTGTCATCGCTGATCCACCATTGATTGACATCGGCGTTATATCGCGGTTTGACGCGGTAGATGACGTTTTCGTTGTGTTCCAGCCAGATGTTTTCGCCGCCACTGTCCGCAGGCGAAATTGACGCAGCCTGCTTGAGCAGCCACACGCGCTGTTTGAAGAGAAAATCCTTATCCAGCAGCGCGCCAACCGGACAGAGATCGACAACGTTGCCCGACAATTTATTGTCCAGCGGCTTGCCGGGGAAAATGTCGATCTCTTCACGATGCCCGCGACCATCGACATATAGCTCGCTCGTGCCCGAGACCTCGCGCGTGAAGCGCACGCAGCGCGTGCACATGATGCAGCGGTCGTTATAGAGCAGAACATTCAGGCCGACATCTTTTTTGGGCTTCTTGAGCTTGTCTTCCTCAAACCGTGACTGGCTGCGGCCGTATTGATAGGAATAGTCCTGCAGATAGCATTCGCCGGCCTGGTCGCAGACCGGGCAATCCAGCGGATGGTTGATCAGCAGGTATTCCATCACCTGTTTCTGATTGGCGATGGCCTTGGGGGATTTGGAATGCACGACCATGCCATCGCGCACGGGAGTTTGGCAACTCGGAACAAGCTTGGGGATTCCCTCGACCTCGACCAGGCAAATCCGACACGAAGCCGGGATCGACAACCCCGGGTGGTAGCAATAGTGCGGCAGCTCCATATCGGCCTGCTGACAGGCCTGGAGAATCATCTGCTTGTCTTTGCATTCAAAGCGTTTGCCGTCAACGGTAATCCAAGGCATAGGAGGGGCATGGTATACGGACGGGGAAAGAATTTCACCATCGGGGACACCTTGCTGAGCCGCGACACGAAGTGGAGCGCTTTTTGGACAATTTGACGAAAAAACGCTCCGCTACGCGTCGCGGCTCAGCGAGATGAACGGTATGACAAATGGATATTCCTGCGCGGGCAATCCGGCATTAACCGGGTTATCGCAAACATACTTGATTCGTCCGATTACACCCTCGTTGTCAAAGATGAAGACATGTCTTCCGTCCCTGGCGAAAACTTTCGGATGACCTCCGTCAGGCAGAACGATCCTTTGGAACGGATGCAGTCCCTCGCGCAATAACTGCTCCGTTGCAGCAGCCTTCAACTTGATCATGATCTGTTCAATTGAGTATGTAAATCGTCTGACGACCAGATGCACATGATCGGGCAGGATCGCGCAAGCATGGACGATCAATCCGCTCTTGTCGATATAGTTTGCAAATCCGCGACCGATAGCTCGAGCCTGATATCCGTTCAAGACGACCGAGGGATACTTGAGATTCTTTCGTGCCTGCAGTTGAATTGCCTTATTGTATGGTCTTCGCGCTACGGAATGATTTGAACTAACGTGAGTTGCTGTACTAAACTGATAAAGCGATTTCGACCCAACATACCAACTGCCCGAACCGCGTTCATCATTGGGCAGCCAAAACCCATAAAACGACATCACGACATGAAACGCGATGACGGTCTCATCCATCCCACAATCGTAACCCTCGCTGAGCCGCGACGCAACGCGGAGCGCTGCTTTCTAACTTCTCAGCTCCGCAGATCCTCCATCATCTGCTCATGCGCTTTCGCGCCGGCGGAGATGTACGGGACTTTGGCGCCGGCGTATCCGACCAGGTTGAAGGGGAAAACGGGCTTGCCATCCATGGACGTGATCAGGCCGCCGGCTTCAAGGACGATGGCGGCGGGCGCGACGACATCCCACAACTTGCCGTTGACCGTCACCGCGCCATGCGCAACGCCGGCAGCGACGTTGACTGCTTCCAGCGCAGCCGATCCGAGGATGCGAACCTTCCACGCCGTCTGCGCCAGCCATTTGATCGCCCATTTCGGACAGTTGCCGGACTTGTCCAGCACATTGCTCGTCAGCAGCAGTATTCCTGCGTCATCCAATGGTGTTTCAAGCACGTGAAGTTTTCGAGAATCCAGCCATGCGCTTTCACCCTTGCCGGCGAAATACATCTGGTCGCGAGTCACATCATATACCGCGCCCAGAATGGGATAACCTTTATCGAGCAGTCCAATGCAGACGCAAAAGAGTCCCAAACCCGCGATGAAATTATTCGTGCCATCGATCGGATCGATCACCCAGTTTCGGCCGGTTGGATTTTTGACGTCGAAGGTGATCGATTCGCCGCTGTCACTTTCTTCGCCGATGATGCCATCGGTCGGGAATCGCTTGCGCAGCCCGGCTACGATGTGGCGCTGAGTTGCGCGATCGGCTTCGGTGACGGCCTCGGCGCTGGCGGCGGCGTGGGTCTTGGTCAGGCGCTCGACTTTGCCATACGCATCGCGGGCGATTTTTCCCGCGCTGCGAGCGAGTTCGGTCACATATTTGAGATCATCGGAAAAAGTCATGCGGATAAGGATAAGGGGCAAGGGGCGAGGGGCAAGGGGCGAGAGAAGAGCAACTTGATTAATCTGCGTTTAGCGGCGGCCAGCAGGGCCGCGTGTTTTGTCGAACCATTCAATCCCAAATAGGTTTCGGCCAACCAGCGCCAGCGCTGCGACAGCGACTGGAGTGAACCATTCGTCGCCGCCCAGCGCCTTTTCGACCGATTCCTGTGTCGCGGACGTTGTCCATACGCTTTGATGTTCCGTCGGTTCGAGATTGGCTTCAATCTGCTCGCGCGTGCGCTTCGTGCGCACGGCAAAGATCAATTCCGGCTGGCGAAGGGATTGATCCTCGGCGATTCCTAAGCAAAGAATTTCTGAAACGTCCTTCGGCGTGAGCGATAGCTCCTCGCGCAACTCTCGGCGGACTTCTTCAAACACATCGAGGTTATCAGAGGGTTCGATCGCACCGGCGAACGGATGCACGCGCCCGGGATAATAGGCCACCGAATTGTTTCGCCGCCCCATGAGCAAAAAACCGTCGCTGCTGATCAGCAGCGCACTGGCGCCAACCGGATTGGCCAGCGCTGCTGCACCAAACTCTTCCGCAATTTCAGGATGATTGAGATTGGTTCCCCAGAACGGCTTGTAGCTGGTCCGTGAAAAAGTCAGAGCCAATTGTCCATCGCGCGCGTCGAAAGACTCCATCCGGCACATCGGCCCATCAAACAGATGTCGGCCGATCTTTTGCGTGCCCGCGAGCCAGGCTTGTTCGATCAACTCCTCGACCTGTGGAATGACAGGCCGAGAGCTTTGGGTCCATGAGACCGTGATCTGCCCCGGACGCCAGATACCGATGGCGGGGAATTTCAGCATGTTACGTATCGAAATATTTCGCCTGCGGATGATGCACGACAATTGCGTCAGTGCTCTGCTCGGGCACGAGCATGAAATTCTCGCTCAGCGTGACGTCGATTTCATCGGGCTTGAGCAACTCGACAATCTTGGCGCGGTCTTCCAGACTCGGGCAGGCGGCATAACCGAAGCTATACCGGCTGCCGCGATAGCCCTGCTGGAAAATCTCCTTCATTTTCGGCGAATCTTCCGAGCCGAAGCCCAGCTCCTGCCGCATGCGCTTGTGCCACAGCTCGGCGAGCGCTTCCGCGCTTTCCACACCAAAGCCGTGAAGATAAAGGTATTCCTGATACTTATTCGCGCGGAACAATTCCTGTGCGATTTCCGAAGCGCGGTCGCCGACGGTCACCAGTTGCACGCCGAGCACGTCGAACTGTCCCGAATCGACATCGCGGAAGAAATCCGAGATGCACAATCGCCGACGCCCTTCTTGTCTCGGGAACGAAAATCGCAACCACTCGCGCTTTTGGCACTGTCCGCTTAAGCGGGCGGCGCCGACAGAGAAATCTTCGGGACGATAGACGATCAAGTCATCACCCTTGCTCTGGACGGGGAAATAACCGTAAACCACCTTGGGCTCGAGCAACTTTTCCTTGATTGCGCGCTGCTGGAGCGATTCAAACACCGGCCGGGCTTTTTCCTCGGTCGAACGTTCGAATTCCTCCTCGCTCATGCCGCCCTTCTTGAACCCCCATTGCCCGCGGAACAGCGCCAGCGGATTGATGAACGGGAAGACCTGTTCCAGCGGAATGCCGGTGACAACCCGTCTGCCCCAGAACGGCGGCGTGGGGACGGGGTTATCGCGCGCTACGTCCGACCGCGCCGGCTGATTGGTCGGCGCAATGCGCGACGCAGCCGCTTTTTCACGAAGTTCCTGACGACGGGTGACCTGCGCCCGTTGTTCAGCGCGAAGGGTCTCAACTTCGCCGTCCTTCACGCGGTCCATCGTACTCAAGCCTTCAAACGCATCCTTGCAATAAAAGAGCGGGCCCTGGTACAGCGAAGCGAGATCGTTTTCGGCGTAGCTGCGGGTCAGCGCCGCCCCGCCGAGCAGGACGGGAATATTAACGCCCTTGGCGTTCATCTCCTCGAGATTTTCCTTCATGACGGCGACACTCTTGACGAGCAGGCCGCTCATGCCGATGGCATCGGCTTTGTGTTCCACGCCCGCGCGCAGAATGTCACTGATCGGCTGCTTGATCCCGAGGTTGAAAACCGTGTAGCCGTTGTTGGTCAGGATGATATCGACCAGGTTTTTGCCGATGTCGTGCACATCACCCTTGACGGTCGCCAGCACGATGCGGCCCTTGGTTTGACCTTCGACCTTTTCCATGTGCGGCTCGAGATGGGCAACGGCCGCCTTCATGGTTTCAGCGCTTTGCAGCACGAAAGGCAACTGCATCTGCCCGCTGCCGAACAGGTCGCCAACCACCTTCATGCCGTCGAGCAGAATATCGTTGATGATTTTCAGAGGCGGATGTTGCTTCATCGCCTCATCGAGATGAACGAGCAGATCGCGTTTTTCACCGTCGATGATGTGGCGCTTGAGTTTCTCCTCGATCGGAAGATTGTCCTGCACCGCTTGCGGCTTGGCGGTGTCCGCGCCTTCGGGGAACAGATTGACAAAATGGGTCAGCGGATCGAAGCCTTCTCGCCGCTTGTCGTAAATCAGATCCAGCGCTGCATTCCAGTGTTCATCGGAGATACGGTTGCGCGGCAAAATTTTTGAAGCATGCACGATGGCGGCAGTGAGACCTGCTTCGCGAAGCTCGTGCAGGAACACGCTGTTCAGCACCACGCGGGCGGCGGGCTTTAGGCCGAAACTGACGTTGGACAGGCCGACGACCGTGTGACACTTGGGCAATTCTCGCGAGATCAGCCGCGTGCCTTCGATGGTTTCCAGCGCGTTGCGACGGTCTTCCTCGATGCCCGTGCTGATGGGCAGCACCAGCGGGTCGAAAAGGACGTCTTCATCGCGCAATCCATATTTCACCGCCAGATCACGGATGCGTTTGGCAATGGAGATTTTGCGCTGAGCGGTGCGCGCCATCGCCTGCTGCTTGTCTTCGTCAATTGTTCCAGCCACGACGGCAGCGCCGTATTTCTTGGCGATTGCGCAAATGTGCGCAATGCGCTCTTCGCCATCCTCCAGGTTCATCGAATTGAGAATGGACCGACCACCGGCCAGCTTAAGCCCGGCTTCCATGACGGCCGGGTTGGTGCTGTCGAGCATGAGCGGCGCGGGCAGCGAATTGACATATCGGCGCACGACCTCATGCATATCGCGCACACCTTCGCGGCCGACGAAATCGACGCAGACATCGAGCATGTGCGAGCCTTCGCGGATTTCATCGCGGGCCATGCTTACCAGGCCGTCCCAGTTTTCTTCCTGCAATAATCGCTTGAACTGGCGCGAGCCGTTGGTATTGGTGCGCTCGGCAACGATCAAATAGCTGTTGTCCTGCCGAATTTCGACAGCGGTGGTGACGCTGGATATCTGTGGCTTGGCCGCGACGTCACGCGTCGCGCGTCTGACACCCTTGAGCGCCTCCATCACCGCTTTCATATGCGCAGCAACCGTGCCGCAGCAGCCGCCGACGATGTTGACGCCGAATTCCTCGACGTATCGTCGCACACCTTTGGCGAAATCTTCCGGCCCCATCGGAAAGTGGGCTTTGCCGTTGACATAAATCGGCAGGCCGGCGTTGGGCAGGGCGCTGACATATTTCGGATAGTTGCCGGCGATGTAGCGAACGGTTTCGGTCAGTTCGATCGGGCCGAACGCGCAGTTCACGCCCAGCGATGCGACTTCATCGTACGGGCTGATCGCTGCAACCAGGGCCGACGCATCGGCGCCGGTAAGCATCTGCTGGCCATTGTTCGTGTCGAACGACGCCTGCACCATGATGGGCACGTGTCGGCCGATTTCCTTGAACGCACGGTTGGCGGCGGCGATGGCGCACTTGATCGCCAGCAAATCCTGCTGCGTTTCGACCAGCAGCACATCCGAGCCGCCCTGTAAAAGGCCAAGAATCTGATGGTAAAAACTCTCGACCAGTTCATCCCAACTGATATTGCCCAGCGTGACCAGCTTTCGCGTCGGGCCGATCGAGCCGACGACATATCGCGGGCGGTCCGGTGTTTCGAATTTATCGCAAGCCTTGCGGGCGATTTCCGCGGCAATGCGATTCACTTCGGTCGTGCGGTCGGCAAGGTTGGCTTCTTCAAGGTCGTTTTTGCTGCCGTTGAATGTATTGGTTTCGACCGCATCGCAGCCGACTTCGAGGAACGACTCGTGAATTTCGCCAATGATGTCGGGCCGGCTCAGGTTCAGCACTTCGCAGGCATTTTCAAAGCCGCACCAGTCGCGCTTCAAGTCCAGGTCGCGACTATGCAGATTGGCTCCCATCGATCCGTCCAGGACGACGACTCGTTCGGAGACAAGTTGTAGGAATGGTTTGCGCACAGAGGCAATGATATGTCGGCAAAATGCAGGAGGGAAGCGGAGCAATTCACGCCAGTCTAAGGCTTGCGTTTGAAGAGGACCATTCCAAAGCCGGGTTCCTTGAACGGCCGTGAGCCGATGGTTTCGATGACGAGATAGTTTTCCTGCAACCACGCGCCCAGTTTGCGGGCGTAGTCGTCTCCGAAAAACCGCGGACCATATTCGGACGTATCCACACCGGTCAGAATCAGAAAATCAGGCGGATGTCGCTGAAAACCGCTGAGCATCGCGTCTTCGCCATACATCAGAAGCGCAGGCGGCGTAAACTGAAGCTGGCTGGTTGGATTGGGCATCCGCGCCAGATAGTTGATGATCGAACCTTCGGGAACGACCGCCAATGTCTCGCCGGGTGTACCTGTTTGAATCAGATCTGCAACCGCGCGATTGACCACGATTCCGCGAAGGTCCGAATAAAATTGGTCGCCTCCCGCGCCCACCTTGATGGTTTTATCGGACCAGAGCGCGCCTTCCATCTTCGCGTGGACGATCAAGACAACCGCCAGTGCTGCCAGCGCGGCACTTCGCAAAAGCGTTCCGTTGCCGCCAGAGCGATCAAGAAATGCAGGCAGCCAGCTGACAAGCAATGCAATTCCGATCAGCGTGGTCGGCATGGCCAGGGCAAAACCATAATGGGTGATATGCACGTTCAGCCGCATCTTGACCAGCAGAACCAGCGCCCAGACAATCAACATGGCCGGCAGAAAGTCCGCAGGGCTTCGGCGCACAGCCATCACGATCAGCGCGATCACAAGAACCAGCGGCATCGCGCGCACCATGTTGAGCCAATCGATCTGCTGAGAAAACCACATGCCCACGATAAACAACATGGTGAATAATCCGACACCAAGCCATTTGTTCGATTTGAATCTCGATCCGACCAGTGCCGGGACTCCGAAGAGAACGACGTAAACCAAACTGCACGCACCAATGGTTTTGATGCTGGCGATGATATCGTCCGTGCCGGCGAGCTTTTTGAAGAACGGCAGATTGGCCAGCTCACTATCGCCAATCCATGCCCACGATCCTGCCAAACCGTGAAAGGCTTCGCGCGGGCTGAGAGCTGTCGTCAATAACATAAAAGCAATGGTGACCATCGCGATGGCGCAAGCGACAAATAAAGCAATATGAGTTGCGATCAATTTCCATTCGAGGCGACGAATGCGAAATTCGATCAACACTCCACAGATCAGCGCAACTGATGCCGCGAGAAATACCTCTGCCTTGGTGAGAAATATCAATCCGAGCAGCGCGCCTGCAGCGGCAAGCCAACCTCGCCTGGCGCTGTCGTGCCAGCGCATCATGCAGGACATCGAGGCAACCGTCAGCGCAATACCGTGCGGCAATTCGTACGAATAAGGACAAACGTAATTGTAATTCCCTGCAATGCCATACTGTGCAAATGCAAACAGGACGAAAAACGAAATACCACACGACGCAGCGGCAATCCGTCCCCATGCCCGGGAAATCAGCCGAAAAAGCAACGTTATAAGCAGCGCGATCACGAATAAATTGAACACGACCAGGGTTTGAAGACTGACGCCGAAAAAATGAAAGATCAGGGCATGCAAATACGGCGAAAACGGCCCGTTGAAATAGCTGATGATATCGCGATAGAGGATTTTGCCCTGCGTGATTTGCCACGGCGTGTACAATTCGCGGCCAAAATCCACGATGCAGTCAGGCCAGGTTCCCCAACTGCGGATGAGCATGACGAGCCCCACCAACATAACCAGCAGCGGGCCCAGCCAGCGATTTATCGTCGCGCGAGCAGCAGCAACGGAAACCGCGGATCCTGCGGCGACTGCACCTCGCTGTAGTTGGTTTTGATCCAATTCAGAAACTCCTGCCCGTAATCGACGCCGAATGCCTTATAACCATACTCCGACAAATCCGTGTGCAAGACCAGCACAATTAAATCCGGAGGATGTTCAGCACAGGCTCGCGCGATTTTATCCTTGCCAAACATCATCAGCTCCGGCGGCATGATGCTTAAATAGGATGTCGGATTACTTCGCCGGGAAAGATAATTCAACGTCGCGCCTTGAGGAAACACCGCCAATGTCGCGCTGGCTGGAGCGCGATTCAGCGATTGAAGCATGAGATTGATTGCCTGGCCGCGAACATCGGAGAGAGGATCGGCATAAAACATGTCCGTGCCCTGTCCGACAACAGTGGGTTTGCCCGCGTAATAGCGGCCGAACGCGAGCAGATGGACGAAGATGAACAGGCCGACGACGGGTAACAACAACGCGCGACTCATGTTCCCTCGCCCGGTATTCCGGGAGAGGGTTAGGGTCAGGGCTTTCCCCCTCTCACGTCCAGAACCCTCACCCCCGGCCTCTCCCGGAGTACCGGGCGAGGGAGTAAATATCCAACCCAGCGCCGCGGAGATGGCAATCAATGTCGCCGGCATGGCCAGAGCGAAGCCGTATTGAAACGGCGTGATGTTGAAAAATATCTTGGCGAGCAGAACGGTCGCGAAAATTGAGAGCACCGCGCGAAGCGTTCGTTGCGGACGAGGATGACGAATCGCGAAAACCAGCGTGCCAACCGAGAGCAGCGGCATTACGATCGTTAGTCCGCGCAAAGAAGATTGCCACGGCGCCAGATTGTCGCGCATCAGGATGAAGACGATGATGCAGATTCCTGTCGCGATGGCGCAAGCGGCTGCCGCGCCCTTCTTAAAAGACCAACCCACCAAGACGGCGGGTAATAGAACCGCTGCATATGCGATGCACGCGTATCCGCAGAGTTCCCAGTTGCGTCGCAGGTCCAGGGTTCCCATGATCCCGCGATAGAAATACATGTTGCGAATATTTGAATCGAAAACATAGACCCATGAACCCAGGACGCCGTGCAGCGCCTGACCCAAGGACATCGCTTGCGCCATCGTGACAATTGCAATGATCGGGGGAGCGATAAACCCCACCGCGAAACCGACAAGCGATTTTACGGGTGGTTTGGAGAGAGCCAGACCGATTCCGATTGCCAGCGCTGCCGCGAGAAATACTTCCGCTTTGGTGAGAAACACAAGGCCCAGCGAAATTCCGGTCAGCGTGGCGAAAACCGCGCGGCGTTTGTCGATGAATCGCGACAGGCAAGTCATCGCAGCGAAACTCAGCACGATCCCGTGAGTCATCTCATGTGAATAAGGCGTGACAAAGTTGTAATTGCCGATTCCCACGAACTGCACGAATGAAAAAACCGTCAGCAGCACGACACACGCGACGGTTGCGGTCATGGCATCAGATGTCTGTTCGATCAGCCGCCAGATCATCCACGTCAAACCCGCGAGCAGAATCAGGTTGGCTAAAACGATGGTTCGTAAACTTTCGCCAAAAAGTCGAAAGAGCAGCGAATTGAAATACGGAGAAAACGGCCCGTTGAAATAGGCGATGTCGCGGTACAGCACTTTCCCCTGTGCCAATTGCCATGGCACGTACAGTTCACGACCAAAATCGACCAGAGGATCCGGCCAGCCCAACCATGTCCAGGCGAGCATGATGAGGAAAGTGACCGCGAGTACGCACACGTGAAAAACAAGGGGCGAGGGGCGAGGGGCAAGGGTCGAGGAATCAGGCTCGCCCCTCGTCCCTTGCCCCTTGCCCCTGTCTTCCTTTGTTTTATTGCTCATTGGCTATTCACGTGCCATGCGCTTGACGCCCCAGGTCCAGATGGTCGTGCCAAGTAGAAGAACCGATGCAGTGATATAAGGTCGAGTGGGTTCGACTTTTGATGCGCCTTGATACGCAATTCCACCGATCACCGGGCCAATGGTTCGCGCCAAGCTGCCCAAGCCCTGGAACAGGCCCATGGTCGCGCCCTGTTCATCCTTACCCGCATGTTTGCTGACCAGCGACGAGATCGTCGGCTGTTGCAGGCTGCGTCCGCCGGCGTGGACGATTCCGCCCAACCCCAGCAGCCACAGCAGCGGCTTCCATGCAGTCGTCAACGTGCTGAATGCACCGATGGAAACGCAAAGCACTCCGATGGCGGCAAGCGACCACTCGCTGTATTTGCGATCGAGTTTTCGGATCACGCCGCCTTGCACGATGGCGATGATGATTCCGATGAACATGAAATAAAGTCCGACCTGCAATTCCTTGAAGCCGAAGACATCGTTCAAAAACATCGCGGCTGATGCGTCCATCATCATGTAGGCGGCCATCGAAACGAACCAGATCAGCAGCAATTGCAGAAGCACGGGTTTTTTGAGAATTGGAACGAAGTTGCCCGGGTGCAGCCAGGCCTCAGCCTCGGCCGGGCGATGGATGCGCGATTCTTTGAGCTTGACGAACGTGAGAATAGCCGCCACCGCGCTGAAAGCGGCGGCGGTGTATGCCGGCCAGCTTGGGTCGAAGTGACCCAGCGCTCCGCCGATGGCAGGCCCAAAGGCAAAGCCCAACCCAAACGCCGCGCCGAGCAGGCCCATGCTGCGGGCGCGGTTTTCGGACGTCGTGACGTCGGCAATATACGCTTGCGCCGTTGAAATGTTTCCGCCGCTTAATCCATCAATCACGCGCGAGATGTAAATCATCGTCAGGCCAAGCATCGGATTGGCCCAGGGATAGTCCGTCGCCCACCCCAGCAGGATGTAACCGAGCACGCTGCCGATCTGCGATAAAATCAGCACCGGCCGGCGGCCAAAACGATCGCTGATCAACCCCAAAATCGGCGCTGCAATAAACTGGCAAAGTGAGTAAACCGAAAACAGCAACTCCACCTGCAACGGCGAAGCATCGTAATGCTTGGCATAAAACGGCAGCAGCGGAATGATAAGCCCCACGCCCAGCAGATCGATTGCGACGATCAGAAAAATGGTAAAGACCGCCCCCTTCGGAGCGGCCGGCGGATCGGTTTGAATATCATCCAACGCGGTTGGCCCTGACATCGTCCAGAATTTATAGCATGAAGATCAGAAGAAGAAACAAAGAATGAGGGATGAAGGATGAAAGGGGCAGAAAACTGGATTTTTCGTCCTTCATCCTTCTGATTTCGTCTTTCGATTTCGTCTCGCGAACCTCCACCCGCCCCAAATCATCAGGCCCCACGGCGCGATCAGGCAAAGCCCGATGACCATCAGTTGCAGACTCCAGAGCAAGCCTTTGACGCTCGTGCTCAGGCCGTTGCGAATCGTGTCCCACAGCCCCCCTTGCTGTGGGACGATGGTATCGCCCGTTGCGATGGTCAAATTCACCCGAGCCCGCGCCAAGGGACCATCGGGCACCTGCGAATCCTTGCTGGCCTCGGCTGAGCGAAGGGTACCTTGCTGCTTGGCGGTCGTCACCACCTGATCGAGCTTGTCCAGCGGCACCTCAATAATCAGCCGGGCGATGCTCGCTCCGCCAGCTTCCTGGGACAGGCTGGATTCGATCGTTCGTCCGCCGGCGCTGCTGGCGGCGGCGTTCAAGTTTTGCATCGCGGTTTCAACTTCCGAAGTCTGCACCGCCAGCGTCCGCGTCTCGCGCGGAGGTACTTGCGAAGCCGGAATGATCTGCACGACAAATGCCTGCTTGGTCGTCGTGACATTGGCGGTGTCCGGGTTGTCGTTCACTGCCAGCCGCAGGACTTGCAGTTCGCGTGTGATGTCGTTTCGAACGGCATCAGCTTGATCGCTCTTCAATTCAAACTGAATGCTGCCGTTGACCTGCGTCGCATCCTGGCGATTGAGGTTGCTGGTGATGATGCGCCCGCCGGCATCGGTCACGCGCTTGAGGATCGCGCGATAGGTGGCTTCGACATCCGTCGCCGCCAGGTTCAGATTCGTCGTCAGCCGCGGCGCGATGTTCGCCAGGTTGTACATCGAGATAATGACGCGCGATGGCGCGGTCTCGATCTTCGGTTGAAGGCCCAGGGAACTTGTTCCCTGGGTTTCCGTCTGATGCCTCTGACTATCCAGCCGCGCGACGCGCCCAAGCTGTTTCAATCGATCGACAATTTGCCCCGCATTTTCCGGCGGAAGTTCCGCGACAATCCTGGCTGCGAATTGACCGGCTTCCAGTTTTTGCAGCGTGCTTTCGATGATCCGCCCCTTGGCTTCATCGATTGATTTGATCGCGGCATTACGCGCCACTTCCACGTCTTCGGTCTCAACGCCGGCGTTGATCTCTTCGGTCTGCTTGGCCGATGCTGCGGTGCGAATGTCCTTTTCGTAGGCGTTGATCGTCAGTGTGGCCATCGAAATAAGATTGTTGAAATAGTTCAACTGCCCGGTGATCGTTTCGATCTTGGTTCGCCACGTGCCCAGCTCGCGCTCGGCCTGAAGCAAATCCGCGACTCGACCATTGGCGGTCTTGATCATCTCCAGCAGCCGCTCTTCCATCGCACGGGCGGCGCGAAGCTGGCCTTCCAAATCGGTATATTCCTTGCCGACATCGCGCGAGCCAAGTCGCTGTGTCTTCAATTCGCCGAGCGAACGCAATTTCAAAACCAGCGTATCGAGATGATCCGGCGGCACGCGCACTGAAACCGAGCCGCGCACCTTGCCATTGGGCAGCTTGTCCGAATCGGCCGCTGCGACAACGCCGCCTTCTTCGCTCACCACCTTGCTGATCGTGGCAAAGGCCGAGTCGTAGCTATCGACCTCGAACTCCATCGTGCCTTCACGAATCACCCGGCGATCGCCGGCGGCAGACTGAGTGGTGGGCCGCTGCATCGCGGGTTCATTCGCTTGAGCCAATAAAAGTGCCAGATCATCTCTATCCTGTTTGAGAGCGGGTAACGCCTCCTTTCCCGAAACTTGCAGCGCGACTTCCTTGGGGCCATCCAGTTGCGTTCCCAATTCTGCAATCTGTGATTTGCGCGACTCATCTTGTGCGACTAGCGAACCACCGGCGACCTTGGTTAGACTCGAACCATTGACCGCGATATTCGACCTTTTTTCATCTGAAAGGCCAAGCTCGCTCGAAGGTGTGAAACGGGGAACATCGATTGTTTGGTCAGCGGAATAAGCGTTGAACTCATTGATTTTCTTACCGTTCAGAGTACCAAACGACACTCCCATGTCTTTGTCTGCTTCTGTCTTCGATTTCACTCCTCCTGGCGTTGCAATAGTCTCCCGGACATTGAATTCTTCGTTTCTTGGCGGCTGCATCGCTGGAAAAGAATGAAGTGCCGGCGCATCGGCGGTTGCAATTGAGATCTGCCGTGTCCGAGATTCATTTTCCCAACCGCGCCAATTCGCAGCGGTGTTTGCGCCTCCGCCAAAATACCATTTAGACGCAGTTGAACTCGGAAGTAAAAATTTTCCCTCGAGGTCTTCCAGCGGTGCCGGCCCCCGCACCGCGGCCACTTCACCCCGTTTAAGCATGCTCAGCGACGGCAACCGTCCATGCTGCAAATATTCCTGCCCGACGAATCCCATCCCGCCAACGACGATCACGCCCGCTGCGGCGATTGCGGCTTTGCGGATGATGGCCATCACCTGCTTGCGATGAAACCTTGTGCTCAGCCGCAAGCGGCCAAGGACTCGGTCCTCAAAATCGGCTGATGGCGCGACCGATTCGAATAACTCGTTGATATGCGATTCCGTCTGTTTAGCGCCGTTCAATTCGGCAGCGCACGATGGACAGGTCGCGACGTGCGATTCAAACCCGGCCCGTTCCTGCTCGTCCAGGCCATCAGCCAGGTATGTGGCGATTTGCTTCAGGATTCGATCGTGTTCAGTTTCAATCGTGCTCATATTCACACCATTTTTTCAGCCACCGAAGCGGCACAGACACACAAATATTCCAACTCACGATTTATCTGTGTTCATCTGTGCCCCATCGGTGGCAATTCCTAATTGCTCGCGCATAAGTTTCATTCCGCGATGCAAAAGCCCCCGCAGCGAGCCGTTGGAGATGGCCAGCTGCTTTGAAATCGTTGCGTAATCGGCTCCGCTCAGATATCGCAAGGTCAACACATCGCGATATTCATTCGGTAGAGTTTTCAGGACGTTTAATACTTCGTTGCGCTGTTCATCCAGTTCCAGCGACCGCCCCGGCCCCGGCGAGTCATCCGTCAGCGTTTGCAATTCCGCTCGTTTGGAAGAAAGCCCCCGCTTTTTGCGTGAATCCCGTTTGGCTGAATCAATCAACACGCCTTGCGCGATCGAATTCAGCCACCCTCGAAACATCTTTGGATCGTCCAACGATTCGATCCGCTTCCA
Organism: Tepidisphaeraceae bacterium; assembly: GCA_035545895.1. Lineage (GTDB taxonomy): Bacteria > Planctomycetota > Phycisphaerae > Tepidisphaerales > Tepidisphaeraceae > DASZXJ01. The sequence continues at coordinate 6,697 of DASZXJ010000116.1, read as the reverse complement.
CGCCCGCAACAATGTTTCCTGCACGAGGTCTTCCGCGCGATGAGCATCAGCCGTCTGCACATAAAACCGCGCGAACAAGCCCCTAGCCGTGTTGCGGACGAGTTGTTCAAACGCCGCCCGATCCCCCGCTCGACTGCGGATGACCCACATCTCTTCGCCGTTGCTCGTGTCATTCATCGCGTTCCCGCCAGTAAAGACGACGTTTGGACGCCCGGCGCGCGCGAAAAGTTGCAAAGGGGGTTTATCGCTCGATTTGCCGCAGAATAGTCGCGTCGGTGATTTTGCTGTCTTCAGCCAGCAAAAACGCCTTACTGATGATGATCGAAAGCGTGTTATCCCCTTCAAACGGCAGAAAAAGTTTATTTTCACCGTCAGCCTGAACCCGTCGGTCGGGAACGATGCAAAGGTACTGATCGTTTGGCTCCATCAAAATATTGCCCGAACCCAGATGGATTTTATAAGTGCGTTTGCTGCCGCGCAAGACGAGGAACTTGTCGGAAAAAGAGCAGCGGTCGGCAATCCTAAGACGCGGCACGAGACATTCGAGTATTTTAGCAAGGGGCAAATCTTATGACTGGCTCTGGAGAAATCTGCGATTTGTTAAGCTTTGGGTAATGAAGCAGCATGTGCAAGTGCCTTATCAAATTTTGCCTTTAAATGTGGCTTGAGCGACACAAACCGATCTCTTAAGTTGTTCCCTTCAAACCCGTTGGCCTTTAAATAGAGAATTGTACTCATTGCTTCTAAATAATTCGGATCTTTTTCATTTAGATTTTTTGCTAGGGTGATCCATGGTGGCTTGCCTGTTGAATTTAGATCCTTTAGTAGCTTCATGGCCTCATCACTCAATTCATAAACATAAGGCGTGTAATCGTCGCCAACACCTTTTTCTTCTTTGAGAAGGTTCCCAGCAACTAAAGCGTCAATTTCTGAAGCCAGTTGGCTCGAATATGGACCATAATGAAGATACCCAAATCGTTGCGGAAAATTGAACCCGCGCGACTGCAATATGTGAACAATTTTTTGCAGCTTTTTTCGCCCCTTAAGTTCATCGAGAACAAAGATGAGCCGCAATACTTCAAGCATTCCATCCATGGTCAATTCTCCGGCTTCGGAAGTTTGATGCCAAGCTTATTGGTCATCTTCTCAATATCTTTGCGTCGATTGCGGTCGTAGTAAAGCCTATTGACGGCGAACTGCTCCGCATCCATTTCTTTTAACATTTTAGAAGCAGCTTCGACAGGTCCAGCGGAATCAGGGTCATCTGGATCGACAATAAGAATAGATTCGTTAACAATTTCTTCTGCACCTTCATGCCTTTTGGCGCGATAGAGCATTCCCTTGTAGGGAGTGTCTTCGACCGTATCTACACCATAAATCGGCGTAATACCATCTGCTTCCTTAGGAAGCGTCTCCAGTTCTTTGCCCAAAGTCATCATTAAACCAGCTTGCCCTTCAAGATCTACCGCCGCATAGAGACGTTCTCGGTTAAGAAAAGCCTTAGACATTCTGTTTATAGTCGAATATGCGGAGGCATCATTGGCTGCCCAAGTATGAAATGCAGAGAGAACCTGGGATTCATCAAAGCGCAGGAAATCTTGATGATCTATCTCGCCCTCATTTTTGAAATATTTCTCAACCAGAGGCGGTGTCCCTGGCGGAAGCCCGCGCGTTAGCTTTGCACACCTTGCTGCTGCCGAAAAGAGGTTTAGCACCAATACTTCGAAGCCACGAGTTACCCGATGCATGTATACTTGCTGATACATGTGCAGCCTCGAGACCACGAATCGTTCTGCAGCGTAAATACCTCTGCGCCGATCTAAACAAAGTTTTTGATTTGCTTTGTTCTTATCTTGAGGAAGCCTACCAACACACATTGCATGCAAAAGCCAATCCGGATCGTATTCACCGTATGCTACGCCTGTGCAATAAGAATCTCTAAGAAGATAATCCATCCGATCCGCGTCGAGTTGACTAGAGACGATGTCAACGACGAGTTTAAGGGGAAAATCTTTGCGTATTACGGATGCAACCGCATCGGCGTCGACTTTATGTTTCCTCAAAACTTTGTTGATTCCAGAATGTCCATCAAGAATTAATTCTATTGTGCGCTCTTCATGGTGCTTTTTGCCGAATGCTCTTTCAAGCATATGCGAGAAAGGTCCATGGCCGATGTCGTGAAGGAGTGAGGCTGCCTTGATAGTTCGATCATTCTCGGCAAGAACCTTTGATACATTATGCTTGCTACCATAGCGTTGCTGCAGTGACCGAATAATGCGTTGCGCGAAATTGAATACTCCAAGGCTGTGGACAAATCGGCTGTGTTCGGCCCCGTGGTAGGTTAGCCATGAGACGCCCAGTTGACGAATGCGGCGCAATCGTTGGAACTCGGGAGTATCGATAAGGTCGAGAATGTAAGAGTCTTCCGCTCCAACTCGAATAAGTTGATGTACTGGGTCACGAAAAACTTTACCGCAAGCCCGAATCCTTCCCATGCGGTCCGCCGTTCTCCACTGTTTTTACACGAACATTCGCAATATACGGCGTACTCTAGATGTGGTCAAACCGGTTCCTTTCCAAGTATTGCGGAAGAATTCTTGCCTGAGGGGTTAAGTTTTTTGGCTTGGCACCGATTCCTAGATGGGAGTGAGTTCTGTTCAGGCGCGAGCGGAGGACAAGGGAAGGGGATGACAACATCGGATTGTTTCAACGAAACGCCCACGGCGCCGCCGTGGGGTTTGGGAACCGGAAAATGCAAGGATTTGCAAGGGAATGCAAGGGTTACCACGGAATATTCGAAACGAACCCACGGCGAACTTTGTTCAAGGAAACACCATGTTCGCTGAACTTATCCCCCGGGCATGCCCGGGGCTATATATCGGAGACGTTGTCGCGCGCGGTCGATTTTGCGAAACGAACCCACCGATTCGAAATCGCTCGCAGATGTTGGCCTTGCCGGGAGTTGTGGCCGGTGCTCCATTTTGTTTAGGTTCGGAAATGTTCCGCTGTGTTCCAGAATTTCGCATTCCGAAATCCGGATTCCGCAATGGTCTAATACGCTCTGCGTTGCCTGGCGGTGGCGATGTTCATGATCTTGCGGTACTTGGCGACCGTGCGGCGGGCCAGGTCGATGCCCTGGGTCTTGAGCTTTTCGACGATCTCGTCGTCGTTGAGAGGCTTTTGCTTGTCTTCCTCGGCGATGATGATTTTGAGCTTTTCCTTGACGGCGTCCCAGCTCATGTCCTCGCCACCGGAGCTGGTGGTTCCGCCGGAGAAGAACCGGCGAAGGGGGTAAATCCCGCGCGGGGTCTGGATCCATTTTTCGCTGACGGCCCGGGAGACCGTCGCGACATGCACGCCGAGCTGGTCAGCCACCTGAATCATCGGGAGCGGGCGAAGAAACTCCGGGCCTTTCTCGAGGAACTCTTTTTGGGCATCGACGACCGCGCGAATCACCCGCTGGATCGTGCTTCGGCGCTGCTGAATGCTTTCAAGGAGCCATCGCGCGTTGCGGACGTTGTTGGCGACAAATTCGCGGGTTTTCTTGTCGTAGGCTTTGTCCTTGATCATCCGGCGATAGATGCCGCTGATGTAAATGTTGGAGGATGGGTCGTGCGTCATCTTGATGTCATACTCGCCGGTGTCTTCGTTGAGCGTGATGATCGCATCAGGCGTGATGGCGGGCGCTTCATCCGGCCCGACCTGCCGGCCGGGATGCGGATGCAATCGCGAAAGACGTCGAACAGCCGCCTTGATCTCATCTATGCTTCGCCCCAGCTTGCGGCTGATCTGCGGATAGCGGTTCATCTCCAAATCCTTGAGATGGTCGCTGACCAGCGCGTTTTCCAAGTCAAAGTCATGTCCTTCGGACAATTCATCATCATCTTCCAGCGCTGCAAGCTGCAGGAGCAGGCATTCGCGCAAATCGCGGGCGCCAACCCCCGGCGGCTCGAGATCCTGCACCAGCCGAAGCGCCTTGCTCAAGTCATCGATCGCAAGCGGGTCTTTGGATTCACGCTGAATCTGATCCAGCGGCGTTCGCAGATATCCTTCATCGTCGATGAAATTGATGATCGCTTCGCCGGCGCGTTTGATGTTGTCGGGCTGTTCGATAAACGCCCACTGGGAGAGCAGGTATTCGCCAAGCGTCTGACCGCGCGCGGCGGTGTTGTTCATGGCATCGAGCTTTTTATCGCGCTCGCCATCACCCGCGGCCTGCCGAAAACTCGTGCCGGTGTTGGTGTTGAATTCCTCGTTTTCGAAGAACTCGCCGATCTTGTTGAGACGTTCAAAATCCTCGGCTCCGTTCTCTTTGACGGTGAGCATCTGCTCGCTGTCGTCACGCTCTTCAACTGGTGCTGGCTCGGCAACCGAGCCTTCGTCTTCGGGGTCGCGAAGTTCAAGAACGGGATTGCTTTGCAGTTCCTGCTCGATCCGTTCCTCCAGCGCCATCAAAGGCAATTGGAGAATCTCCATGCTCTGGATCATTCGCGGCGTCAGAAACTGACGCTGCTCCATGCGCATCGAGGTTGATTGACTTAACTGCATGACCAATAGATACTTACAGCTTACTAACAAGGGGCACGAATTTTGCTGTCAAACTATACCATTTGGGGGGCCGGGCATCAAACTCGAAATCTCTGAATGCCAGTAAGGGTAAACTTTTGACCGGATGCGTTTGCGTCCGATGCAAGGTGTTATGCGCTGGACCGGTCTACTTATTTTGGGACTCGTTTTTATCGGTGCCTGCGACGGCCCGCCGCCAGCGCCTGCTCAGCGCAAACTGAACATCCTGGCGACAGTTTACCCCTTGGGAGACATGGCCAGGCAAATCGGTGGAGATGCGGTCGAGGTCACCTGGATTGTCGAATCGGGGCAGTCCATCGGCAATATCTCGGCGACGGGCGAGGTCCATGACCGGCTCAACTCCGCAGACTTGGTTTTGACCGGCGGCGCAACCGAACCCTGGGCCACCCAGGGATTCAGCGACCCGTTTCAGCACGGACGCCTGGTTCGACTGGATGTACTTCAATCCGCACGCGAGCAAACCGATGGCGGCTTGTTATGGCTGGACCCGGTCATCATGCACGAAGCCTGTCGAGAACTGGGGGCTCGACTACAGGTTCTTCGATCCGACAACTACTCCGAATTTCAAAAGCGGATGGATGACTATTCCGCCCAGATCGATGCGACGTTTCAGCCCTACCAGCGAAAGCTCCTCGCTCCACAGCAGCGGAAGCTGATTGTGTTAAGCAGCGATTTTCTCCCGTTTTTGAAGCGACTTGGGCTGGAAGGGATCAATTCCGTGTCGGCCCGGCCGACCGATTTGGACGATTCGGATATTCGACGCTTAAAGCAGGTGGCTCAGCAGGAGAAGACCACCCTGCTGATCCTCCCGGCCGATATTCCCGCGATCGTCGTGCAGGACATCGAACATCGCAGCGGGTTGCAGGCGGTTGTGCTTGATGCGCTGGGCAGCAGCGCCGGTGGAGGCCGCAATACCTATCTGGATCTGCTGAAGTTCAATCTGGAACAGCTCTTACGCGCGACGACCATCCAATGAGCACCATTTGCAATTACATGCACTTGGCGTGGATTGAGCAGGTCGATGCCGCGTATCGAGCGGGCAGTGCTCGTCCGGGTCTTTGGCTTTGGCAATGGTCGGGCAACCGCACCCGCCGGTGGATGGGTCGCGATTGATTTCCTGTAGGAATGGGTTGCCGCAATAGGATATGCCTTTATGAATGATCCGCATCGGACATCGTTCGCAAATCTCCGCGCGAACCGACCATCTTGGATGAGTCGAACCGATGCCGAGTTGTCGCAGCCGCGCAGACGCCGACTTGGCCGCAGCGCGGCTGAGGCTTTTGAACGTATCGGCACAGCATGACAGTGCGAACATCAGGTTTATTATCGGACAATGGAGATGTTTCTTCTGAGAGTAAATGCATACCCACAACGTTGACGAAAAGGGGTTCATCGTTAGCGTGATGCGAGTAGTAACCCAACGCAAACCAAACGTGACAACTCAAACCGCTGTTCTTCTCCCAATCGCCGCCAGCGCCGAAATTGCGCCTGCGAATGAGTTGTCCACCGCTTACCTGCTCAAGTGGATGTTCCGGTTTCTAGCACCGGTCAAAATGCTGGTCATTCTGGCCTGTTGTTACCTGTCCATGTGGGTCGCGGCTGAAGTGCTGGCGATCCGCCAGTCCGGGGAAGCCATCAACCACATCAGCACGCTGCATGTCAGTTTCACCGCTGACAAGCCGGGGCTTTTGGCGTGGATCACCAGTACCGACCCGGACGCCGTCAAACTCCGACACCTGACGCTCGTGCTGGTCGGGCTGGTGATTGCTTATGCAACTCTTCGATATTTGAAGGAGGTCAGCGGCGTAAAGCTCAGCATGACGATGGTTTATTACATTCGCGAAGCCATTTACGACAAGCTCCAGCGCGTCGGTTTCGGCTTTCACGACGCCATGAGCACCGGGCAATTGATCAACCGGGCGCTGTCGGACCTGCAAAACGTTCGCGCATTCATCCAGACAGCGGTTCTGGTTTCACTTGAGATATTGCTGATGGTATTTCTGAGCTTGTTGCTGGTTTTGGAGCGCAATCCGTGGCTGGCAATTCTGTCGCTGGCTCCCTTGCCGCTTTGGACTTGGTACATCCTGCGTTTCAGCCGCGTCGTTCAACC
>DASZXJ010000115.1:0-12693 GCA_035545895.1 Tepidisphaeraceae bacterium | reverse complement strand
TTGATCGGGTGAAAGAATGATTCGCATGGTTTAGCCCGGTCGCTCGCGACCGGTTCAGCCGTTTTTCGCGCAGCCGGCAGGTTCCTGACTGATCGTAGCGGCGGCGATGGCGAGTTGTCCCAGGCTCAAGCCGCCATCGTTGGCTGGAACCAGACTGTGGCGGAACACTTGGAAACCCGCGGCCTCGAGACGGCGGGTCGATTCGAAAACCAGGCGAGCGTTCATAAATACCCCGCCGCTCAGGGTAACAGTCGTTATTCCAAACTCGCCTTTCAGTTGCTCGCAGGTTTGCAGGATCATCTGTGCAATGGAGTTGTGAAACCGGGCCGCAATCGATGGCAAACCAGCGCCCTTTTCAAGATCCGCGACAACCGCCTGGATAAGAGGGCGCGTGTCGATGATCCAAGGCCCTTCCAATTCGCGAGCGATCGTGAAGCGATAGCTGTCATCGCCCGCCATACCACCGGCCCGCCACTCCAGCTCGATGGCGGCCTGACCTTCGTAAGTGACGCGGTCGCGAACCCCCACAATCGACGCCACTGCGTCAAACAATCGTCCGGCACTGCTGGTCAACGACGAATTGATTTGGCCTTTGATCATTTGCCGTGTAATGCTCAGCGCGGCTGGCTGAAGGCGATCATTCAGGGCATAACATTCGCATCCGGCGTCCATCAGATGCGAAATCGCCATGCGCCACGGTTCTCGAATGGCCTGCTCTCCGCCGGGCATGGCGACGTATCGCAAATGGGCGGCCCGTCGAAAAGCCTTGTAATCTCCGACCAGAAATTCGCCTCCCCAGATCGCGCCATCCACGCCGTATCCGGTTCCATCGAAACTCACGCCGATCACCGGCGCGGTCAACTGGTTTTCCGCCATGCATGCCGCCATATGCGCATGATGATGCTGCACACCGATCAATCGCACGCCATTTTTTCGTTTTCGCCGCTGGGCATAGGCGGTGGACGCGTATTGGGGGTGAAGATCGTGAACGACCACTTCAGGCGTGATCGAGAAAAGTTGCTCAAACAGATCGATGTCCCGCTCAAAAGCGCGATAGGCTTCAAGATGATCCAGATCGCCCATGTGCTGGCTGAGAATGGCGCGCGAATCCGCCCCCAACGCAAAAGTGGCTTTGAGCTGGCCTCCAACCGCAAGAATGGGCATCGCACATTGAATTGGCAGTGCGATTGGTTCCGGCGCGTAACCGCGCGAGCGGCGAAGAATCGATTCCTTTCCCGCAATCACTCGCGTGACCGAATCATCACATCGCATGTATATCGGCCGATCATGGACGAGAAAAAAGTCGGCGATTCCCTTCAACCGGCCAACCGCGTCGCCGTTTTCAAACGCAATCGGCTCATCGGATGTATTCCCGCTGGTCATCACCAGAGGCAAATGACCCACCGCGTCCATCAGCAGGTGATGAAACGGCGTATACGGGAGCATGACTCCCAAATATGGATTCCCCGGCGCAACGCCGCCGGCAAGGCTGCTCGCGGGTCGTTTACGAAGCAGCACAATTGGTGCTCGCGGCGAAGTCAGCAAATTTGTGGAACGCTCATCAATTTCACAAATCGCGCCAACTGAATCGACGTGATCGACCATGATCGCAAACGGTTTTTCATCTCGATATTTGCGTATTCGCAATTCGGAGACGGCTGCTTCATTGCGCGCATTGCAAATCAGATGAAACCCGCCCAGGCCTTTCATCGCTCCGATTTTTCCTTCGACAATTCTCCGTGCGAACTCCAAAAGCGGATCACCACCTGTGATCGCGCCGCCCGAGCCATCGAGCAATTGAAGTTTCGGTCCGCAAACGGGGCAGGCGGTTGGTTGGGCGTGGAATCGTCGATTGGTTGGATCGTCATATTCCCTTTGGCACGCCGGGCACATGGCAAACTTCGCCATGGTCGTGCGAGCGCGATCATATGGTGCGCCCGTCACGATCGTCAGCCGAGGGCCGCAATGGGTGCAGTTGAGAAACGGATATCGATATCGCCGATCCTTTGGATCAAACAACTCGGCCAGGCAATTCTTGCACGTTGCCACATCCGGGGAAATATTGACCGGCGCATCCGCCAAATCTTCATCACTCGACTCGATGCGAAACGATGTCTCGTTTTGAGGAGCCCTGTTTTCAAGAGAGAAATCTTCAATTATCGCAAGCGGCGGAGCTTGCGTGCGGACCTGCTCGACAAATCGATCCAGTTGCTGCTTTTCCCCCTCCACTTCGATGCGCACGCCGCCGCCCAGGTTCTTCACAAAACCGAACAGCCGCATCTCGCTGGCCAGCCCGTAAACAAAAGGCCGAAAGCCGACCCCCTGCACGATTCCGCGAATGGTGATGCGTCGGCGTTCAAGCATAAACATTCAGAAAGTCTGCGAGCCCGCGCCTGGAGGCGGCAACGGCGTTTCGCCGGATGGATTCAACTTGATAATCACGCTCGAAATCATCACGCTATTTGGAATGACCACCAGCCGGCCGTCCTCGGTCTGCAACTTGGTATAGCCCAGCGTGAGTTGCTGAACCGTTCCCGTTTCCTTGCCCATGGGCGTGTTGAAGACGATGCTGTCCCCGATCGCAAACGGGCGATAGAGCAGCAATGCGATGCCGGAAATGAGATTTCCCAGCGTGTTTTGCGCCGCCAGACCCAGCACTAATGAAAGAATGCTTGCGCTGGCCAAAAGCGCTGTTCCCACTCGCTGTAATGGAGGAACCAAGGATGCGTAAAACGTGGCCGCTAGTAAAAAAACGGCAAGCCGAAGAAAGCCGCTCATGAAACTGATCGTCGTCCGATCAACGAAGATCGCATGATGTTTGCTCAGCCTCTTGCACCACCATTTGATGATCCTGGAAACCAGCATCGCAGCCGCGAGAAGGGCCACGCCGTAGAAAAGCGCTCCCAAGCCTCTGTTGGGATCCAGAATCCTTGTAATCAGCAAATCTTCACTCATCGTGCGTCCCCCTATGGTTGCGTTCAGGGAGTCGTTTGACCATTCTTGGTACAATTCGTTTGAGTGCAACCATGAATAGTGACCGGTCATCCTATTCGATTCGCTGCGCCGGCTTTACGCTTGTTGAAGTGCTGGTCGTGATCGGCATCGTTGCGATCCTGGTCGCCATTCTCCTGCCGGCGATGACCCGCGCCCGCGAAGCCGCCAATCGCACCGCCTGCCTGAGCAATCTAAAGCAGATTTACGAAGCGTTTCATTTCTATGCGATGGACAATGATGACCAGGTGCCCCTTGGGTATCGCACGGCATCCAAGCAGTACAACAGCATGGTCTATAGCACGACCGCCGGCGGTTTCTGGGTGCTCTTCGGCGTGATGAAGCAGGCGGGATATCTGCCCAGCCCGAAAGTGCTCTACTGCCCTTCCGAAAACAACACCAAGTTCATGTATGACACCGCTGACAACCCCTGGCCCGCGCCCGATGTCGTGCCCACCGCCAACATCCAGGCCGGGTATTGCAATCGCCCATTCATGCAGATTCCCGACAACCTCGCGACGGCGCCAACCACTTTCCACATGCCCAGGCTAAGCAAGTTTCACAATCTGGCGATCCTTGCGGATTTAACGTCCAGCCAATTGCGCGTCGTCACCCGCCATCAAACCGGCATCAATGTCTTGTATGGCAACGGCGGAGCAAAATGGGTGGAACTCAGCACGTTCAACCAGCCCGCAGCATCCTGGCCGGAACCGACTCTGCCGCCATCGTCCGCCTTCAACAGCACGCAGGACAAAATCTGGTCGGCGTTGGACAGACAATAAAAAAAGACCTCCGGCGGGCAACCGGAGGCCTTTGTCCGGGCTCACATTTCCGGACACGGAGGGGGAAGGACAGAAGATTGTGAGATTCACTTCATCGAATTCGCCGATTGGAAAACGCGTTGACGGCCAGACCAGCGCGTGCGGAAACAACCGTCGAACTTGATGGATCGGTGGATGAGTTGTCCTGTCCGGCGCAATCGCCGCCGCCATGACCGCGACCATGTCCGCGATGCCTGCCGCCCAGGCCATCACCGAGGTCGCCGGTGTCGGGGCTGCCATCGTTAACGCTGTCGGTGCCGGCAGAGCCGCCGGAAAGGCTGTCCGTGCCGTCGCCGCCATAAATCGTGTCATTGCCATCGCTGCCGGTAATGGTGTCGTCGCCGGCATCACCGAACAGGTGACTTTCCGCGGCGTTGGAGGTGATGACATCGTTGCCATCGCCGCCGTAGACATAAAGCGTCCCAACGCCCGCGAGCCCGCCGGTGATGACGTCATCGCCGCTGCCGCCCTGCACCTGGTCCTTGCCGCTGCCGAGCGAGATGGAATCGTTCCCATCATTGCCGCTGACAAAATCATTGCCATTGCCCGCGGTGACGGTGTCATTGCCGGCGCCGGCGTCAATGCGGTCGCTGCCGTTGCCGGTGGTGATGGAGTCATTTCCATCGCCGCCCGTGACGCGGTTCCTGCCCGTGCCGTTGACGACGATCGTGTCATCGCCGCTGCCGCCGGATACGTTGGTGTTGTTGGAACTGGTGGTCAGCGTGTCATTGCCATCCCCGCCGCTGATGGCACTGCGCACATCCGCCAGCGAGGCATCGATGGTGACCGTATCATCGCCCGCCAGCGCGTTGACATAGACAAATTTTACGGACGAAAGGTCCGCCGACCCGACGACGCTGCCATCGACGGTCGCTTCGACCTGCGTGCCATCGCCGTTGAGCGCGACACTGATGGCTTCACCGGCGTCGGTGCCGGTCACCCGGAACACGCCGTGCGCGTCGAGCGCTGCGGTGGCGTCGAGGAACTGTCTGACTTCAAGCGGTTCCACGTTGAATAAGAAAATCGTCGGCATGGTGCGCACCTCTTGTAGAAGTTCAAAAACCCAAAACAGTGCCCGACCGCCTTCCTTTCCAAACAAGTAGTTCCGCCCGGCCGCGAGTTTCCTCCCTCGAATTGAAAAAGATTCAAAAAATATTTTAGAGGGAGGAAACCAAGACCTACGGGGAACTATTAGTTACAGACGGTGATGATGTCCCAATCGCAATGCCAATTTCTGGGAGCCTATTTCGACGGCGAGCTCAACGGCGAAGAGTCGCGACGGTTCGAGCAGCATCTTCAGGAATGTGACTCCTGCCGTCAGGAATTCCGATCCCTCCACAAAATGGCGGCAATTATTGCCGAACATCCATCGCAGGACATGACCGATTCGGGACTGGCGCGGCTTCATCGGGCTATTTCCGATGCCGAGGTCGAGCCCATCTGGCGAATCGGCGTTGTACTGGCGGTGGTGGCGGCGTCTATTCTTGTGATATGCGGCGCGTGGCTGGCGGAACTGCCCGGCGCCAATCCACAAAACCGCGCCTTCACAGCCCCGGAGGCTTGGGAACAGGTCGCGACTTCCCTGCGACCCGATCCGATGCAACTCAATGGCGACCTGGATGTGATCCGATTGGCCGACGCACGCGTCGCCGACTGGATGCTCGATGGGTTGTCCCAGAAGGTGAGCCAGCCATGAAACGTCGAAAAATCGAAACCCTGGTGATTGGACTGGCGGTGCTTTCGCTGGCGGCTGGCGTTGCAGCGGGATTCGTCGCTTCGCGAGTGAGCGCTGCCAGCGCATCGCTGCCATCCCCAGCCGACAGCACGCCCTTAACCGTCGAACTTCAACTCACTCCCGACCAGCGTGACCAAATGCGGGATATCTGGGAAACCGTCCGCAGCAGCGTTCGTAATGTCTTTGACGATGCCCAGCGTCTTGAAAAACAGCGTGATGATGCAATGATCGCCTTGCTCAACGATGAACAAAAAGCGCGGTTTGAGAAGCTGTCGCAAACCTATGCCGACCGATTCAATCAATTGACGCAGAAGCGCGATCAGACTTTCCAGGATGCCGTCGAACGAACCAGGAAACTTTTGACCGAGGAGCAGCGCGTGAAATACGAGGCGATTCTCAAGGCGCATCTGCCGGCCGGGGCAGAGCCCGCGTTTGGTCCGCCGACCTCTCAGCCAATTAAATAATTTTTCCCAATTTGAAATTAAGACCCGCAGCGAGGTAGCCATGATACGCCGTAGCCGACGTGAAAATGAACAAACCGAAACGCCCGCCCTGCCGATGTCGCTCGAATCGTTGGAATGCCGCGCGTTGCTCTCAACCGCCAGCGATATCATTGTGCATCCGAATCTCAAGGTATCGCCGCAGGCCGTCAGTTCGACGGTCGATGGCTATACGCCCGCCGAGATCAAGTCGGCCTATGGCTTTGACCTGATCAATTTCGGTTCGATCAAAGGCGATGGCGCCGGACAGACCATCGCGATCGTCGATGCCTACAACAATCCGAACATTGCTTCGGACCTGCACGTGTTTGACACGCAATTCGGCCTGGCTGATCCACCGAGCTTTAAGCAGGTCAGTCAGACCGGCGGCTCGACCAACTCCATCGCCACCGAAGCGGGCTGGGCATATGAAATCGCCCTCGACGTTGAATGGGCCCATGCAATCGCGCCAAAAGCCAACATTCTGCTGGTTGAAGCGAAAAATTCCTCTTTGAACAATCTCCTGGCGGCGGTTGACTATGCGAGAAAAGCCGACGGCGTGTCGGTGGTCTCGCTGAGCTGGGGAACCACCGAGTTCATGAGCCAGACATCGTACGATTCATATTTCACCACACCGGCCGGACATCAAAATGTGACGTTCGTCGCAGCATCCGGCGATGATGGGGCTGCATGGGGACCGGAATGGCCGGCGAGTTCGACCAATGTCCTTTCCGTCGGCGGCACGACCCTGAACATCGATTCCTCCGGCGACTACAGCAGCGAATCCGCGTGGCGATACAGCACCGGCGGCACCAGCCGCTACGAAACCCGCCCCACCTATCAAAACGGCGTAAGCACCACCGCCGGTCGATCCAGCCCCGATGTCAGCTACAACGCCGACCCCAACACCGGCTTTGCCGTTTACGATTCATTGGCCTATTACGATGGAACCGCCGGCTGGTCGGTCGTTGGCGGCACCAGCGCGGGCGCACCGCAATGGGCTGCGCTCGTCGCGATCGCGGACCAGGGCCGCGCGATTGGCGGAATGGGCACGCTCAGCAGCACCGGAACGCTCACCACGCTGTACGGTTTGTATTCCAACTCCGCGACCTACGCCGCCGACTTCAACGACGTGGCGACAGGAAGCAGCACCAGCGGCGGATTTGGTTTCCGGCGGCGCTTTGGCGCGCCGGCCGGTTCGTCGGCCATCGCGGGTTACGACCGCATTACCGGGCTGGGTTCGCCCAAAGCGCAGCAGGTGGTCGCCGCGCTCATCGGAACTTCCGCAACCGCCGTCGCATCCGCCAAAACAACCGCAACCAAGGCCACCGCCCGCGTGAAGGCAGCCGCCGTCAAGGAAACCTCCGATACGCTGATCACGCCGGCAACGGCGACGACAATCGCCGCTCGCGCCAGTGCGTCGGCGATGAAGGCAATTGGCTCCGCCGCTGCATTGGAATTTGAACAAGCGATGGGCGTGGGCGTCTCACAAGCGGCGACAATCGCTGCCAATCTGGGCAGTCAGTCCGCGGCACAAGTATCAGATGGCGGCACGCTGCTCGGCCGCATTCGCACGTTCAGCGGGTTTGCCGATGCGCCGGCGCTGGAATACACCTCCGCCGCCGCCACAGTCGCGGCAATTGCTCCCACACAGGAAATGGCGAGCATCGCCAACGCGCTCACCTCAACCCACATCGCCCACATCGTGCCGATGGGATCGCCACTGAAATTGCTGGCCGACGGCGTGGCGGCGTTCGCCGATGAATCCGCTTCCGTCTTTGGCGCAAGCACCACCTCCCAGCCGCGCCGGGCATGGACCATCACCGCCAGCGTCATCGCAGCCGATGTGCTGCTGTTCACCTATGTCTATCACCGGCATTCCAGAAAGCAGAAAAAACTCCAGGCCGTGCGAGCCTCCGTTTAACGCGTCGCAAAAACGGAGTGGACGAAGACGGCGCGAGTAAAGTTGGGTCGCATCTCTTCGTTCACATTGCTTCCCGTGAGAATTTTGAACGTGACATGGGCTTTCAGCCCATGCACACGGGCTGAAAGCCCGTGTCACAAACCAAATCAACAGGTGACGACTTTGTTGCCTTTATTCCGCCTGAAAGCCGTTCAGCCGGCTGCGTAATTCCGCGCGGGCGCGCGTCAGACGCGACTCCACCGTCCCCTGCGGAAGATTCAGCACCCGCGCCATCTCGTCGTATGAAAGACCCTGCAAGTGCCTCAGCACGATCACCTCGCGATGCGGCTGCGGCAGCGATTGCAGCATCTGCATCACGTCCATCCTATCTTCAACCCTCGATGCGGATCGATCGTCAGCCGTCTGCTCGTTGATCGGCAGGCTGTCTCGCTGATTTTTCGATTTGTGCCACGCCTTGTGCGATTGCCGGGTCAGGATCTGCATCAACCAGGTCTTGACCGATGACCGCTCGGCAAAGTTCTTCATCCCCCGGTATGCGCCGAGAAACGTTTCCTGAACAATGTCCTCGGCGTCGGTCCGGTTGCCACACAGCGAGAGCGCGATGCGAAACAATGCCTTGGCGTGGCGATCGACCAGCGTATGGAAAGCAGCGTCGTTGCCACCCTTGGCGGCACGCAGAAGATCCAGGTCAGAAACGAATGAAGGATCGCTCATGCGGGATTGGACATTCCTTTAGTTGCGTTCGATTTCGCCCAACGACCATTGCAACAGTTTACGCTCGCGTTCGGTCGGGGCTTTGCCCAGGGCGTCCTGAAGCTGCGGTTTGACGGATTCCGCGGCGGAACCCATGTAGCCGATTGCGACCGCCGCCCGCTCGCGGGTGACGATATTCCGGTCCGCTAAGGAATGCGCGAGAAGGCTGGCGGTTTCATCCGAGCCGCAGGCGAGCATTTTGTAGCCCCAGTCGGGAACATCGCCCGCCGAGCCATCCATGATCTTTTTCGCCAGAATCACCGCCGCCGGATGAAGACGTTCGCCGAGTTCGTGAATGTACGACTCGTAGATCAGCGTGCTGATATCCGCACCGCCGCCGCCCGGACCTCCGCCCGGGCCGCCAAAACCGCGACCGCCGCCCCAGCCGCCAAATCCGCCCCCGCTCTGCCAGGGAAAATAGGTATCCGCCTGAATCGCCCACAACGTGGACGAAGGCAGCACGGGATTCTTAATGCGTGCGTTCTGCACCGTGGGAATCGCATCTTTCGCGACCGGCCCGAGCAGCGACAGATAAATCATCATGTTGTATCCATCGATCTCGGTGGAGTTGGGCAGATTCTTGATGATGAAATCGACGGCCGGGTGCGCTTCGGGCCCACCCATTTGCGACATCGCTCGAACCGCCGCCCAGTGGATCGTGGGTTCGTCCGATTCGAGCATCGTTACCAGGCTTTTGGTGACGGGACGCGCTGCGATGCCAATCCGTCCCAGCGCATCGGCCGCGTCGATTTGCAGCGCGGGTTCATCCAGCAATTTCTTGACGGAATCGCTCGCCGCCGCTGCAACTGGTCCGAGCAGCGCGATCGATTGAACGACTGCGACACGGGTTGCTTCCGATTCATCGCTGAGCAACTGGGCAAGCTTGCCCACCAGCGGCTTGGCCGCCGTGCCGCCATATCCGCTCAGGCGCGCTGCATCGCGACGCAGTCCCGCATCGGAACTTTCCATCCCTTTTTCAAGAACACTTGTCGGACGAGTCTGGTTTGGATTGATTCGCAGCAGCGCAGCCGCCGCCGACAAACGCACCTGAGGCGAAGCATCGTCCAGCAGCCTGGTCAATGGCTCGGTGGCCGATTGTGCGCCTTTTCCCAGCCAGCGCAGATCGTCGGCTGCTTCTGCACGCACAATCGCATCGGCTGATTTCAGTTTTTCGATCAGAACAGGCAATTCATCGATATCGACCGGCCCGGGGCCCATGAGATACGCCGGATTCGCCGACGCCGCCATCACCATGGCCGGCATCTTTGCATTGGCGCGAATGCGCTCCACCCGCGCCAATCCGGGAAGGCTCTGGCGATTCAACGCCAGGTCAAAACTGGCTGCTTCATTTTCCGATCCGCCGTGCGCGACAACCGTCAGCACCGTCTCTTTCCCCGCAAGAATCTGCTCGACACTGTCCGCCAGCCGCGTGACCGCGCCGTAATAGGCCAGCGGAAGATCCGGCCGATCCGCGCCCAGCTTCCATTGCCCCTCCGCTCCGGCGCGAACCTGATACCACCCCTGGCCCACGCAGACCAGCGACGAATTGCGCGATGAAAAAATCACGCCCCGAGCGCCCGGCTCGGCCCATTGCATGATCTGGCGCGGAACCACCGCGCCTTCGTCCGGTGCAACATCCTGGCGAATCAGATCGGCAGGCAGTTCCCCCTTGAGATCGCGAATCTTTTTCAACACGACCGTATGCGCCTGCCGGTTAAACTCAGCCACTTCCACGACGGAAATTGTCTTTGAATCGGTGATGATCTTCGCCAGCGTCGGCGCCAGATCGACATAACCCAATGCCCGTTGCGACAAGGCGAGACTCATCAGCATCGCCATCACTGAGCCTCGGATGATTAATTGATGAAAGCGTGACATATCGTTTCTCCGAAAGAATTTCGTTCGCTCAATCCAGTTCGCTCAATCGAGGTAGCCAAGCATGACCAGCGTTGCGGCCTGGTCGTCGGTCAGGATTTGCAGCAGGTCGTTTTGCGCGGCCTTGAGTTCGTTCACCGCTTTCTGGCGAGCCGCACGGACAGCCGCGACTTTTTGTTCGAGTTGCTCGGGAGTTGTATTTGAATCGGACAGCGCCGTTTGGAGTTCGGTCAGCGCCATGGTGACGGCCCCGCCTCGCCCGCCCAAGCCGGGAGATCCGCCGCGCCCACCGCGGCCTCCGCGTCCGCCGGGATCACCAAACCCGCCAAATCCCCCGTCCGGGCCGCCAAAATTTCCGCGTCCCTGAAAATCGCCACGCGCAAACGGTTGAGTCGTGGGCGCGCCGTCGGGACCGAATTCGCCTGGAGGGCCGAATCCCCCTGGAGGGCCGAAACCCCCGCCGCGGCCGAATCCACCGCGCCCATTGAATGCGCCGGCGCCAGCGGGCCCGTTGAACGCGTCGTTTGCCCCACCGCGCCCGCCCGGGCCGCCGAATCCGCCAAACCCGCCGCCTTGATTACTCGTGCTTGCACTCTCTAGAAAGGCCTCGACATTCTGGCGAGCCGACACCACCTTGCGCAATTTCTGCCCGATGACCTTCCATTCCTCATCGCTGGCGCGAATCTGCGACTTGATCTGATCCAGTCCGTCGCCCCCAAATTGCCCGCGCCCCTGAAACCCCGGCGGACCACCCATCGGACCCATCTGCGCCGATGCGCCCAGCGATACGCCCGCAATCACCACGCCGCCCAACAATATCTGTTTGATTCTGATCACGGCCTTGCCCTCATGTAAAAGCTCTACCGTTCACTCTGAGGGCAAACCTAACGCGTGCTACCTTAAGGCTTTGTGAAGATGCTAATGAAAAGCTAACAAAAAGTTGCGCTATGCTATACAGTTGGAGCCTCGCCCAAAAACGACTGGCGGGAACGAGACGCGGTCGCAACGGGGCGTTTAGCGCCGCCGCTTGCGGCGGGTTCTGGCGCTCGAAACCCACTTGTAAACTGATCCAGTACCAGTTCCTGATAAAATCGATACGATAGTCCATTCCTTGGGAAGGAGCAGATCATGGGCAGGAACCATCCGTCGATTTGGCTGATCGCATGTGCGCTGCTGACGCCGTTGAACATGTTATCAGCACAGACGTCGCGCCCGGCAACACGACCGACGGCCGCCGCCACGACCAGGCCGGTGAAGGAATGGTCGTCGCTGCGCGATATGGTCTCAAGTCGTCCGTCAAATCTTCAAATCAGCCGGGGCGGGAAATTGACCGCGAAGCAGAAGAGCGACACCAGTGATTGGATTGCCAAGAACCTGGTGGGCGACAGGATCAAAATATCGGCCTCGTTTGACGGAATGAGAAACGAAACAGGACGCATGGCCAAACAATATCAAATCATGGCCGGCGCTTACGGACCAGGATTTGTGTCCGGCGGATATGTCATCAGGAATTTCGGCGTGATGTTTTCGGCCCTTGAAAGCGATCGGGCACATCTCACCCAATTTCAGCATGGCCAGCGCGTCTTACTTGAAGGAACGATCGTTTTCGCCCATATCAACGGGCTGAGGGATCAAACGGGCGAGATTCAGTTGCTGCTGCAGATCAAGGAATTCAATATCCAAGCGGCTCCTCCGGAAAACACCGCTCACGATGCGAGTTCGGATCGCAACTGAACGGAACGTGATCTTTTTTCATCATATGTAGTCTACACGACGGTTGACTTCGTGAAACTTCGAGCGAAGTCGGGGAGGGTTGGTCTTTCGGTCAAACCATCGCGATGGCGCAAGCGACGTCGAAACCCGCTTGCGCCATCGCGACAGTGACTCCAGGACCGCGGGAAACGCGCAGATGCGAGAAGATTTAGCGCATTTCATCGACCAATTAGCGCGTCCGACTCATCATATGGCGCGCACTTTTGTGCAGTTTCATGGAGCCTACAGACAAGAGTTTGATCCACAGATTTCACAGATGACACGTGGGCATTTTAGATTTCGGATTGCGGATTGCGGATTTGGGAATTGCGCGAAATGAGTCGGCATGGCGCAACAAAGGAG
>DASZXJ010000114.1:0-7947 GCA_035545895.1 Tepidisphaeraceae bacterium | reverse complement strand
GGGGGATTACATCTTCGCCGACCGCGCTGCGATCATCGGCTCGATTGGTGTCGTCGGCGGCAAATTCGTCGTCAAAGACCTGTACGATAAACTCGGTCTGGCGACGCAGGCGTTTACCCAGGGACGCAATGCGGACCTTTTCAGCTCCAGCCAGCCGTTCACCGATCGCCAGCGACGAATGATTCGCTCGTGGATGCAGCAGACCTACGATGAGTTCACCCAGCGCGTCATGGCCACACGCAGCGGCAAGATTCAGGACATCGACAAGGTCGCACGCGGAAGAATATTCCTGGCGCCGCAAGCCAAGGAGCTTGGATTGATCGACGAACTCGGCGGCTGCGATAGCGCGATCGCCTATGCCGCGAAGAAGGCCGGGCTGGATAGCGGCGAATATGACATTCGCTCGCTGCCCGGCCCAAGGTCTTTGATGGAACTGCTCGGCGGGCACGACGAGGAAACCATCTCACCGATCCGTCCGCAGATCAATATCGGATTGGATGCGACCTTGACTATGCTGCCTAAATCGTTGCGTCAATCGCTGTCTCAACAGATTCAACTAATGCAGTTGATGCAGCGCCGCCCGGTGGTGTTGATGTCGCCTTTCGTGGTCAGCGTGAAGTGATTATCGAATGAGGGAAGATGTTTGGGTTTAAGGGACGTGCCGAGCCGCCCGCCGGTCCGCGCGTCAGCACCAAATTCTGCACGAACAAGTTCAACGGCAAGTATCCGCACGTGGGGCTTTACGATTGCCGCGAACGAAAGGTATGGGTCTGCAAACCCCTCTCCGGGCAGGCGATCCGAACATCGCATGCGCGGTTGATCACCGGCGCCGACAACGCCACCAGCACCGTCTGGAAGGACCGGTTTCTCTGCTACTGGTTCTACACGCCCAACACCGGCGAAGGTTATGTGCAGGGATATCCGATCGATTGGGAGGAAGCCCACCTGCTCGTGCGCATCGACCCCAACTGGGATTACGACCGCCAGCGATTGATCGCTCCTGAACTCAGCGATCAGGTCAATGAAAATCTCGATCGCCAGTTCAAACATGGCGAGCGCATCTTCGATTTTTTCAGGCAATCCAAGCTGACGTATCCGGTGAGCCTGCATTTCATGGGACAACGGACAACAGATTCGCTGTTCTATGTAAAGCGCATGGAAGCACAAAAGAAGTAAACGGGCCGCTCGCGGCTTGGCGCAATCCTGTATCTCGAAGCCGCGCTGAGCCGCAAGCGGCGAAACTTACTTTGACAGGGGTTTAATTATTTCAGTGAGCAAATCAGTTTTGGAATCGTCCCGCGTGAGCACGGGGTATTTTTCTCCGCCGTGGTAGTCGATCTGGAAGGTTTTGTAATAGTCTTCGTTTTCGACGAGCAATTCGATGGGGGCTGGGTTGGTTTTGGCCAGTTTGATCGCGGATTTCAGACCGTCGCTGGAATACTTTCGTCCGTTGACCGCGATCAGTTTCATGTTGGGCGCCAAGCCGGCCTTGGCAGCGGGAGAATTGGGAACAACATCGCTGATATTTCCTTCGTTGCCGACATTGAACCCAAGTGAAAACCGCAGTTCGGTGAACTTGTAAGTGCTCTGCATCGATTTATGTGTTTCGGTGGGCGATTCCTGGAAGGTGAGCTTCCATCCGCCGTTGTCGATCCCGCCAAGCGGGGCGTGAGTGGTGACTTCAGAAATTCGGGATTTGAAAAAGCTTCGCCAATCGTAGGGAGCGACTTCGTTCAGCGCGGCGATGACATCGTCGAGAACGAATGGCGAAACCCTGGGCGGGCTGTTTTCCTGACCATGAAACTTTCGACAGAAATCATCAAGCGAGCGCTTGCCGGCGGTTTGTTGCCGAATGACCACGTCGGCTTCAAGCCAGATGAGCAGTCCTTCGGAATAAAAATCGACACTTCGTCGCCAGGCGCTGCCGGACCTCGGAGCGAAATAAAGGAGCTGCGCCGCAACCGCGGTGTCCGCGAGCGGTCGCCAGGTACGGCCGGGTTCATCGTTCAGTCGTGCTGCTTCCACAGCAAGCGAGTCGCGAAATTGTTCCTCGGAACAGAGGCCGCTTCGCGCGGTCAATACCTCGCCAAGGTATTGCGTCAATCCTTCATAAACCCAGAGCAGTTCGGTTTTCATCGGCTGCTGATAGTCCGGCGTGGCGATATCCGCAGGCCGTCGAAACTTGCCGTTCCAGGAATGCACCATCTCGTGAGGGAGCAACCCACCGTCCAACATGCGAGCGGTTTCGTCGGTCAGGAAGTTTTCATCGACCCGGTCATCACTGGATTCATGATGTTCCAGGCCGAAATGATCGACATGGTCGCTCAAGGTCAGCAGGAAGTGATAGTCGCGATAGTGCCTCGCCCCGAACAGCAGCCCTGTTTGATTGACCAGATTGGAAAATCGATCGACATCTTCCGGCTTGATCTCCAGCGCTTCGGTGCCGTCAGCCACGATGTCGAGAAAGTGCGGCGGCTGGACTCCGGGCGCGAGTTCGATGCGTCTAAAATGTGTTCCGCAAATCAAAGGCGAATCGACCAGGGTTTCCAGGGAGGCTGGAGCAAAATCAATTGCGCCATCAGATTCTTTCGAGACCGGCAGGGCCGTTCCATATTTCCAGCCTTGGGGGAGGCGCAGGGTGGTGGAGTAGATGATTTCGCTCGCCTTGGCGCCCTGCGGGTAAAGAAGCAACTGGTTCCAGTTAATATCAAGCAACTGAGATGTGGATGAGACGCCCGATGAGAACGCCCCGCCGCCTGAGGGCAAAATGAAATCCAGTGTTACATCGATGGCATCCGCGCCGGCTGGAACATCAAAATGAAATGCAAACATTTCCTCCGGATCGCGCTGCCATTGGATGGATTTTCCGGCGGCGTAGATTTTCAATCCGGCCAGATCGGTGACCGGCCCGGTGGGGCCATGCTCGCCGGGAATCCATTTGGGATACAGCAGGGTCATTTTCCCGTTTTGAGCGGGGATTCGGAGTTGTGCATGTAAAATTTTGCGCGATACATCGGACGCATCGACTCTTAAAGTTATCGGCGCGCTCTGTGCGCAGCCCCATGTTGGGAGTAACATCGCGATCAGGATGACACTCAATCGCAACGGTGTGACTCGCACGGATATCGGTCGCAACATTTGACTGGTCTCCTTCGATGGAACCAAGCGGATCTTTGGGCAGCGTCCTGACATGCCCCCATATAAACGCCATTCTACGGCAATGCGGGCATTTGGGTCCAGACAAGAAAGATAAGCTATATCGACGTGGCTGGTTCGCCGAAATATACTGGGGGCGGCTGAACCGGCCGCGAGTGATACTTAAACATTAAAACAGGTGCGCACATGGCCGAGACTTCACCGCCGACTCTTCGTACGTTCCAGGTCTTCCCGGATATTCCCACACCGCTCATGCCGCTGCTTGAGCTGGCTCGCAATCTGTGGTGGGTGTGGCATCCCGACGCGGTTGAACTCTTCCGTCGCTTGGACCGCAAGTTATGGGAAGAGGTCTATCACAACCCGGTGAAGCTGTTGGGATCGGTTTCGCAGGAGAAGCTCGCGGCTGCGTCTTCGGATGAAGGATACCTCGCGCACCTTCGCCGTGTGCATGAGGCTTTCAAGCGCCATCTCGAAGAGCATGGCTGGTTTCATAAAGCCCATCCCGAGCCGACCAAGCTGCTGATCGCCTATTTTTCGGCGGAATTTGGTTTGCACGAATCGCTTCCGATCTATTCAGGTGGCCTGGGTGTGCTGGCGGGAGATCACCTGAAAAGCGCCAGTGAAATCGGTCTGCCTTTGGTTGGAGTGGGACTGCTTTATCGCAACGGTTATTTCAAACAGTATCTCAGCGCTGACGGCTGGCAGCAGGAAGAATATCCCGAGCTGGACTTTTACAACCTGCCGGTCGAGCCGCTTCGCTATACCGATGGCACGGCCATTCAGGTGCGAGTCGATCTGCCCGACAATGCGGTCTTCTGCAAAGTTTGGAAAGCGCAAGTTGGCCGGGTTCCGCTTTACCTGCTTGATACAAATCTGGTCGAAAACTCGCCTGCCGATCGCGAAATAACCTCGCGCTTGTACGGCGGCGGGTCGGAAATGCGCATCAAGCAGGAAATCGTCCTCGGCATCGGCGGCGTGAGGGCGCTGGAAGCCTTGAACGTCAGTCCGACGGTCTTCCACATGAACGAAGGTCACAGCGCGTTTCTCGCGCTGGAGCGAACTCGCGTGCTGCTCGAAGCCAACCCCGCCATGACATTTGACGAAGCTCGCCAGCAGGTGATGGCCAGCAACGTCTTCACGACCCACACGCCCGTGCCGGCCGGCATTGACTTCTTCTCGCCGGATTTGATGTCCCGATATTTCAAGAATTTTATCCCATCCCTCAAGCTCGACGAGGAAGGCTTCCTTGCGCTGGGACGTGAAGATGTCGGAAACAAGAAGCAGGGCTTTTCGATGGCGGTGCTCGCGATCCGTTTGGCGGATCACTACAACGCCGTCAGCCAGCTTCACGGCGAAGTGTCGCGCAAAATGTGGCACAACCTCTGGCCGGCGGTGCCGGTCGGAGAGGTGCCGATCCATCATGTCACCAACGGCATTCACGCCCGCACGTGGTTGTCGCCTGACATCATGTATGTCCTGGACCGCTACCTCGGCGATGCATGGACCAGCGATCCCACCGACCATAGCGTTTGGGAATATGTCAGCCAGATTCCCGATGAAGAAGTCTGGCGCGCTCACGAACGAGGTCGCGAAAAACTCGTGGGTTGGGTGCGATCAACACTCAGGGAACAACTGCTTCGAAGAGGCGGCAGCTATGAAGAAGTGCAGATCGCCGATGAAGTATTTGACCCGGAAGCCCTGACCATTGGCTTTGCCCGTCGATTTGCAACGTATAAACGCGGCGCGCTGCTCTTGCGTGAGCCCAATCGGTTGCGCAAATTGCTCGAAGACACCAAGCGGCCCATTCAGTTCGTCTTTGCCGGCAAAGCGCATCCCGCTGACCATGAAGGCAAGGAACTGATTAAGGCGATTGTCAATTTCGCCCGCGATCCAGCGATCCGCCGCCGGTTCGTCTTCATCGAAAACTATGACATGAACGTCGCTCGCAACCTGGTGCAGGGCGTGGACGTATGGCTCAACACGCCGCGCCGTCCATATGAGGCATCCGGCACGAGCGGCATGAAAGCCGCGGTGAATGGCGTGCTTAATTGCTCGATTCTCGATGGCTGGTGGGTTGAAGGATATGCCCCCGACGTCGGCTGGGCGATTGGGCACGGTGAAATCTATCCCGACGCCAATTATCAGGATCAACTTGAAGGGCAGGCGCTTTATGACCTGCTCGAAAAGCAGATTATTCCGCTGTTCTACAATCGATCGGTGGACAATCTGCCGCGCGAGTGGATTTTGCGGATGAAGAATTCGCTTCGCAAGCTCGCGCCGGTGTTCAACACCAATCGCATGGTGCGTGAATACGCCGAGTCTTCGTATATCCCAGCCATGACGCGCGGCATCGAGCTGGCCAAGGACAACTACAAGCGGGCCGTTGCGCTGGCGCATTCGAAGGACATGTACCGTTCAAAATGGCGCGACATCCGGGTCGTCGGCGTTCATTCCAGCGGCAACGGGCACTACAAAGTTGGCGACAAGATTCAGGTCGAAGCGCTGCTCGATCTGCCCGAGATGAGCCCCGGCGATTTGGCTGTCCAGCTTTACGCGGGTCGGATCACCTCATCGGGCGAGATTGAAAACCCGCAGATCCTGAAAATGGAGCACACGCGCCAGTTGGCGCCGAACCGGCACCTGTTCACCGGAACGCTCGAATGCAATCGTAGCGGCCGACAAGGGTTCGCCCTGCGAGTGGTCCCGGGAAATCCAGATATGGTGTCGCCATTTGAACCGGGCTTGATTATCTGGAATTAAACCCCGCCGTAACGAAATCCTGATGCCCGATCATTGCCGGCGGAACACCGCGCGAGCATGCACGTGTGCTTGGCCAATCTTGGGACTGGCTCAAATTGCAAGGCAATTCGGAACGACACAACGCCCGGCCCTTGAGGCCCGGGGCTCAGTCCATTACCCTGCGCTGCGCGATCAAAATGGCAAAACGAACCCAATCATCATCGCGGATTGTCAATGTCGGTCTGACACAGATGAGTTGTTCGTCCGATGTGAAGGCCAATCGTGCCAAGCAGCTTCGTTTAATCGAGCAAGCCGCTAAAAAGGGTGCTCAGATCATCTGCACGCAGGAGCTGTTTGCTTCGCAATACTTTTGCCAGGTGGAGGATCACCGGTTTTTTGAATTGGCTGAGACAATCCCCGGGCCTGGCACGCAGGCGGTTGGAAAGCTCGCGAAAAAGTACAAATTGACCGTGATTGCGTCGTTATTCGAAAAGCGTGCGGACGGCTTGTATCACAACACGGCTGCGGTCATCGGGCCGGGTGGAAAGGTGCAGGGCGTGTATCGCAAGATGCACATTCCCGATGATCCGCTGTACTACGAAAAATTTTATTTCACCCCAGGAGACACGGGTTTCATCGCCTGGCCGACCGAACATGCCAGGATCGGCGTGCAAATCTGCTGGGACCAGTGGTTTCCCGAGGGCGCACGACTGACAGCCCTGCAGGGCGCGCAAATCCTTTTCTATCCGACGGCAATCGGTTGGCATCCATCGGAAAAGAAGCAGTATGGACAAAGCCAGCACGAATCGTGGGAACTCATGCAGCGCTCGCATGCGGTGGCCAACGGGTGTTACGTCGTCTTGCCCAATCGAATCGGTCTGGAAAAAATCCTTGATGCCAAGGGAAAACCAGTGAGCAAGGAAGGCATCGAATTTTGGGGCCAAAGTTTTGTATGTGCGCCCAACGGCCAGATCATTGCCAAGGCGTCAGTGGATAAGGAAGAAGTGCTGGTCGTGCCTTGTGATCTGGGAAATGTGGAGTTCAGCCGCACGCATTGGCCGTTTTTGAGGGACCGCAGGATCGATGCATATGGGGATATGATTAAGCGGTTTGTGGACAAGCCCACAAAACCTTGAGTTTGGCAGTCAGGAGTTCAAATGGCCGACGAACATGTGTGCGGATTTTGCGGGCAGATGGCGGATCACGTCGTGGAAGGGCCGAACGATGCGTACGTCTGCGTGAATTGTCTGGCCGCAGCCAGGGACGTGATAGCTCAGATGCAGGCGACGTACACCTGCAGCTTCTGTCTTGAATCCGTGCCCTATCACACGGTGGTGGCGGGGCAGAATGGGCTGTTCATGTGCGCAGCGTGCGTGGATTCGGGGATCAAATTGCTGAAGAAATAAAAGGAATTCGCAAAGTTGGGGGGTCGTGAGGAAAATGTCGCGCGAAAAAGTAAAAATTCTCGGCAAAACTCCCGCGGAACTCGGCTATACCCTTCCGCCGGAGTGGCATCCGCATGCGGCGACGTGGCTGAGTTGGCCTCGGCCGGAGGGGATTTCATTTCCGGGGAAATACGAATCGATTCCAGAAAATCTCGCTCGAATCATCAAGGAAATCGCGCCGCGCGAGCAGGTGCACATCAATGTGCCGGACAAGAAGTGGGCGGGCATCGTTCGCAAGCAATTAAAGGAATACGGATGCCCGACGAAGAATGTATTCTTTCATCACATTCCGACGAATGAGAACTGGTGTCGCGATCATGGGCCGGCGTTTATCGTCAAGCGGGCGGCAGGCAGCGGGCAGCGGGCAGCAATTGTGGATTGGGGATTTAATGCGTGGGGTGGAAAGTATCCGCCATTTGATGATGACGATGCGGTTCCGACGCGGATCGCCGAGCAACTGAAGCTGCCGGTATTTTACCCAACATGTGACACGGGCGTCGCGGTTGTCATGGAAGGCGGCTCAGTCGATTTCAACGGCGCCGGCACGGTCATGACAACCAAGTCGTGCCTGCTGAACAGGAATCGCAATCCGAGACTTTCGAAGAAA
>DASZXJ010000113.1:0-14837 GCA_035545895.1 Tepidisphaeraceae bacterium | reverse complement strand
TTTCCGTCTGTTCATCGCACGCGGTGCAAATCCGCTCCCGAAGATCCAACGACAAGCCCTCCATGCCACACCTCCAACAGCAGGTGATCGGCTCACCCTACCGCAGGATAGGTGTACAGTCATCTGAAAACCGCTCTAACACAGCCAAGCTGCTGGCGCGGCTGAAGGAACTGAAAGTGCTCAAGGATGTTTTGTCCGGAACGAACGCGACGTTTGTGCTCGGTCCAGGTGAATTGCTTCGTTCGCTGGTCGCGACGAAGGTAGAGTGAATTACTTCAGAAGCCCACGGCTGAGCCGTGGGCTTTCTTTTTGGATTTACAAAACCGGTTGCATCTCCACAGATCGCACCTTCAATTCCATCGCTGACATCGACGGCGTGCGAATATTCCAGACCAATCCGATCGCCCCCATCGTGCGAATAATCAACCACGACGAATCAAACTGCCACCAGTGCAATCCGTGACGCGCGCTGGTTGGGAACGCGTGATGATTGTTATGCCACCCTTCGCCCAGGGCGAAAATGGCGCAAATCCAGTTGTTGGCGCTGTGATCGGAAGTTCGGAATGGCCGGCGTCCCCAGACGTGGCAAACGCTGTTGATGCTCCACGTGACGTGCTGCATCAGGCAAACCCGAACAAGTCCGCCCCAGATCGCGCCGGAGATAAAGCCGTGCCAGCTATTCGTCCAAATGCCAACAACCGCGCCAGGTACAACAATGCCCAAGGTCACCCAGAAGAAATACAATTTGTCGATCAACACCAGCGCAGGATCGATCAGCAGATCGGCGACCGATCCGGCGGAATCCGGCACATCCTTAAAAAACAGCCAGCCGACATGCGAATGCCAGATGCCGCGAATCAACGCAAAAACCGTATCACCATACATGTGAGGCGAATGCGGATCGCCTTCGTGATCGGAAGTCTGATGATGCCTGCGATGTGTCGCACTCCAGCGAATGGCTTGTCCCTGTGCGGCAACTGACCCGCAGATCGCCAATAACAGACGAAGCCAGCGATACGTCTCAAACGATTTGTGCGTTAGCAGCCGGTGGTATCCGATCGTGACCCCAAAACCCGCCAAGGCATACATCCCGAGCATGGCGACGATCTCGGGCCAGCCGATGCTCGCCGGTCCGCGATGCCACAGCAGTACGATGGCCGCGACGAGACCCGCAATCGGGCCGACGACCGACAAAAACATCGTCACCTGCTGCGCCATCGGCATGGGACGATGCGGCGCATCGTGCGATTCTCGATTATCGGGGTCGATTGATTGTTCTCGCGTCGCCCATCGCTGGGCGGGAGTCAGCAGATCCATACAGCTACCCTTACCCAGCCTGAGGACTCACGCAACCGCAGCGACGACCTTCTTTGCCGCGTCGGTAAGGTCCGTCGCGGTTTGGAGCGTCGGCAGTTCCGATTTTGCGCCAGCGAGAATTTCGCGAGCTTTCACGACGTTGGTTCCTTCCAGTCGCACGACGACCGGCACCTTAAAGCCAACATCGCGCCCGGCTTTCACCAGCGCCTCGGCGATCAGATCGCACTTGGCGATGCCGCCGAAGATGTTGACGAGAATGCCCTTCACATTTGGATCAGAAAGGATGATCGAGAAAGCTTCAACCGCCCCTTCGGCGGTGACGCTGCCGCCGACATCCAGGAAATTGGCGGGTTCAGCGCCGTGCAATTTGATGATGTCCATCGTCGCCATCGCCAAACCGGCGCCGTTGACGAGGCAGCCGATCGTGCCGTCCAATGCGATGTAATTCAGATCGGCTTTCTTCGCCCGCACATCCAGAGGCCGTTCCTGCGACTCATCCGCCATTTCCTTGATGTCCGCATGTCGGAACAGGGCATTATCATCGAAATTGAACTTGGCATCGATCGCCAGAAGCTTGCCTTCCTTGGTCACCACCAGCGGATTGATTTCCGCCAGCGAAGCGTCGGTCTTCATAAACGCCTTGGCGAGATTGAGCATGAGCTTCGTGGCTTCACCCGCAAGTTTATCGGTAAAGCCAAGTTTGTAAGCAACTTCGCGGGCCTGATAGTCTTGAAGCCCTAGTGTTGGATGCAGAGGAACTTTGAGAACCTTATCGGGAGATTTTTTGGCGACTTCCTCGATTTCGACGCCGCCTTCAGCAGAGGCAATCAATGTTGAAGTGTTTTTCGAACGATCGACTGTAATGCCAAGATAATATTCCCTGGCGATATCAACACCTGGCGCGACGATCAGAACCGAAACCGGTACACCTCCCGGGCCGGTCTGATAACTGACCATGCGGTTGGAAAGCATGAATTTTGCGGCATCGTGTGCTTCCTGTGGGGATTTGACGAGTTTGACGAACCCTGCCTTGCCGCGACCGCCGGCATAGACCTGCGCTTTGACAACACACATCGGCGCGTTGAATTTTTTGAACGCCACCGATGCCTCTTCCGGACTTCGCACGACTTCCGCCGGAGGAACGGTTACGCCGCTATCCGCCAAAATCTGCCGGGCCTGATATTCGTGGATTTTCATAGTTGTACAGGACTATATCGGCAGGCCGAGCGGGTCTCAAATCGCCCGCCCGCAAATCGAAAACTGTTGCTCACCGGTTTAACGATTGTTTGCTCCTGTTTATTCGAGCCTGTCGAATTAACGATCGCCCGTTCGACTACTCTGTAAAGGAGAGTCTGTGTGGGTGAAACTTCTGACGATTTTTGAGGAGTGATATCATGGCTATGTATATTGCAATCGCAATTGCCGTCTTAATCGTTGCAGCGCTGGTCATCATTGCCAATCGTCCAAATACGTTTCGGGTGGCGCGTAGCGCCGAGATCGACGGTTCGCCGGATGTGGTCTTCCCGCTGATTAACGATTTTCATCAATGGCTCAAGTGGTCGCCATGGGAAAAGCTCGATCCGAATATGAAAAAGACCTTTGAAGGGCCGCCCGCCGGCACGGGCTCATCCTATGCCTGGGACGGCAACAAAAAAGCTGGCGCGGGAAAATGCACAATCACCCAAAGCAAGACCAACGAACTTGTCGTAATCAGGCTGGAAATGCTCAAGCCGTTTCCTGCTGACAATCAGGTGACATTCACTTTTGCGCCCGCTGGATCGAATACTCGAGTCACCTGGGCGATGGACGGTAAATGCCAATTCATGACCAAGGCGTTTTCGCTCATCTGCAACATGGACAAAATGATCGGAAAGGATTTCGAGGAAGGATTATCCAATCTCGACCGACTCGCGAAAGCGCAGAAGCAACCGATCGCCTAATAACGAGCAAAGAGGAATAGCACTATGGAAACGAATGCAACAACCATCGCGCCGGTGTCGAAGAAACTGGTTTGGACCGGACGAATCATCAGCGGCCTGATATCGGCATTCATGCTGTTTGGCGCAGTATTCACCCTTGTCAATCCGGATGCGGTGAAGAAGGATTTTGCAGCCTTTGGATATCCCGAGGGATATCTGCAGGGACTTATCATCACCGAAATTGGGTGTGTCGTGCTTTATCTCATTCCGCAAACGGCAGTGCTTGGAGCAATCCTGATGACGGGTTACCTTGGTGGTGCTGTAGCAACTCACGTTCGCATGGCTGACCCTGGAGCTGCTTTCCCGGTTGTTTTCGGAATTTTAGTTTGGTTGGCGCTATTGTTCCGCGAGCCGCGTCTTCGGCCATTGATTCCTTTGCGGAAGTGTTGAAAACTTCTCGCCGGTCTTGCCCGAACTGATTTTCGGACAAAGGATGATGAATGGCCGGCGAGCACCCTGATAAAGCAACTCGTGAGAAGATAGAAGCAATTTATCGAACCGAGTCGCGCCGAGTCTTCGCCACGCTCATTCGCCTGCTCGGGGATTTCGATCTGGCCGAGGAAGCGTTGCATGATGCGTTCACTTCTGCCATGGAACAATGGCCCAAAGATGGAGTTCCCGCGCATCCGCGAGCCTGGCTGGTGTCGGTCGGGCGATTCAAAGGCATCGACGTCGCGCGACGGCGCGCCAGGTTTGATGCATCCCTCGCTGAAATATCCGAACGGTTGAATTCCGAATCGCCCGATGCGTCCCAAGCCGCCTCTGACGGCGAAGGCATCGAAGATGACCGCTTGCGGCTCATCTTCACCTGCTGCCACCCCGCCCTGCCGACCGAAGCGCGAGTTGCGCTGACATTACGCGAAGTGTGCGGCCTGACCACGGAAGAAATCGCGCGGGCATTTCTCACCACCGCCCCTACCATCGCGCAGCGAATCGTCCGCGCCAAAGCCAAGATCAAAAATGCCGGCATCCCCTACCAGGTTCCCACTGTGGCCGAATTGCCCGACCGGCTGGAAACCTTATTGCAGGTGATCTACCTCGTCTTTAACGAAGGCTATTCCGCTTCTTCAGGAGACACGGTGACACGATCCGACCTTTCCGGCGAGGCGATTCGCCTGGGTCGCCTGTTGATGGAATTGCTCTCTGAACAGGAAGTCGCGGGATTGCTTGCGTTGATGTTGATTCAGGAATCCCGTCGCGCTGCACGAACTTCACCCAATGGCGAGTTGGTGCTGCTGGAGAATCAGGATCGGTCGCTTTGGAACCGGCAACAAATTGACGAAGGGCTGGCATTGGTCAGGCGATCACTCGCATTCGGCCAGGTGGGCCCATACGCGCTTCAAGCCGCGATAGCCGCTGTCCACGCCGAAGCCGGGACCGTCGCAGACACCGATTGGCCGCAGATTGTCAGCCTATATGATGTGCTGCTGCGGATGATGCCATCGCCCGTCGTTGAATTGAATCGCGCTGTTGCAGTCGCGATGCGCGATGGGCCGCAAGCCGGACTGGATTTGATCGATGCCATCCTCGATCGAGGCGACCTGACCGATTACCACCTGGCCCATTCCGCGCGGGCAGAACTTTGTCGCCGGTCGGGACGAACAGAAGATGCGCGAGTCTCCTTTCAACGCGCCATTGAGCTGGCCCGGCAGGAACCCGAACGCCGATTCCTTGAAAAACGCCTGAACGAACTCCCTCACTAATTCTGTAAAAGATTTTATTGTCTCGTGTCGATTTTCCTTTTCCCCGCTCGACTATTTAGTGACATAACCAAGGAGATATTCATGCGATTCATGATTTTGGTCAAAGCCTCAAAGAACAGCGAAGCGGGAATGATGCCCAGCCACGAACTGCTTGCCGCGATGGGTAAATTCAACGAAGAACTGATCAAAGCCGGCGTCATGCTCGCAGGCGAAGGACTTCAAGCCAGTTCCAAAGGCGCTCGCGTTCGATTTTCTGGAGATCGGAGAACGGTCATCGACGGACCCTTCGCCGAAACCAAGGAACTCGTCGCCGGCTATTGGGTCTGGCAGTGCAAGTCCAAGCAGGAAGCCATCGACTGGGTCAAGCGCTGCCCCAATCCCATGCCCGGCGAGGACTCTGACATCGAAATTCGCCAGATATTCGAAGCCTCCGATTTCCAGTAAAGCACTTTCCGATGACGGAACAGCGGATATGCCGTTGACCAGGACGTTTTTCTCATTGAGTTTCGAAATGCTGTCCGACCGATTTGGCGTGCAATGGATGGTCATCGTTCCCCAAAATAAATGAGCAAATATGAGATACCTTTGTCTTGGATATCATGACGAGAAACAATGGCAGGCAATGAACGCCCGCGATCGCGATGCCTTGATGGTTGACCTTTTTGCATTCGAAGCCATGCTGAAAAAGAATGGGCATTACGTTCAAGGCATCGGGCTTCAGGGCACCGAAACCGCGACAACCCTGCGATTTGAAAATGGCCGATCATCCATCACCGATGGCCCGTTCACCGAAACCAAGGAACAACTTGGCGGCGTGATGGTGCTCGAGGCAAACGACCTCAACCATGCCATCCAGCTCATGTCGCAAATGCCCTGCATGCGCGTGGGCGGGTCACTGGAAATCAGGCCCATCAATGAAGAACTGACCAGTCAGCGGAGAACCTAATGAAATACATGCTTCTCATTTACATGGGCGAAAACGCCATGACCGATTCCGAACGCCAGCACTGCTACGAGGAATCGACACAACTGGCGCGCGACCTCCATGCCAATGGACAGTTCATCTCCGCCAATCCCCTGCAGCCGATTTCGACTGCAACCAGCGTGCGGATTCGCGAAGGAAAACGGCTGGTGACCGATGGTCCCTTTGCTGAAACGCGCGAGCAGCTTGGCGGATATTTTCTGATCGACGCCAAAGACCTCGACGCCGCGATCGCCATCGCCGGCAAAATCCCCGGCGCCAAGCGAGGCACGGTGGAAATCCGTCCGATTTTGGAGATCGGCGGGCTTCCACACCCGTGAACCATGAAAGAAAAGCCAGCGAAGTAAAATTGGTTGTTGATATATTCCCATATGGGAATATTATAGTTTTGAAAATGCCCCGCGCCGCGACAACTTCCGATGTATTCAACGCCATTGCCGAGCCTCAGCGGCGAAGGATCATCGGCATGCTCGCCCGCGACGGCGAACATGCGGTGGGCGATCTGGTCCGATCGCTTCGAATTCCCCAGCCTTCCGTGTCCAAGCATCTGGGTGTACTGCGACGAGTGAGAGTCGTTTCCGTCAGCCACCGTGGGCAACGACGGCTTTACCGGCTTAACGCACAGGAGCTCAAACCCGTGCACGACTGGATTAAAACCTTCGAGCGTTTCTGGAGTCATCATCTCTCGCGAATCAAGGCGGCAGCGGAATACAAGGCGCGCGAGCGAGAGCAACAACACCATCAACCCGAGCAGGAGAATTAAGCCATGCAAGCCTCCGACCCAAATGTTTCGACCATCGACATCCAAAAGGAAGAATTGATCGAAGCGCCAATCGAAATTGTATTCGAAGCGATTCTCGACCAGCTCGGCCCGGAAGGACAAATGCCGGATAGCAAACCTTTTCCGATGAAACTCGAAGCCTGGCCGGGCGGGAGATTGTTCCGCGACCTGGGCAACAACACTGGCCACCTCTGGGGGCATATTCAGGTCATCAAACCGCCGACGATCCTGGAAATCTGCGGGCCTTTGTTTATGTCCTATCCCGGGATCAATCACCTGCAATATCGACTCGCGTCCGAGGGAAGCGCCACTCGATTGAAGTTCACGCACAAAGCGATGGGCCTGATTCCCAAAGAACATCGCGAAGGCGTGACCATGGGCTGGGAATGGGGCCTGAAGCGCATCAAACAACTTGCACAAAACAGGAAATCCGCAACCCGATAAGGAGAAACCATGAAAGCCATCGATCTGATTCGTAACGCGCTGGTGATGACCGATATGGCCACGATGATGCTGGTCGACGACCTGCGCGATGCGCCCCTGACCTCGCCCACCGTCAAAGGCGGCAATCACCCGCTTTGGGTGCTGGGGCACCTGACCTACGTCGAAGGTAACATTCCGCGCATCATTTTTGGTGAACCCAATCCAGTGGACAAGTGGAAACATTTGTTTGCTGCGGGCACCGAACCTCAGCCCAATGGCAGCGCCTACCCGTCCTACGATGAAATCCTTCGCACATACAAGGAATTGCGAGCCCGGAATCTCAAGACGCTTGACGAGTTGGGCGAAGCGGGACTGGACCGCCCCACCAAGTCTCCGCCGCGCGGTTTGGAGCAGGCGCTTCAAACAGCCGGCCAGACATTTCTGGTGATCGCCATGCACCAGATGAACCATCGCGGACAACTCGCCGATGCACGGCGAACACTTGGACGCGCTCCCATGTTTACTCCAGGCGGTTGATCCGGCAGAATTGATTGGCGGTCGAAATACTGGGCGCAATTCAAGGAGATTCAAATGAGTTCAGTACGGGTATTGGTCGGCACGCGTAAAGGCGCATTTGTTCTGAATTCCGACGGCAAGCGCGATAACTGGGATGTCAGCGGCCCGTTCTTTGGCGGCTGGGAAATTTATCACGTGAAGGGCTCGCCGGTCGATCCCAATCGAATTTATGTATCGCAGACCAGCGGCTGGTTTGGACAAATCATTCAGCGATCCAACGATGGCGGCAAAACCTGGGAAGTGCCCGGCGGCGCGCCCCCGCCCGGACCGGGCGGCATGCCCGCAGGGCAGAGCAACAAGTTTGCCTACGATATCTCCGCGCAAACCGGCAAGCCGCTCACCACCCACCAGTGGTACGATGGCACGCAACATCCATGGGAATTCAAACGCGTCTGGCATATCGAACCCTCGGTGGACAACCCCGACACGATCTACGCCGGCGTGGAAGATGCAGCCATGTTCCGATCGACCGATGGCGGAAACACCTGGCACGAACTGGCCGGACTTCGCGCCACGCAAGGCGATAAATGGTCGCCCGGCGCGGGAGGCATGGGACTGCACACCATCCTGATCGATCCCAACAATCCCAAGCGAATGTTCATCGCCATCTCGGCTGCCGGCGCTTTCCGCACCGACGATGGCGGCAACAACTGGAAACCGATTACCAAGGGGCTGAATTCCAATTTCCTGCCCAATCCCACCGCGGAGATCGGTCATTGCGTGCATCGCATTGCCATGCACAAGGACAAGCCCAATACGCTGTACATGCAAAAGCACTGGGATGTCATGCGCACCGATGATGCCGGTGAAAACTGGCAC
This sequence comes from Tepidisphaeraceae bacterium, assembly GCA_035545895.1. GTDB lineage: Bacteria > Planctomycetota > Phycisphaerae > Tepidisphaerales > Tepidisphaeraceae > DASZXJ01. The sequence goes on along the minus strand of DASZXJ010000113.1, from coordinate 6,257 downwards.
GAGATCAGCGGCAACCTCCCGACGGATTTTGGCTTCCCGATCGATGTCCATGCGCATGAACCGGAAACGATTTACGTCGTGCCCATCAAGAGCGATGGAGAACACTATCCCCCTGAAGGAAAGCTGCGCGTCTATCGCAGCCGCACGGGTGGCAACCAGTGGGAACCCCTGACCAATGGCCTGCCTCAGAAGGATTGTTACGTGAATATCCTCCGCGATGCGATGTCGGTCGATTCCCTTGAAGACTGCGGCATCTATTTCGGAACCACCGGCGGACAGGTTTACTGCTCGCCCGACGGCGGCGACAACTGGAAGGCCATCGTTCATGACCTGCCGGCAGTGCTGTCCGTTGAAGTTCAGACGTTGAAATAACGCAACTGCGTTCTCGATTTGCAATGATCCGCGTCATTCTCCCACAACACCTGAGAACTCTGGCCAACGTCACCGAACGAGAAGTTTTAGTGGATGTGGCCCGACCGGTCACCGTCAAGTCGATCCTGGACGCGATTGAAAACAACTTTCCGGTTTTGCGCGGAACAATACGCGATCACGGAACGCTGAAGCATCGTCCGATGCTCCGTTTTTTTGCCTGCGAAGAAGACCTCACGCACGATTCACCGGATAAAGCCCTGCCTGAAAAGATCGCGACAGGCGCTGAACCGTTTTTTATCGTCGGCGCCATCGCGGGAGGATAACCGTGAGATGAAATAATGACGTAGCGGGTGGATCGAAGGTCCCCCCACTCTCCACTATGAGGAGTGAACCTTCGGTCCAACCGCTCCGCCAGCATTTTATTGCATTTCACTGATCTCGAATGGAATCCGCCCCATTCTACTCGAGTCGGAGGCTCGCGTGCTTTTCCCAACTTTGGCGCAGACTATAGATTAAGCGTTTTTCCAATCTGCATTATCGATTCGCCGATGAAAGTTAGGTTGAATAATTCGGGCAATTTGTCCGGTGTCCGGGCAGAGGATATATACTTTGGGTCGATGAGTCTTGCTGCAGCCTATCGACAGCACATCATTTCCACGCCGGGCATCGCTGGAGGCAAGCCTTGTGTGTCGGGGACGCGCATTCGCGTTCAGGACATTGTGATTCGCACAGAATTGGGTGATTCGCCTGACGAGATCGTCTCCGCATGGCCACAAATCACGCTCGCGGACGTTCACGCAGCGCTGTCTTATTATTACGACAATCGCGATGCAATCGATACAATGATCCGACAAAGCGATGAACTGGTCGCGAAGATGAATCCATCGCGATAGGTCTGTGCTATCGCGTCATTTTTGACCCACCTGATATGAACGGGCGCGTGGAATTCATTTGAACCAGCACGCCGCTGAATTCTTCGCATTCAATTGACCCGCGTTATTCGTTATCCGATTTTTGGCCTCTGGGGTATTGGGATCTTTGAACAATTACTTCAATGACAGGCAAATTATGCCGATGTGCAGATGGTCCGGCAGATCGTCCATTGGGGTCTGCCAAATGTGTTCCGATAATCCAAGATTCCGCCAGTTCAGGAAATTCGATGATCAACCATTGGACAGATAACAAGCGACGATTCCGCCGTGGTTCTGCCCTGCTTTATTTGGCCATTGGCCTGTTTGTGCTGCTGGGCCTGATTTCGCTCGGCGTGGACGTGGGACATGCCCAACTCGCCAAATCGGAACTGCGGGCAACGCTGGATGCGGCGACGCTCGCCGGGTGCAGCGGGCTTGGAGTCAGCCCCGCAGAAGCGCGAAAACGCGCCAAGGACATCGCTTTGGCGAACAAAGTTGACGGCAGGCAGCTCGTGCTGCTCGACAGCGATATCCAACTTGGGACATGGGACTCGTCCACCCGCCAGTTTTCCGCGCTCAGCGCCAGCAATGAAAGCCTGGCCAATTCGATGCGAATCGTTCTGAAACTCACCAAAGCGCGCGGCAACGCCGTGCAGTTGACCTTTGCCGGCATGTTCGGTGTGAACTCGATCGAACTCAGCGCAACCTCCACCGCCGCTTTTGCGACGGGAGTTGACTCGGTCATCGTCCAGGATATTACATCCTCGTTCAACAGTGAATTAAGCAATGCCAAAAAGGGCGACCAGGCATTTCTCGATAACCTGAATAACAGCAGCGGCGCGGGCGCCTTGGGCATCGTCGCGCAGACCGGCAAATCGAAAACCATCGCACCCTTGCAATCCATCAGTGGCAATTACACAACCCTGAGCAACGCCATCAGTTCGCTCAAGACTTGCGGCAGTTCAGGGATGCCCGCCTGCAGCGGAACCGATATTGCTGCCGGAATTGAAGGCGGCCTGGCTGTCTTCAACGCCTATACCTCCAATAACATGAAGACCATGATCATCGTCAGCGACGGTGAGCCGACCCAGGACAGCGACGGCCAGCATCCTTCGATGAACGCCGCACAACTGCTCGCCCAGGCCAATGCCGACGCGGACACCGCTTGGAACACATATAAAATCAGTGTCTACGTCGTTTTCTGGAATGAGACCAACGACGCAACAGCCGCTGCCAATCTGGCGACACTCAAGCGCGGCAACGGCACGTTCATCTCAATTTCCGACCCGAACCAGCTCCCCGTTGCCCTGGGAAACATCGCCAAGAGCCTGCCGACCCAATTAGTGCAATAACTCCGCGAAAGCCAAATCGGACGAACTTGCAGAACGACACCGCGATTGAAAGTGCGTAGCTATCTCTTGCGCATCTCCACGTAATAAATCGGCCGGCGCTTCTTGATGAAACGACTTTCAAAGACGGTCGATTCATCCGCAAAATATTTGTTCGATGAATGCGCGAGAGCAACAGGGTCGTGCCAATAATTTGCCGAATAAATGGGAACTGCGAAGCATTGCTGAACTGTTCGGCTGACGCCGGGAAGATCGTTTTTATTCATCAAATCCTTCGCCCTGAAACGAGCAAAGCCAGCCACGGTATGCTGGAACCAGTCCGGCTCGGGCAAACCAAACAGGCTTAAAACCCATTGAAAATAGCCAGCGTGGTCGGTCTTCATTTGAAGCGACGAGTGTTCGTTCGCAAGTGCTTGATGCAGATCGATCAGGAATGACTTGGCGATCAAGCGATTTTTCAGCTCGGCAGGCCGGTTGCAGGGTTCGGGATGAAAGACCCAGGCTTCGCTGAGTTCGCTTTTGCCGAAAATGCGCGATACATCCTGAGCCCGGCCACGGATCAGGGCGATGTTTGATAAGCCCAATTCGACGATTTGCCGGGCACCGGTGTAAAGGGGTTTGCATTTCCAATCCAAACCGACAAACGCGGTGGCGGGAAATTTCGCGGCGATTTTCATCAGAAAAGAAGCATCCGCGCAGCCGACATCGAAGATGATCCGGTCGTCAAATGCCGAGCCAATTCGCGCGCGAAAGTAATCTCGCCATTTCCCTTGCTGCTGAAAGACAGCCTCATTAGAAAAGCAAAACTCCGGAAATTCGCGCAGTTTGGCGGCATAAATGCTTCGCGGCCTGGAGATAGAATTGGCTAACATCGTCACTCACCTTAACTTTAACGCGAATCGGTGGACAGGCCGCCGTTTCACTTCGACGTTTTCAGATATGGCCGAAACTTCAATCCGAAGTGCCCGCGCGGCCGCCAGCCCAGATAAAAATCGGTCTGATGATATTTTCCGAGCGGAAATTTGAATGAGAGATAAGGCTTGAAATCATTAAACGCGATGATGATCGCGGAACTTCCAGTACCGAAAACCGATGGACTTTTTTCGGATTTAAGAATTCGCGTGCCGGCCGAATCGGATTGCAGGATCGAAAACGAGTGATGCGTTTTCCAGTCTCCGCTGCCAATGACGTACAAGCAGAAATTCGCCATGGGGTTTCGCGTCCACCAGGCGAGGAACGATTTGAAACTCGGCATATTGGAATAAGGCGGGTTCAGTTCCTCGCCGAAGATGCCGTCGTTTTCATTTCCAAAAAATGTCCACGCCAGCCAGTGCGGCGCATCAAACCAGCGAATCTGCTTTCGATCGCGCGGGATGGCGGAATACAGCGGACTGGCGGCCGCGACTTCACGAATCGTTCGATAAGACTCGTTGGCCGTGGGCTGGCCATGATTGATGAATGCAGAAGTCGGGTGCTTATAAGAGATACAGCCCTGTAAAAGCAGCAGAGCGAATACTGCAAGTTTCAACCGCACTTTATTCATCCGGCGATGAATAATTTTACCTGAATGCAGGAGGTTCGATATCGTAATGACAACAATCATTCATTTCTGCTGCTGTATGAAAGGCGGCGGGGATGGCCGCATCGGCATCGACGTTGGACGGGTCGTCATTCGCGTGGTTGGTTGCGGGATTTTCCCCTCATTGACGAAAATGATTTCGGCTTCCAATGAATTGCGCGCCTTGGCGCCTTGTTCGGCATATTTGGCAGCCAGCTCGTTTCGACGAAACAGCACCTTGTTGACGTCATCGATCAGAGGCTGAGCGTTCGGATCATCAAGATACCGCGCGGCGCGGCTTGCGATAAACCCGCCGTTGGCGTCTGTGCCCGGGTCAACGACGATCGACCCAACACGCCCGCTCCAAGCAAGGTCATTACAATCACTCTCATCATGCGATTTACAATTGCCCGTTGTGAATTCGTCACGGCGCCTCCCTCGAAATGTCGCGGAGATTAATGGCCAGCCAGTGCCAATGCTCCCTACGGTAGTAGGGATATATTCATCGGTGGGCGATGCAATGTCAAAAATTATCCGGCTTAATTTTTAGTCAGCACTCCGACGATGCTGGCGACGGTAGCGACCAATTCCTGCGGCTCGACCGGCTTGGCCAGATGCACCTGGTATCCCGCCATCATCGCGCGCGTGCGATCTTCGGATCTGGCGAAAGCTGTCAATGCGACCGCAGGCGTGCGGCCGCCCTTTTCAAACGGCAGGCTTCGTACTTTGCGGATAAATTCGTAGCCGTCCATTTGCGGCATGCCGATATCACTCAACAGGACATCCGGCGACTCATCCTGAAGAATCTCAAGCGCCCGCGATGCCGACTCGGCAACGAGCACGTCGGCTTCTCGCTCCACGAGCAGCCGCTGAATCAACTGCCGCGCATCGTGCTCATCATCCACGACCATGACTTTTACGCCTTTGAGGGAGATGCCTTCCAAACCCGCCGACACGCCGATATTGGAGGACGTCGGATGTTCGCGCGGCTCATCGCCGTGGCGCATCGCAGCCAAAGGCAGAGTGACCGTAAATGTGGCGCCAAGCCCCTTTCCGCCGCTGGCCACATTGATATTGCCGCCATGCAATTCGACCAGTTGTTTGACAATGGCCAGGCCAAGTCCCAATCCGCCGAATTCGCGGGTGGTGGAAGAATCCGCCTGACGAAAGCGATCAAATACATGAGGCAGGAATTCGGGGCTGATTCCCTGGCCGGTATCGGAGACGGTGATCTGAACGTGTGAATTTACTCGTTCAAGCAATACGTCAACCTTGCCGTCCCTGGAAGTGAATTTCACAGCGTTGCTGAGCAAATTCCAGATGATCTGCTGCAAGCGATTGGGATCGCCGGCGATCGGCCCAGTCAGCGGATCGAGCACTTTGCGAAGATGCACGCCTTTGGCCTGCGCGGAGGGAAGCGCGGATTCGATGGCGGCGTTGACCACTCCCGCCAAATCGACGCGCTGAACATCCAGCCGGATCTTGCCGGAAATGATCCGGCTCATGTCCAGTAGATCGTCGATCAGCTTGGCCTGGGCGCGCGCGTTGCGCTCGATCACGCCGACGCCTTCGCTGAGCATCACGGGATCCTGTTTGGCGTTTTTGATGATCTGCGACCATCCCAGAATGGCAGTCAGCGGTGTTCGCAATTCGTGCGACAGCGTTGCGAGAAACTCGTCTTTCATTCGGCTGATGTGTTCGACCTGGGCGCGCGCTGCTCGCTCTGCCGAAAGCAGTTCTTCACGCTCGCGCGCCAGATTTCGCTGATCGGTGATATCGGTGTTGGTCCCGAACCAGAGGGTGATTTCGCCGTCGGCATTGCGAAAAGGCCTGGCGCGCGACAGGTGCCAGCGAAATTCGCCGTCGTAGCGTCGAAGCGGAAACGTATCCTCCCATGGGGTCCCCGCGGACAGCGATTGCTTCCATTTTTCGATCACCCGAGGCAGCTCATTGGGATCATGCACGGCCTGCCACCCCCAACCGGCCTGACTTTCCGGCGTCATGCCGGTGTACTCGTACCAACGGTCGTTGTACCAGAAAAGCGAACCGTCGCTGTGCGCCATCCAG